>CANSKT010000162.1 GCA_947647555.1 uncultured Peptococcaceae bacterium | reverse complement strand
TATGGACGAGATTATGGCCAAGCGTTTCCGGGATACTTTTGAGCAGGTGAACCAGAATTTTGGTCAGACTTTTGTGCAGTTGTTCGGCGGCGGCTCGGCGGCTATGTTTTTGACGGAGACGGACGACCCGTTGACAACTGGCGTGGATTTGCTGGTGCAGCCGCCGGGTAAAAAACTGATTAATTATAATCTGCTTTCCGGTGGTGAGAAATCGTTGGTGGGTGTGGCTTTGGTTCTGGCTATTTTTCAGGTTAAGCCCAGTCCGTTCTGTATTCTGGACGAGGTGGACGCAGCGCTGGACGAGGCGAATGTGGAGCGTTTTGCCGAGTATATTAAAATGTTTAAGCAGAAAACCCAGTTTATTGTGGTTACGCATCGTCAGGGGACGATGGAGGCGGCGGACCGGCTTTGGGGTATTACCATGGAAAAAGACGGCGTGTCGAAAATTGTTTCGGTGCGGCTGACCGATGATTTGCAGCAATATGTTTCCTGACCGGGCTTTTTATAATGATATTGCTTGATTTATAGAATAAATTTGTTTATAATAGTTGATATGGACAAGGAGGCTGGCTTATGGGTTTTTTTGAAAAGCTGAAACAGGGCTTGACCAAAACGCGTGATGATTTTAATAACAAGCTTTCCCAGGTTTTTTCTCTGGGGCGCAAGATTGATGAAGAATTTTATGAGGATTTGGAAGAAACGCTTATTCAGGCCGATGTGGGCGTGCAGACGGCGGTGGAGTTGACGGAGCGACTGCGCGAGATTGAGAAGAAAGAGCATATTCGGGAGGCCGAGCCGTTACGTCAGGCTTTGCAGACGGAGATTGTGAAGATTATCAAGGGGTCGGTTGAGGGCGAAAACAAAAACCGCTTTCTGCTTAAAGGCGGTCGTTTGAATATTATTTTGGTGGTTGGCGTGAACGGCGCCGGCAAAACGACAACAATCGGCAAAATGGCGGCCTATTATCACAGCATTGGCCACAATGTTTTGCTGGCGGCGGCGGATACTTTCCGCGCGGCGGCGATTGAGCAGCTTTGCATGTGGGGCGAGTGCGCCGGGGTGGACGTTATCCGCCAGAGCAGCGGTTCTGACCCGGGGGCGGTGGTTTTTGACGCTTGTCAGGCGGCGGCTTCTCGCGGTTCCAATATTCTGATTGTCGATACGGCCGGGCGGCTGCAAAATAAAACTAATTTAATGGAAGAATTACGCAAAATTAATCGCATTATTGAGCGCGAAGCGCCGCAGGCTAATGTGGAGGTTTTGCTGGTTTTGGACGCTGGCACCGGTCAGAATGCTATCAGTCAGGCCAAGTTGTTTGGCGAGGTTGTGCCGCTTTCCGGTATTGTTCTGACTAAGCTGGACGGCACGGCTAAGGGCGGCGTGGTGATTGGTATTGCCAACGAGTTAAATTTGCCGGTTAAGATGATTGGCGTGGGCGAGGGCATTGACGACCTGCGCGAGTTTGTGGCGGCTGATTTTGCGGCGGCGCTTTTTGCCGGCGATAATGAAGAAGCCAGCAACTATGAGGTAGTTCTTGACGATTGACGAGTCTGCAAGACGAAGTCAGCATATCACGGTGCAGGTAAGTACAATAAGAAGTAATCTGTATAATCCTGTGATGTAGGTTCGTTCTTGACGAGTGACAACTTGGGATTTTCTAAGAGGGGGTAATAGAAAATGTTGGCATTGATTGCCGGAACCGGCTTTTATGATTGGGAAGAATTGAAAAATCAGCAGGAAAAGCATATAAGCACGCCTTATGGCGAGGCCAGCGTTTTTCAGGGCGAGGTTATGACGCCGCAGGGCGTGAAGCCGTTGGTTTTTTTGCCGCGTCATGCGCGCAATCACAGCATACCTCCGCATCTGATTAATTATCGTGCGAATATCTGGGCGCTGCAAAGTCTGGGTGTGGATAAAATTATCGCGGTAAATGCGGTTGGCTCATTGCTGCGCGAGGTGCCGCCGGGCAGTATTGTGTTGGTTGATGATTTTCTGGATTTCACCTATGGCCGGGAGCATACCTTTTTTACCGGCGGCGAGGCCGGTGTGCAGCATACAGACATGACGCACTGCTATGATGAGGAATGGCAGCAGCAGATTAAGGCGGCGGCGGAGCGCGCGAATATTCCGTTGGTGGGAAAGGGCGTTTATGTTTGCGTGCAGGGGCCGCGCTTTGAGTCGAGAGCGGAAATTCAGGCTTTTGCCCGGCTGGGCGGCACGATTTCCGGTATGACCGGGGTGCCGGAGGTTACGCTGGCCAATGAATTGGGGTTGAAATATGGCTCGTTGGCTATGGTGACCAATTTTGCCTGCGGACTGGCTGATAAGGTTACGCATGCCGAGGTTACGGAGTTGATGAATGCGAACGCCAAAAGTCTGGCGCAAATTTTGTTGCAGCTGGTTTATGCTTACTAATTTGAAAATGGGCTGATTTTTAGCGTCTTATAGTCTGTCGGTGATTAGGGGTGCTAAAGACAGCCCATTCTGCATATGATTAAACATCTTAAATAAAGTGGGTGAGCATGAT
>CANSKT010000161.1 GCA_947647555.1 uncultured Peptococcaceae bacterium | reverse complement strand
TTATTATCCGCAGGTAGAAATGGCTAACAAGTCGGCGGTTAGTCCGGAGCAGTTTGCTGTCTGGAAGCGTTTGAACTATACTCTGGCTGATAATGCCATGGGTGAATATTATGAAAGTTATCAGCTGCATGATGAGTTGCAGTTTATGGTGAGCGGCGATTTTGAAATTTTAAGCAACGGCACGGTTATGACAGTGGTGCAGTATTTGCGGCTGGACGATTCCTGGAAAACCTTTACTGATGCTCCCGGCGCTCGGGAGGAGCATGTTTTTACCACCTGTTTTGATAAGGAAACGGGTCAATTATACAGTCTGAACGATTTGTTTAAGCCGGGGGTAAACTGGCGTGTGGATTTGTTGGAGCCGGCGCGCGGCACTTATAGCGTGCGACAGGCCGGGCTGGGTCTGCCGGAAAATCCGGAAGTATTGGATTATCTGGAGCGCCGTTTGCCGCGTATTCTGGAGTTCTCGCTGGGGAGGGATACGCTGACGCTTTATATCACCTTGAGCGACGGCACATCGCAGCATCTGGAAATTTATTATCAGGATATTGAAGAACTGATTGATATGGAGGGCGAACTCTGGCGGCGGCTTAAGGGCTATTAAAATCAGGCGCGGCGTGTTTTGTTAAAGGAGGGGCGGAAAATGGCGTTTAAGTCTTTATATGTGCATTGGCCGTTTTGTCTGCGGCGCTGTAATTACTGCGATTTTTTATCGCATACTTACAGTGAGGTTAAGGCGCAGGCGGCGGCCTATCCGCAGGCCTTGCAGCAGGAGATGCGCATGTATCGGGCTTATGCTGACGAGTTGGTTTCCATTTATTTTGGCGGCGGTACGCCGACGGTTTTGCCGGCGGAGACGCTGGTGGAAACGCTGGATTTTATTCGGCAGACCTTTGCGGTGCGCGAGGACGCGGAGATTACGGTGGAATGTAATCCGGCCACGGCGGACGAGGCCTATCTGCGTCAGCTGCGGCAGGCTGGTTTTAACCGCCTTTCTTTGGGAGCGCAAAGTTTTCAGGACGCTGAACTGCGGCGGCTGGGTAGGGCGCATAATGCGGCGGCTATCGAACAGGCGGTGGCTGATGCGCGCGCGGCCGGCTTTGAAAATTTAAGTCTGGATTTGATGTATGCTTTGCCCGGGCAGTCGCTGGCCGATTTGCAATATAATTTGCAGGCGGCGCTGCGCCTTAAGCCGGAGCACATTTCGCTTTACTCTTTGCAGCTGGATAACGACAGCCCCTGGGGGCGGCAGTATGCCAAGGGGTTGCTTTCTGCGGCCGAGGAGGATTTGGAAACGGATATGCTGCTTTATGCCTGGCAGCAGCTGCGCGAGCAGGGTTATGCTCAATATGAGATTGCCAATTTTGCTCTTAAAGGTCAGCATGATTTTCGCAGCCGGCATAATCGTCTGTATTGGCAGCGTGAGGATTATCTTGGCGTAGGGCTGGGCGCGGCCAGCTGTTTGTTTTTGCAGCGCTGGCAGAACTGCGGCAATCTTGACGATTATCTGCATAATTTGCAGCAGCTGCACCGGCCGCCGGTTGAGGAAGAAGAACTTACTATGGCGCAGTGCATGAGCGAGGTTATGTTTATGGGACTGCGGCAGGCGGCTGGCGTGGATATTTACCCGGTAATTTCGCGTTTTCGGGTTGACCCGTTGCGTTTTTATGCCAATGAACTGCCGCCGCTTTATGCCGCCGGTCTGTTGGAATATTCCGCAGACGCGCATAGTCTGCGTCTTACGCCGAAAGGCATGTTGCTGGCTAATCAGGTGTTTTTGGCCTTTATTAAAGATGACATTGAGGATATTCAGTATCGGCCGTCTGCGCCGCCGGAGGATATCGAAATATAAGCTTATTATAAAAAGGATATTATAATATGAAGAAAAGCGCAAGCAAGCGGAATAAAACTATTGCGACGAGTTTGAGCGAGGGCAAGGCTTTTTTACAGCGTTGTCTGGTTTTGGAACAGCCGGCGGATTTGGCGCAGTGCCTGGACAGAACGATTTGGGGCGATATGCTGGCGGTTTGTTCGTTGTTGCCTGCCGATAGTGTGGATTTGCTGATTGCCGACCCTCCTTATAATCTTACTAAATCGTTTAACGGCGCAACCTTTGCCCGACGCAAGGCGGAGGTTTACGCGGACTATACGCGTGAATGGCTGGCGGCGGTTAAACCTTTGCTCAAGGCGGACGCTTCAATTTATGTTTGCTGCGATTGGGCCAGCAGTTTGATTATTGGCCCGGTGTTGAGCGAATTTTTTCAGATACGTAACCGTATCACCTGGCAGCGCGAGAAAGGGCGCGGCGCTAAAGCCAACTGGAAGAATGGCTTGGAAGATATCTGGTTTGTGACTAACGGCCAGCAGTATAATTTTAATTTGCAGGCGGTGAAGCAGCGCCGCCGGGTTAAAGCGCCTTATCGGGTGCAGGGTCGGCCCAAGGATTGGGTGGAAACGCCGGCCGGCAATTATCGCGATACCTGTCCTTCCAATTTTTGGGACGATATTACAATCCCTTTTTGGTCAATGCCGGAAAATACGGCGCACCCCACGCAGAAACCGGAAAAGCTGATTGCCAAAATTATTCTGGCCAGGTCCCGGCCTGGCGCGCTGGTTCTGGACCCTTTTTTAGGTTCCGGCACCACCAGCGTGGTGGCCAAAAAGCTGGGGCGGCATTATAC
>CANSKT010000160.1 GCA_947647555.1 uncultured Peptococcaceae bacterium | reverse complement strand
GACGTGTACAACCATTTAATCATGATGATTTGTATACTGAAATTGCAGATATGCTGTTGTAGTTAAAAATATTCGCTTAGAAGTCTGCCGATTATAAATAATTGGCAGACTTTTTGTAATTAGGAAATAAAGTCCCAAAGCAATTCCGATAATTGATATAGCATTGTCAACTAACAACTGCTCTGAATAATCCACTTCTACCAAAGAAAATGCTACCTATATTAATTCTTCATTTCTTGTATTTTTTAATTGCTATTACCCTGATAATTGAAAGAAGATTATTGACAAGTCAAGGTATAATATTTTATAATAGGAAAAGACTGGATTGGATTCCAGAAAAAAATTATTATAAACAGGAGTGCATTGAGATGAACAGTATCCGGAAAAAAATCACTATCTGCCTGATTGCAACGGTTCTCATCGCCTTGCTTGCGGTTGGGCTCTCTAGCATTGTTCTGAACTATCGGAGCACGCTAAAAACGGTGGAACAAATGATGAGCGAAACAGCCGCCCTGGCCGGTAAGCGCATTGAGCAGGAACTAAACGCGTATAGAAATGTGGCTATGGATACAGGTTGTATCCCCCAGCTTTCTGACCCAAATGTACCGGTAGAAGAAAAACAGTCTATTATTGATGAACGTATTAGTATGCATGGCTTCCAGAGAGGTAATATCATTGGTGCAGACGGAATTAGTATTCTGGACGGCAAAGATTACTCTGACCGGGAATATGTACAGCAGGCCATGCGCGGCAACGTGTATGTATCTGAACCGCTGATAAGTAAAGTCACAGGCGACCTCTCAATTATGGTAGCTGCCCCACTATATGCTAATGGAAATCATGGTTCCAACATTATAGGCGTGATTTACTTTGTACCTCAGGAAACTTTCTTAAACGACATTGTTTCCTCTATTCAGGTAAGTGACAGCAGCCACGCCTATATGATTAACAAATCAGGCGATACCATTGCCGATACCACTCTGGACACCATTACCACACAAAATATTGAGCGTGAGGCCACCAGCGATAAATCTCTGAAAGAGTTAGCGGCAATCCACACCTCTATGCGACAGGGCAATGCAGGCTTTGGCAGTTTCCATGCAGCTGACGGCCCAAGATTTGCAGCCTATGTTCCGGTTGCAGGTACAGACGGCTGGAGTTTAGCAGTTACAGCTATGAAAAAGGACTATTTGGCTGAAACATATTTTGGTATATTTATCAACATAGCTGTTATGATTATTTCCATAATAGCATCTGTAGTTGTAGCGCTGAAGCTATCCAACAATATCAGCATACCCATGCAGGCCTGCGCCAAACGCATGAAGCTCCTGGTGGAAGGCGACCTCCAATCTCCCGTCCCAGAAACGCAAGGTAAAGATGAAACAGCTGAATTAACAAAATCCACAGCTGATTTAGTAAACGGTCTAAATACCATTATTCATGATATCGGCTACCTGCTCACCGAAATGGCCGGTAAAAATTTCGACATACAATCCACCCACCGAGAAGCCTATGTAGGCAGTTTCCAGGGTATTCTGGAATCCATGCGAACACTGAAAGTTCAGTTAAGCGCCACCATACATCAGATAGATGCTGCAGCAGGGCAAGTTTCTGCTGCCAGCGACCAGGTTTCCAACGGAGCGCAAACTTTAAGTCAGGGCTCCATAATGCAGGCCAGTTCAGTTGAGGAACTTGCCGCCACCATAAACGATATATCCTCCAGCGCCAAACAAACCGCGTCCGCCGCCGAACAGGCCGGTCAATTCGTGGAACAGGCCGGTGCACAGTTGGGTGCCAGCGTGCAGCATGTTGGCGAATTAAACAACGCTATGGAAAAAATCTCCGCATCATCTAAGGAAATTTCCGTTATTATTGCTACAATTGAGGATATCGCTTTCCAAACCAATATTCTGGCTCTGAACGCCGCCGTAGAAGCGGCTCGGGCTGGTGCTTCTGGCAAAGGTTTTGCCGTTGTTGCAGACGAAGTACGCAATCTTGCTTCCAAATCAGATGAGGCAGCAAAAGCTACCAAAGAACTTATCGAGCGCTCTATTCAGGCCGTAGCCGAGGGCAACCAGGCCGTAACTAATGTAACAGAATCTTTGGAGCGCACCAGCGTTTTTGCTGGACATGTAACCTCGCAAATGGATATTGTGGTAGAAGCCATAGAAAGCCAGACTTCCGCCATTGCTCAAGTAACCGAGGGCGTTGAACAAATCTCTTCCGTAGTACAAACCAACAGCGCAACATCTGAAGAAAGCGCAGCCGCCAGTCAACAACTCTCGGCAGAAGCGGCAAGCTTGAAAAATCTGGTAAACCAGTTTACGTTGGCCAGAGAATAAAGTGTATAAAACATAAATACCGGAACTGAACAAAAAACCAAACGGTTACAATTTATAACCGTTTGGTTTTTTCTTTATTGTTAATAATTACATTAAACTTTTATTCACAAATAGACCCAAATTTCTGTCCCAATACATAAATTATGGTCTGTTTTTTCCATTATTATTTATCTACTTATTTATACATCAATTCATAATACTGCAAATAGTCGCCAGAGGTAACATTCTCCACCCACTCCAGATTTTGCAGATACCATTCAATCGTTTCCTCTATACCTCGCTCAAAGGTATACTCCGGCCGCCAACCCAACTCAGTGGTAATCTTAGTGTTATCTATCGCATAACGGCGGTCATGCCCAGGCCTGTCCTGCACATACTCAATCAACCTCTCAGACTTACCCAGCTGCTTCAGTATAAGCTTAACAATCTCTATGTTAGCTTTCTCATTA
>CANSKT010000159.1 GCA_947647555.1 uncultured Peptococcaceae bacterium | reverse complement strand
ACATTATGCGCACCGTCCAAAACCACCAGCGGCTTTTGGCTCACAATTTCCAGCCGCCCCGGCCAGTTAGCCGCCGCCAAGCCGCTGCGCACCGCCGTTTCTGACAGACCAAGCCGCCGCGCCGCCGCCACCGCCAACGCCGCATTAGCCAGCTGATGTTCGCCCAGCAGCTTAATATGCAGCCCAGACCAACGCTCACCGCTCAATTTATCACAATAAGTAAACGTCTGCCCGTCAATATCCGATTTTTCAACCTCATAAGCAAAATCCCGGCCTAATTGCAAAAGCTGACTGCCAGCCGCCTGCGCCCGGTCTTGCAGCACCGCCAGAACCTCAGCGTCCTGAGCGGCCGTCAACACCGGAACCCCGGGCTTAATAATGCCAGCCTTAACTCCGGCAATCTCCGTCAGCGTATGCCCCAGATAATCCATATGGTCCATCGCCACATTGGTAATCACCGCCAACTCCGGCTGAATAACATTGGTGGAGTCAATTTCGCCGCCCAGACCAACCTCCATAACCGCCCAGTCAGCCTGTTGCTGCTGAAAATAGTGCAAAGCCAGAGCCGTACTGACCTCAAACTCTGTTGGCGCTTCTTCACCCTGCTCCTCCAGCTGCACCAAAAGCGGCCTGATTACCGCCAGCTGCCGCACCAAATCCACACGGCTAATCTCCTGCCCGTCCAGCCGAAAACGCTCGCGATAAGAATGAAGATGCGGTGAACTGAAGAAACCGGTATGCCGGCCAGCCGCCTGCAAAATAGCCGCCAGCATTGTGGAAACCGAGCCTTTGCCATTGGTGCCGCCAACATGAACAAAATGAGGCGCATCAACTCCCAAATGCGGATTACCCAAAAGTTCCAACAGGCGCTCAATCCGGCGCAGTCCCAAATTAATGCCAAATTTAGTACGTTCCGCCAAAAATTGCAGCGCCGCCTGATAATCACCAGCCGCCATTTCTGCGTTTTCATTTATAATTTCTGTTGATATTTTCATTTATTTTTTTCCTTTTTATTCTGCGTTTTTTTATTTAATCTTCTAATTTCTGCCTGTATTGCCGCAAACTGCTTTTATAGTTAGCCGGCAATATCGGCATAATAAAATTTGAAATTAGTTTTAATTTATAATTTCAATTTTATATCCTTTTTTCTATTTTTCTATTTTGCTATTTTCTATTTCGGAGGTGTTACAAATGAGCAGAAGCAGCAACAAAGCCATGTTATACGCCGC
Organism: uncultured Peptococcaceae bacterium; assembly: GCA_947647555.1. Classification (GTDB taxonomy): domain Bacteria; phylum Bacillota; class Dehalobacteriia; order UBA4068; family UBA4997; genus Avidehalobacter. The sequence goes on along the minus strand of CANSKT010000159.1, from coordinate 1,777 downwards.
TGTGGCTGCCGGTATCGGCACACTGGGCGCGGTTGGCGCCATGAGTATGCAAAGGGCGGTCGGCTCCGGCCACCACAGCAACCATATCAGCCGCAACATGATGAGCCGGCGCGGCATGATGGGTATGATGTCGAATATCAGCGAAGAATTTGCCGATGAATTTTGCATGATGGCTCACAAAACCGGCAATGCCATGATTAAAACCGGGCGCTGGATTAATCGGCTAATTCCCTAAACTTCCAATCAGGGCAAAACCTCTGCGGCCTGACCGGGCCGCAGTCTTACATAACCCCGACACCCAAGCTAATAAAATCTGGAGGGACAAGCATGAACAGGCTGCGGCTGAAAAAACTGGTATGGATATTGGGCGGTATAGTTTTAGCCGTGCTTTTGCTGTTACTTTGCCAGGCGCTGCTATTACCGCTTGGTCTGGCCGCGGCCCTCTGTTATATTCTGCTGCCACTGGTAAAACGTCTGGAAAGATATAACCTGCCCGGTTGGCTGGCCATCACGCTGGTTTATGCCGGGCTTTTCAGTCTGTTGGCCGCCGCCGGCGTTTGGGGCGTGCCGCGCCTTTGGCGTGATGTTGCGGCCATCGGCCAGCTATTACCGGAAACCATCGCTTCCTGCCAAAGCTTTTGGCAAAACTGTCATGACAGCTGGCCGGAACGTCTTGGTCTGCCCATGCTGCCGGCTTTCATGGACGACTGTCTGCGCGATTTTTTCAACGGTCTTGGTGATAGTCTGTATAGCTGGCTTATGCGCAGTCTGCGTCTGTTACCTTCTTTCTTCAGCAATATATCAACGCTCATCTTCGCGCCGGTTTTCGCCTTTTATTTCATGCGTGACCGCCAAACCTTTGTCAAACTGGCCCGGCAATGGCTTTCACCGGAATGGGAACGCCGCCTGCTACCGCTGCTCCGCGAGTTAAACCAGATGCTGCGCGGCTTTGTACGCGGTTATCTGCTGGTAGCCGTCTGCGTTGGTCTGCTTTTTTACCTGTTGCTTTGGCTTTGCGGCGTGCAATACAGCTTCACCCTCGGTCTGATTATGGCCATCGCCGAGCTTATCCCCTATCTTGGACCCCTGCTGGCTTTTCTGCCCTGTTTGCTGCTAGTCATGGTGCAGGGACGACTGGCCGTTATCAAAATGCTGGCCGTCTGGCTGGTTGTGCAGCAACTGGAAAACATTGTCATCTCACCGCGCATTATGTCTGGCGCCGTGCGTCTGCACCCCCTCTATATCATCTTTGCCGTTTTGGTCGGCGGCTACTGGTTCGGGGTGCTCGGCATGATTATCGCCGTGCCGCTGGCGGCCTCTCTGGCGCCGCTGGCCGGCTGGTTCTGGCGCTGGTGGCGCGGCTCTCGCTCCCCAACCACTCCCTGGACCTTTTAAATCTTTGGCAATTTTTTAAAACCTTGGCAACCACAAGCAACAAAATGCTTCAAACACGGCGTTACAAATTGCATTTTATATAGAAGTATTTTATAACTTTTGAATGCCAATGCCTTAAAATATACACTATTTCTGATCTTAGGTCAAAATGAAATCTTTAACTTTAAGATTTGAAGTACTCTATAACTCACGCATGCCAAAGCCTTAAAATGCACAAAATATTTCTAATCTTAGGTTAAAATGAAATCTTTAACTTTAAGATTTGAAGCACTTTTTAACTCTCGAATGCCAATGCCTTAAAATGCACAATATTTCTAATCTTAGGTCAAAATGAAATCTTTAACCTTAAAATTTGAAGCACTCTATAACTCTCGCATGCCAA
>CANSKT010000158.1 GCA_947647555.1 uncultured Peptococcaceae bacterium | reverse complement strand
TGGATAGAGGAGCGTAATCAAAATCTGGTGGTTAATATAGTGTCCAACCGTTTGTCAGAGAGCGACTTTTGGTTGTACGATGAGCAAACCGGCTGTATCCGCAACCAGAACCACAGCTTCTTTGAGATAAGCGGTATGAAATGCGGCGATGTGGAGCAGCCGATTATTCTGCAAAATGAAATTGGTTATTTGGGCATATTGGCAAAGGAAATAAACGGCGTGCTGCATTTTCTTATGCAAGCCAAAATTGAGCCGGGAAATATCAATAAAATTCAAATATCGCCTACAATTCAGGCTACCAAGAGTAATTTTACCCAAAAGCACGGTGGTAATAAACCAGCTTATCTGGATTATTTTGTTGAGGCGGACAAGCATACAATCATTGTTGATCAAATTCAGTCAGAGCAATCATCTCGCTTTTATAAGAAGCGTAATCGCAATATTGTATTGCTGGTGGAAGATGATGTTGAGGTATTGCCTAGTCACAAATGGCTGACACTGCGCCAGCTAAAGCAGTTAATGCACTATGATAATCTGGTGAATATGGATACCCGGACGGTTTTATCCTGTTTACCTCTGGCAATGCTGGACGATGAACGGGGCAAAATGCGTCGATACTTCACTGACCAGAGCCTGTATAACTCCATGTTTGATGCGGCAGAGCCTGACGATATGGCAGAAATCTACAACTACATAAATAATTATAAGATGTTTGATTATGCTCAGTCTGAGCTGGTGCGATTGGACGAACTAAAAAATTGGCAGATGGACGACTTTGGCATTCGCTGTAAAGAACCATATAGCTTTTCGGTTATCTACTGCGATATTGAAGTTGAGGGGCGAGAAGTTCGCCGTTGGACACAGCCTTTATTTAAGGCGGAGGGCATAGCAATGTTTGGCCTGTTTACAGCGATTATCAATGGAAAGCGGCGTTTTTTGGTTAAGGCACAGGCAGAGGTTGGCTGTTTTGACGGTATGGAACTGGGGCCAACAGTGCAAAGAGACGCAGTTTGCCGAGAGTCAGAAAATGAAATGGACAGGCTATTTATGAAACAGTTAAAAGCCGGTAAGGGGATTAGACATGATGTTATTCTGTCCGAGGAGGGCGGCCGCTTTTATCATGAGCAAAATCGCAATGTAATTTTGGAAATTGAGCCGTTCGAGCCGCCGAAGGGATATTTCTGGGCGGATTATAAGACGCTTAATCTGCTAACCCAGGTAAATAACTGTTTGAATATACAGCTGCGGAATTTGCTTTCCCTTCTGGAGGTGTAATAAATGAAGAAGATAAAAATAGGGGTGTTATGCCCATCGGAGATTGCCTTTCGACGTTTTTTACCAGCTTTGCAGCAAAGTCAGTATTTTGAATATATTGGGGTGGCGGTGGCTGACGCCATTGAATGGTTTGGCGAGCCGACACCAGAGCAGATAGAAGCGGAGTGGGCTAAAGCCCAAAAATTTGTAGACTCCTATGGCGGCAAGATTTTTAACGGCTATGGGGAACTGCTGAATGCTCCAGAGGTGGAGGCGGTATATATTCCTTTGCCGCCGGCCTTGCATTATGAATGGGCTAAGAGGGCTTTGCTGACTGGAAAGCACGTTTTACTGGAAAAGCCATTTTGTATCAATATTAAGGATACAGAGGAGCTGCTGAGTTTGGCGGCGGAGAAACATTTGGCTGTACACGAGAATTATATGTTTGTGTATCACTCCCAGTTGGAATGGATAAGTGAGCATATAGCGGAGTTGGGCGAACTTAGACTTATACGCATTGATTTTGGCTTTCCTTTCCGGGGCGCTAACGATTTTCGCTATAATCGGGAGTTGGGTGGCGGCGCTTTGCTGGACTGCGGCGGTTATACATTGAAGCTGGCTGGATACTTTCTGGGGAATAGCGCCCAGATTACTACATCTCAGCTGAATATACAGCCGGAATTTGGAGTGGATATTGGAGGCAGTGCAACTCTTACAAATGATTATGGGCTGACGGCCCAGGTGGCATTTGGTATGGATAACAGCTATAAGTGCAGTTTGGAACTTTGGGGCAGCAAGGGAGTGTTGTATACCAATCGAGTGTTAACGGCTCCGGTTGGTTATGAGCCACAGGTGATGATTAATATTGGCGATAATGAGCAGGTTTATACCTTGTCGGCAGACGACAGCTTTGGCAAGTCAATCGCTTATTTTGGAGAGTGTATTAGGGACGAAAATAAGAGGGTTGGGCATTATGCTGAGATTAAGCGGCAGGCGCAGCTTGTAGCGGATATCAGGGAAAGGGAGTAAGGATTATGCAGGTTACAGAATTGGCATTGCCGGGAGTGAAAATAATTGAGCCTACTTATTTTGAGGATTATCGGGGCTATTATTGTGAAACATATTCTATGCGCACATTAGCGGAGTATGGGATAACAGATGAATTTGTGCAGGATAATCACTCAATGACTTTAAAAAGGGGAACTTTGCGTGGTATTCATTTTCAGAACAATCCAGTGCCACAGATAAAATTGGTACGTTGTACGAAAGGTGCTATTAAAGATGTTGTTGTTGATTTAAGGCGCAATTCGCCAACCTTTAAGCAGTGGCTGGCTGTTGAACTGAGCGCTGAAAACAGACGACAGATTTGGATTCCCAGTGGTTATGGACATGCATTTTTGACATTGCAAGATAACTGTGAGGTGCAATATAAGGTTACGGGTCTTTATGAGCCAAAACTGGATAGGGCTATTGCCTGGAATGATTTAGAGATTGCAGTTGAATGGGGAATAGATAACCCGATTGTATCGCAAAAAGATATGCAGGCTCCTACACTGGCGGAAAGCGATGTAAATCTGACAATGGAGTTGAATTCCAGATGAGTAAATATATTGTGACCGGTGCAAGTGGTTTTATTGGCAATGCTTTGACAAGAAAGCTTTTAGCAAATGGTGATGAAGTTTGGGCTATTGTTCGTAGTAAGGAGAAAATGAACAATTTGGATAGTGCAAATCTACATATAGTTGAAGCAGACTTTACTCAATATAACCAACTGTCTGAAATGATT
>CANSKT010000157.1 GCA_947647555.1 uncultured Peptococcaceae bacterium | reverse complement strand
TTTCTCTGGCTTTTCTTATTTGTTCACCAATTTGAATATTGAACTCTTTTTTTTCTTTCATAAATAAACTGCCTCCATGTAACTCATGGTGTTGCACTTAGTTTATTCAAAAATCATCTTGACAAACACAAGGTAATGCAAGTATAATTATAAGTGTATTACGCTTATAAAATTCCGTTTAAGATTATGGTTTTGGTAGGTGATGCTTAATGAAGTATAAAATTATGCTTGTTTTATTGCTGTTTCTTTTTTTGCCCTGTATCGCTAATGCCGCAACTTTTAATTTTACAGATGTCAGGTCTGGTTCTTATTACTTTGATGCTGTTTGTTGGGCTGTGGAAAATGATATAAGTAATGGTACGGGCAATAACAAATTTTCTCCCAATCAGGTTTGCAGCAAAGCTCAGTTTCTGCTTTTTTTGTGGCGTTCTAATGGCGCACCAGAGCCGGGCATTGCCAATCCTTTTAATAATAATGTTATTGAAACCTATTATAAGCCGGCGCTTTGGGCTTATGAAAAGGGTTTTATTTCCGGCCCTATATTTAATTCTACGGAAATCTGTGATTTGGAAACATTAGTTAATAGTCTTTGGTATAATGCTGGCCGTCCCGGTAAAGATGCTTTTACCTGGGCAGTGAATAATGGCTTAAATCTGAACACCGGCATTAATACATATTCAAAATATTATTCCTGTAATCGCGGCCAGGTTATAACATTTTTGTATAGATGTGATAAATTAAAAAACGGCGATAAAGAGTCTGATAATTTTTCAGATACTGAGAATAAGCAGAATAGTTATGATAATTGGCAAAATGATGAACTTTCTGTTAAAACTTCTTTAAGTAAAAGTATGTCTTTGGCCGGCGGTTATTATAACTTGACTTTTCGGCTTACGGCATATGCCGATGGCGGTTCTGGTGATTATCAGTACAAATTTGAGTTGATACAAAATAATAAAACTACTAACTTAGCGGATTGGTCAGAGAATAATACAATTAGTAATACATTATCAGGTAATGGCAGTTGTGAAATTCGTGTTTCGGTGCAAGATGCTGATGGAGAAGAGGATAGTGTGGTTGTGGACTTGTTAAATATAAATTCTGGCAATCATAAACCGGATTACAATCTTCCAAATTATGATAATAATGATTATGACGACGATTACGATGATAATGATAATGAGAGCGATAATCAAGAGTTAGCTATTGGTTTTTCGCAGTCAGGTTTTAAATCGATTGCTGGGTCTAATTATTCTATTGATTTAAAACTGGCGGCATATGCTAATGGTGGTACCGGTGATTACCAATACAGATTTGAAATAATTCAAAATGGTGAAATTACAAATTCAAATGATTGGTCGCAAAATAATGCTATTTCGAGTAGATTAAATGGCAGTGGTAGTTGTGAAGTTCGTATTTGGGTAAAGGATACAAATGGTACAACAGTTAGCCAGCTGGTTGATTTGTTAAGGAAATAGTGCTGATGTTTTATGGAATAAATAATAGAGTCGTCATTTTCTAAGAAAATGACGACTCTATTATTTATCAGAAAAATTTATAAAAATAATTGTTCGGCCAGATTTTCAATTTGCAACAGACCACGTTTTTGCCGTCGGTCAGCGCTTTGCAGCAGTTTTCTGGTGTTGCCGATATGGCCGCTGTTATAAGCAATCAGATAATCGCAATGATTAATCATATATTGATTGGCGCGGATAATGGCGGCGCGTTTGGGGACAAATTCCATGTCAGGTGGGTAAAAGCTGGCGTCAAATATTTCATGTTGCTGGGCAGTATAAAAGGGGTGATAAGCCAGCAACAGTGTGAGAATTATTTCTGGGTGTTGCTTTTTTAGCTTGAGCAGGGCGCGCGTCGCAAGCTGGTCAAAATTGCCATAATCACCGACTATAAAATTCTCCACACCGAACTCAGTTATGTGTTGTTTTATAGAAGTCAACAGCAATGGGTATAATTCTTCTGGAGCATTTTTATGACCGATGAAAAAGCAGGTAGGCATTTAATTCTCCTGATTAGGGTATTACCTTATAAGGGTATATTCTTATTTAAGTATATATAATAAAAAGGGAAATGTCAAGTGCGGCTTACTCTGGTACAATATATATATACTTAAAGGAGGTAAAATATATGGATACTACAAGAAGTTTATTTAAACACGAAATGGAAATTGTGGAGTATGGTAATGTAAAGGTGAAGCTGGCGGAGTTGCTTCAGGAAAAAGGCATTACCAGAAACCGCCTGCGGACTTTAACTGATTTAAAATACGGTATTATTGACCGTTATTATAAAGCGCAGGACGTTGTTTATGTGGATTTGGGCTTTTTGGCAAAGGTGTGTTTCGTTCTGAATTGCCAAATTAGTGATTTGCTGGAATATCAGCCGCCAGAGCAGTTGCCTGATGATTTGCAGGATTTATCATCTGATATACAGCAAGAAGAAAAGGCCTGATAAAGCGCTCGAACAGTTATATTGATAATTTGACAAAATAATTTTAGTGTATTATAATATATTGGAAGAAGTTTACAAAAAATCAATATAACTTGTTTGATTAATTAAATGAAAGGAATGATAAAAAAAATGGAACAACAGGTTAGAGAATATGTTGCTGTAAAAGCTAAAGAAATGATGAATGCAGTGTCTTGCAGTGCAGAGGCCAAAGCTGCTGCGGAAAGCTGGTTGGCAGCAATGGGAACCGATAACGAGGCTGAGGAAACCAAAAAATTTAGTGCTGAACTGGAGCAGGACGTTTTACCAGTGGAGGCTTGCATTGCCTTTAGCGCTTCCGAGGCTGGCATTCAGTTGTTTGGCGCAGAGAGAGCCGCGCAGTTGAATGCGCATGCCAGAGAACTTCAGGCGTCTGGCGCAACATTTTGTGATTGCCCGGCCTGTACGGCAGGGGCGGCAATTTTGGCCAAAAAAGCAGAAATGATGTAATTTGTTTGCAGGGAAATGTTGGCAGACTTTTTACTTGGTTAAAAATATCCCTCAGCTTGGCTGGGGGATATTTGTCATGTTTATTGATATATCGCTTAATATGTAGCTGTTTCTTCAATAACTGGTGCTTCAATGGGTGGTGTGTTGTTCCAATCCCAGAAATCGGTGGTTATTTGCAGGCTGCTTTGGATATTGTTGGCGC
>CANSKT010000156.1 GCA_947647555.1 uncultured Peptococcaceae bacterium | reverse complement strand
GGTTACAAGGGCGGCCTATTTGCTGCAAGAAAAGGCCATTCGTCCGGGTGAACTTTTGGCCTTTACTTTCACCAATAAAGCCGCCAAAGAAATGTGCGAGCGTATGGAAAAGCTGACCGGCCTTTCGGTGCGCAATATGTGGGTTGGTACTTTCCATAGTATTTGTCTGCGTATTTTGCGCCGGGAAATTCAACATCTGCCTTTTGATACGCAGTTTATCATTTATGATGACGCAGACCAACAGACGCTGATTAAACGTATTCTTAAAGAAATGGGCTTTGCCAAGGATAAGGAATATCACCCCCGGGCAGTTGCGGCTGAAATCAGCAAATGTAAAAACCAGTTGTTAACGCCAGATGATTATTTAAAAGAAATCGGCACCGAATGGGAAAATACGGTGGGCAGAATTTATGTATCTTATCAGCAGCGTCTTTTGGCCGCCAATGCCATGGATTTTGATGATTTGATTATGTATACGTTGCGCCTGTTTGAAGAACAGCCACAGGTTTTGGCCAAATATCAGCAGCGTTTTCGTTATATTATGGTGGACGAGTATCAGGACACCAACTATTCCCAGTACTATTTAATTCGTTTGTTGTCGGCTGGCAGCCAGAATATTTGTGCTGTTGGCGACCCAGACCAGAGCATTTATGGCTGGCGTGGGGCGGATATTGGCAATATCCTGAATTTTGAACAGGATTATAAGGATTGCAAGCTGATTAAACTTGAGCAGAATTATCGCAGCACCAAAAATATTTTGGACGCGGCTAATAGTTTGATTGCGCATAATACCCAGCGCAAGCCCAAAGACCTTTGGACGGACGCGGAAGCCGGAGAATTGATTGAATATCAGGAATTGCCCGATGACCGTTCAGAGGGCATGTTTGCGGTGGAAACGATTGCCATGATGCGCGAGCAGGGTTATGAATATAAAGATTTTGCGGTTGTGTATCGCACGCATACGCAGGCGCGTGTGTTGGAAGAAGCGCTTTTGAAATATGGCTATCCGTATCATGTTTACGGCGGCATGAAGTTTTACGAGCGCAAAGAAATTAAGGATACGCTGGCTTATTTGCGTTTGCTGGTTAATCCCGATGATAATTTGAGTTTGGCGCGTATTATTAATGAGCCAAAGCGCAGTATTGGTCTGGGCAGTTATCAGAAGCTGGAGGACGGCGCCGCGGAGTTGGGGCTTTCCGTGTTCCGGGTTTTAACAATGCCAGAGGTTTTGCAGACCTTATCACCAACCGCGCAGAAAAGTGTAGGTCGTTTTGTTGATTTGATTACTCATCTGCGAGATTGGGCGCAGAAGCTGGATATTCCAGAACTTTTGGATATGGTTTGGTCTGAAACCGGTTATTTTGATTATCTGGAAAAGCAGGATCCCACTACGGCCGAAACTCGTATGGAAAATTTGCGTGAGTTTGCCGCCTCCGCGGTGGACTTTATGAATAATATGCAGGAGGCGCAGCAGTTGGCTGGCGATGAGGCTGATGCCTTTGCCGATGCGGAAGATAATGCGCCGACTTTGGAGAACTTTTTGTCCCGTTTGGCTCTGATTACGGATACCGATAGTTATGATAGCGAAGACGGCAGTGTTACGCTGCTGACAATGCATGCCGCCAAGGGCTTGGAGTTCCCGGTGGTATTTATGATTGGTTTGGAGGAGAAGATTTTTCCTCATGCCCGGGCGTTGACCGATGAGGACGATATGGAGGAGGAGCGTCGTTTATGCTATGTGGCGATGACGCGTGCTAAAAAGCGCCTGTTTATTACCAGAGCCATGCGTCGCAATCTTTTTGGGCAATATGTTAATCTGCCGCCCAGCCGTTTTGTGAATGAAATTCCGGCAGAGCTGGTTAATATGCATACCTTAAGCTATAAACGACCGGAGGTTAAACGGGAGGCCGCGCCGCCCAGTACTTCTCTGTATGTCAGCCGGGCTAAACATAGCTTTGAACCGCAGTCAACATCACAGGTACAGCTGATTAATATTGGCGATAAGGTTCAGCATACCAAATTTGGCCTGGGCGTGGTAGTGAAAATTGACGGCAGCGGCGAAGACGCATCACTTTCCATTGCTTTCCCCGGACAGGGTATCAAGGTTTTAATTCAGAAATATGCTCCCTTAAAGCTGGTTAAATAATTTCTGGAACAGAGAGGAATATGCATGCATTATCAGGAAAAACAGCAGGATTTGTTTGCCACGCCGCCAGAATATTATCTGGTTCATTGTATCAGTGCGGATTTTGCCATGGGCGCCGGTATTGCTGTGCAGTTTAATCAGCAGTTTGCCATGCGTGATAAACTTAAGGCAGCCTTTCCGGATTATCTGGCTGATTGGCAGGCTCAGGGGCGTAGCTATGACTGTTTGTTAGAGGGGCGAGTTTTTAATCTGATAACCAAGGAGCGCTATTATCAGAAGCCAACTTACCAAAGCCTGGAGGGGGCGCTCCGGCTTATGCAGGAAATATGCCGGCAGCGGCATATTAGACTGTTGGCAATGCCGTTGATTGGCTGCGGTTTGGATAAGCTGCAATGGCCGGAGGTTTCCGCAATGATTAAGACGGTGTTTGCGCAAGATGATTTAGAGATATTGGTTTGTATAAAATAAATTGAGCATTTTTTCGGTGCATCTCTCATATGCCTAAATATAAGGGCAGGGGAGGTGCGCTTTTTTGGTTAATATAATCTGGCTGCTGCTGTTGCTGGCCGGTTTTGCCGCAGCGGCCTGGCAGGGTAATATTGGTCTGGTAACACAGGCCGCTTTTGCTGGCGCGGCCAAGAGTGTTGATTTGATAGTATCGCTGGCCGGAGTTTTAATGCTTTGGCTGGGTGTTTTGGCTTTAATGGAAGCAAGTGGGCTTTTGCAGAAGCTGGCCGGATTGCTTTCGCCATTGCTGCGCCATTTGTTTCCGGAACTTCCGGCAGATAGCCCGGCTTTCAGCGGCATTGTGCTTAACTTTTGCGCTAATCTGCTGGGTCTGGGTAATGCGGCCACGCCTTTTGGTTTGCAGGCCATGCAGGAGTTGCAACGGCTAAATCCCAAACCAGATACCGCTTCCGACAGTATGATAACCTTGCTTTTGCTGAATACCAGCGCCATAACTTTGTTGCCGACAACGGTTATTGCCTTGCGCAGTAGTGCCGGTTCGGCTAATCCCACCGAAATTTTGCTGCTGTGCATATTATCTTCTGCTTTTGGCGTGTTGGTGGGACTGGCGGCGCATGCCGTTTAGCGGCGGCGTTGAGATTGCATAAGGGTTAAGGAGGCAAACAAAATGTCTG
>CANSKT010000155.1 GCA_947647555.1 uncultured Peptococcaceae bacterium | reverse complement strand
ATGATGGCGCTTGTATTTAATTTAAAATTGTATAATCAGGATAAATAGTAATTGGCAGTTTATACCATACGTCCTGCTCATCAAGCCGATATTTCATTACATATTGAATATAATCTCTGGAATAGTTTTTTTCTACCTCCTCAATCTGAATACCATAATAATCCTCACAAAAGCTGCGCCATTTAATCAATAGCGGAAAATTATCTTCTGTAAGATTTTCGGTTGTATATATGCTTTCATCTGGTTCAACATATTCATAGGCCGTTTGTCCGTCTACCACTACAACCTTTTGCTGGTGATCTATATTCTCATCAACCAACATAAAGGTGTCGCCCTGCCCGTTCATGCTTCTTATTATTATAAAAAGTTTATTCTGCTCCATTGGTTCAATGCTTATACTTGGGCTATCAGCCCAAAGCATGACAATTTTGGCGCTGGTATCGTCAATTATGGCAAAACAATTTCTGTTCTCATTATAATAAAAATTGCATACCCAGATTATGGCCGAGTTTTCAGCCATGGTAATTAGCCCAAGGCGCGGTTTCAGGTCTGCGTCCGAATATTCAATATTATTTATCAGTCCATTGGCAGACATTTCGAGCATCTCGGTCTGTAAAATAGATGTCACCTCGTCTGAAGTTAGCCGGGTTGAACCGCTGTAATCTAACCAGGAATACTCAGCGCCATTAATTAACTTTAAAACGTGACTAATGGCTGAATTTTGCTGCAAAGTAAGATTAACCGAGCTGAATTGTCGAATATCGGTTATTTTCTCGGTCTGTAAGTCCTGCAAGCGAGCAACGGCAAATGGCATTGTCGCACCGCTGATAATTAGCAGCAAAGTCAAAAAAGGCAGCAGCATTGTTTTCAACTTTGTATTTTTGTTCATGGCCGCCCTCCTCTTAATTCTGCAATAACGCAAGCGCCTCCCTCTGGACGGTTAGCAAATTTAAGCTGGCCGTTATGCAGCGCCACAATTTCCTGACATAAAGCCAAACCCAGACCAAAACCGCCCTGTTCACGAGAACGAGCCTTGTCAGCGCGATAAAATGCTTCTGTTAAATGCGCCAGCGCTGTTTCCGGAATACCCTGTCCATTATCAAAAACATAGATACGGCAGCCGTCTGGCAGCATTTGCAGGCGCAAATGAATATGCCCACCCTGGGGCATGGCCTTTTGTGCATTATCAGCCAGATTTAATAATAACGACCAAACCAAATCCGGCTCTAAATAGCAGGTGCCTTTCTGGCAATCGCAGGATAAGCTGATATTTCTTCTGGTACAAATTGGCTGTAATCTCTCAATCAGCCCCTCGATTAAATCAGCAGGCCGAATTTTAATCAGCGGTAAATCCTTGTGCTTTAATACCAACAAATCCAGTAGCTTGCGTGATAGATTTTCCAGCCGTTTGCCCTCGGCGTATATATAATAAGCAGCTTCGGCCTGTTCGTCTGGCGTCAGAACGCCGCTGCGCAGAAGTTCGGCATAGCCAATCAATGAGGTCATTGGCGTTTTCATTTCATGTGCAAAACTGCCTACAAAACGCTCCTGGCTGGCAATGGCATTGTTTAATTCGCCGATTGTTTCCTCCATTTGTTGCGCCATGGCATTAAAATCTTCAGCCACTGCCCCAACCTCGTCATTAGAAGCTATATTAACACGGCTGGAGAGTTTGCCAGAAGCAATTTCCCGGGAAACTTTTGATAATTTTTGCAAAGGTGCGGTTAACAGCCGGGAAACCGTATAAGCTAACACCGCGCAAAGCATTAACAGGATTATAAATATCTGCAAATAAGTATTTTGCTGGATTTGACGCATGGTATATAGATTGGAGATATCCTGTACCATATATAAGTATAAAACCGTATCGTTACTGTTGGCTGCCCCATAAAGTATTAAATAATGGGTGTCGTCTGAACCCAATGCTGTAAAGAACTGACATTCACCTGGGGCTGGTTCAGGTGTAGACATCATGGGGAAATCAAAGTCTGTTGATTGATAAATAACCTCTTTTTCGGTGCTTAAACGCAGAGCCGTCCAGGCGGTTCGTTTTTGTTTACCCAGCTGTTCCAGAGTTTGATTAATTGCCTCCTGGTCCAGATACGGATTTAAATCGTTTACTATCTGCAATGTACTCCAGACCATGCGATAAACACTAAAAGCCGCTTCCTGTTCACGTTCAAGTGAGTCCTGAAATGACTCATAAATTATCAGACTGGCGCCTGCGCCAAATGATATGGATAATAGCGCTAACATACAAAGAGTTATTTTAAAGCGAAATTTCATGACGATTACTCAGGAACTTCCAAGCGATAGCCAACTTTGTTGACTGCTTTTAAGATTTGTTCCCAACCCACTTTTTTGCGCATACGCTGCACATGTAAATCCACCACCTTGCTGCCAAATGGATACTCACCACCCCACACACGCTCGTAAATAGTTTCACGGTACATGGCGCGGCGTGGATTGCGCGCAAACAAAAGCAGCATTTCATATTCTGTTTTAGTCAGATTTATTTCCCGACCATCGCGCCAAACCTGCATGGATCGTGTGTCAATCTTCAAGCCGTCAATTTGCAAAACCATATCACATTTTTGATAACGCCGCATTACCACATCTATTCTGGCCAGCAATTCTATAATTTCAAAGGGTTTGACAATGTAATCTTCCGCTCCCAAACGCAGCCCCTTAACTCTATCTAATACTGAATCCTTGGCGGTAATAAAAATAACCGGTATTTCCAGCGGCCGAATATATTCAATAAGTTCAAAACCGTCAACATGCGGCAGCATAACGTCCAGCAAAATTAAATCATAGATATTGCTTTCCAGCAAATCCACAGCGGTTAAACCGTCAAAAGCGCAGGTGCATACATAACCCTCTTTGCTCAGACTCAGACGAATTAGATTAGAAATCGCTTTTTCATCTTCAACAATCAAAACCTTAATCATAATAACTCCTCCTTAATTCAATCTCAAGGCTTAATGAGTTTTGAATAACTCCCCTCTCTTTATTATCCATTAATTTGGCATCAAAACGGCATAATTATATGGTTGTGATTAAGCTAAAATAGTGTTATAATATAATTAAGTAAAATAAAAGAGGTATTTGGATTATGAAACCACAAAATAAGCGCTATTTCTTTGCTCAAGAAAGGCAACACACTATTACTTCGCCTTGCAAATTTATTAGCCGACTTATTCAGATGATGTTGGCTGTCGTTATAATGTTAAGTTTGGGTGCTTGTCAATCAGCGAATGCTAACGCTATTCCGCTTCAGCCAATATCTGAAGCTTTGGCTAATGACACCACTATTCAGCTGAACCTGATTGCAGTTGGCGATAATTTAATTCATGGTCCCATATATCGGCAGGCACGTGAA
>CANSKT010000154.1 GCA_947647555.1 uncultured Peptococcaceae bacterium | reverse complement strand
AGCGGCAATATGATGTGGTTCATTTAAATATCTTTCAGGGATTGTCATTGTATTACGCTTATCTGGCTGAAAAGGCTAGGATTCCGGTGAGAATCGCCCATAGCCATAATACAGCGTTAAGGCAGAGCAGAACCAGGTGGCTAAAGCTTTTGGTACATAATGCTGCCAAATGTTTTTTAGCTAAGAATGCGACAGATTATTGGGGTTGCTCCAAATTGGCAGCAGAATTTATGTTTCCGAAAGATGTTGTAGAAAAATATGAATTTATTCCTAATGGGATAGATGTTGAGAAGTTCAGATTTGATAATGAGGTTAGAGAGAAAGTCCGTAAGGATTTAGGTATAGAGAGTAAGTTAGTAATTGGCAATGTTGGGCGATTGTGTTATCAGAAAAATCAGGAGTATTTGTTGGAGGTATTTGCTATACTGCAATATGAAAGGCCGGATAGTATATTGCTTTTAGTTGGCGAGGGCGAATTAAAAGCTGATTTACGGCAAAAGGCGGAAAAGCTTAGTATTGCAGATAAAGTGCTTTTCTATGGTGTAACGGATAAGGTGGAGCAGCTGCTTTGGGCAATGGACGTTTTTGTATTTACCAGTCGGTTTGAGGGGTTGCCGGTAACTGTGGTGGAAGCCCAGACGGCTGGTTTGCCATGTGTATTGTCAGACAGGATAACCACGGAATGTAGATTGATGGATAATATAGTATTTTTATCTTTGGACGCAAAAAAAGAACTTTGGCTTAAGGCGATTGTAGAATTATCTTCTGCGAATATGCCGAGGCAACAAGCCACTGATATGGTAAAAGCTGCTGGTTTTGCGATTGCTGATGTGGCAGATAGAATTGAAAAAGTGTATTTGGGGTTGAGAAATTGATTGGAAGTGAACCAAAAATCTCTATAATAGTGCCGGTATATAAGGTGGAGCCTTATCTGCGCAAGTGTTTGGACAGTATTGTTAACCAGACGTATCGGAATTTGCAGGTAATTCTGGTAGATGACGGTTCGCCAGATAATTGCGGCAGGATTTGTGATGAATATGCGGCTAAGGACAGTCGGATTGAGGTTATACATCAGGAGAATGGTGGTTTGTCAGCGGCCAGGAATGCCGGTTTAAGGTTGGCAACAGGAGATTATATTGGTTTTGTGGATAGTGATGATTGGATAGAGTTGGACATGTATGAGTATCTGCTGGAAAATGCTTTGAAGTATCAGGCTGATATTGCGGTTTGCGGACATAAGGAATGTTCGACAAGATGTAGCATTAATCGGGGAGTGGAGAAAATACAGTTGTTATATAATGAATTGGCGTTGGAATTGTTAATTTCTGATGATGTTGTTCAAAATTTTGTTTGGGATAAACTTTATAAAAGCAATTTATTTCATAATATTGAATTTCCAGAAGGGCGTAATTATGAAGATATTGCAATAATGTATAAATTGTTTATTTCATCATCAATACTTGTTTTTTTGCCGGAGAGTAAATATAACTATTTACAGCGCTCTGATAGCATATTGGCTGATATATCATTAAACAATCGAATGAACTATTATTGGGCGGCCAAAATTCGATACGAGGAAATGTTTGATGAATGGCCGCAGTTTAGAAAGATGCTTGCAGCTAAATGTGTTGGTGCGGCGGTGAGTATTTGGAGTTGTTATTTAGCTAATTCCAAGTCTGAGCGGTTATTGTATGATGATGATATAAGGGAGTTGGCTGATTTTTGTCAGCTACATTATAAGGCCGCTTTGGAATATATGCATTTGGGTATTACTGGTCGTATGATATTAAGGTTGACGCCATATAACAAATGGTGGGCGTTTGCTTTGGCTAGTTTTTTCAGTTGGTTGTATAAGCTTAAGCATGGACGAAATTTATAATTACAGGAGTTTACTTTTTCATGGAAAGATTAAATGATTTTGCTGATATAAATAAAATAAATTGTAATAAGCTATATGTTAATTATGAAAAAAGTAAAATTGTAAACTCTAATATAGTATTTAATGGCAAAAACAATGTTTTGTATGTTGAAGATGGCGTTGTAATTAAAAATTCTACAATTACATTTAATAAAGATAATAGTCTAATTTATTTAAGCACAAGTAAAACACCATATATTGTAGATTGTTTTGTTAACTTTAATAATACAATATATGTTGGAAGAGATTGTTATTTTAATGATGCAGCTAAAATGCATTTTTTGGTATATGAGAATGCAAATATAATTATTGGAAATGATGGATTGTTTTCTTTTGATATTTGGCTGAGAACAAGTGACCCACATTTAATATATGATATAAAGAGAAAAAAACGTATTAATTATAGCAAGTCTATATTTGTAGGCGACCATGTTTGGTTAGGACAAAGATGTTTGATATTGAAAGGAAGTCAGATTGGTTCTGGAAGTGTCGTCGGGGGGGGGGGGCGGTTGTATCCAATAAGCTGATTGCATCTAATAAGGTTTATTCTGGCAATCCAGCAAAATTTGTAAGTTCTGAAATATTTTTTTCTAAAGATATTGTACATTCCTGGACAGAAATTGAAACAAAAAAATTTGATAGAATGGACACTGAACAGTGGATATATAAAAAAACGAAAGATACAAAAAGTATGCTAAGTATTGATTTGTTATTGCGACAACAGAGTAATTCTGCTGATAGACTTGATGTTGTTAAGGAATGCCTAGTTGCTGATACAAATAAAAATAGATTTTTTATTGGACAAAATAGTAAGATAACCAAATATTTTAAGTTGTGGGATAAAAATAGTTTGTAATTGATGTATGAAAAAGATGAAAGCAAATAATTGACTATATAAATTGAATTTTTTATGAGTTTGGAGAGTGCAATAAAATGAGAAGAATTATTACCTATGGAACTTTTGATCTATTGCATTATGGGCATATAAATTTGTTAAAAAGGGCCAAAGAGTTAGGAGATTATTTAATAGTTGCATTGTCAACAGACGAATTTAATTGGTATAGTAAACAAAAAAAGTGTTATTTTAGTTATGAAAAACGTAAACAACTTTTGGAATCTGTGCGCTATGTAGATTTGGTTATTCCGGAAGAAAAATGGGAGCAAAAAGTATCTGATGTACAACTTTATAAAGTTGATATTTTTGTGATGGGTGATGACTGGGTCGGTAAATTTGATTGTTTAAAGAAATATTGCGATGTTGTTTATTTAGAACGTACTCCAGAGATATCTTCGTCACAAATAAAACATGATCTTGCTGGTGCTGAAAGTGAGGCAAAGCTTATATGAATACCAATCCGTTGATTACGGTGATTGTACCTATATATAATGTTGAAATCTATTTAAGGAAATGCTTGGATAGCATTTTAACGCAAACATACAAAAATTTAGAAATTATTTTGGTTGACGATGGTTCCCCCGATAATTGCGGTGCAATTTGTGATGAATATGCAGCAAATGATTTGCGTATTAAGGTTATTCATAAAGTTAATGGTGGCCTGTCAGATGCTCGTAATGC
>CANSKT010000153.1 GCA_947647555.1 uncultured Peptococcaceae bacterium | reverse complement strand
GCGCTGGCGGAGGCATTAATTTGAGCCTGGCGCAGTTGGTGGTCGTCTAAAGTTACCCAAATTGTGTAGGTCAGGCTGGCAAAATATTTTTCATAATAGCCAGAAGCGGTTTGCGGCTCAAAGGTTAACTTATAACATTTTTCTTCAGCCACATTTTCCGTTTCTGCTTCACTGACATTCAAAATTCCCGTTAGCTGGAAAGCAGCGCGTGGGTTGATGTCACTAAGCAGTGCTTCCTGGTTTAACATGGCCTGGTCTTCCAAAACCAGCCATTGGTCAGTCAATGTATCCTGACGATAGGTTTTGGTGCCGATTTGGTATAAATCCAGCGGCGTGCCAAGAACTTCGCCATTTATATGATAATCGCTGCCATTAATTTCTCCGTGAATATCTCCCAGCTTCATTTCTTCATCGCCCAGCAGTAGACAGCTTTGAGTATTAAAGCATAAACTTTCGGCGGCCAGCAAATTATCAATAGCGGTTTGTGCCAATTCTGTCGGCGGCAGTTTGGGGGCATTCAGGTTGGGGCGGATATAACAGATTATGCCAATAATCAGTAATAATGCCAGCCCGGTGGGTATAAGAATTTTTTTCACACTTAATTTCGTAGTATTCATAAAAACCAATACCTTTCTTTTAGGATTTACCATAAGAAAAAATATGATAAAATATAGAATAAAATACATGGCTGAGAGAAAATTTTTTTCTGACCGCAAATTTTTGCAGGGTTTTGTTAATTATGCGAGAATAATTATAATATAAAAATTTATGTCGGCTTGGGGGAGGTGCTTTGATGCCGTTGCCAGAAAATTATAAATTGGAAAAACTTTTTAGTGCTGATGATATTGCCCAAAGAGTGCATGAGTTGGCGGCCAGAATTGACGCTGATTACCTAAAACTCGGCGCTAAGGATATTTTGCTGGTTTGCGTGCTAAGGGGCGCCTGTGTATTTTATGCTGATTTGCTGCGTGCGCTGCAAACACCGGCGCGGCTTGATTTTATGCAGGCTTCAAGTTATGTCGGTCAGCAAAGCAGTGGTAATCTGGTTATCAGCAAGGATATTGAGAATATAGAGGGGCAGCATGTTTTACTAGTGGAGGATATTGTCGATACCGGTTATACCATGCAACTTCTTTTGAAGCGTTTGCAAGATAGAAAACCGGCCAGCTTAAAGCTTTGTTCCCTGTTGGATAAGGCGGCCGCCAGGCGTTATCAGGTGCCGGTGGATTATGTGGGCTTTGCTGCGCCAGAGAAGTTTCTGGTAGGCTATGGTCTGGATTATAACAGTTATTTTAGGGGGTTGCCTTATATTGCTGAATTAATCTTGGCGGAATAAATTCTGAGGAAAATAAAAACAGTTTGAAAATAAAAAAACAGCTTAATAATAATGTTTTAAAGGAGGCAATTTATTATGATTGAAAAAGAACAGGTTCTATGGCAGGTGGCTCAACAGATGACATTGAATTTGCAGGCCAATACCAGAAAACTGGCGGATATACCGGTTGCAGAACTGGAGAATATTGCGCAGACGCCTGGTATTTTTGCCGTATTTTATAATGGGCGGGAACTTGGCCTGGGCATTGGCAAAACGGACGAGTTGGCGATGCTTTATGTTGATGCAGCTTCACAAATTGTACGTCACCTTGGTCAGCCAGATACAGGCGCTACTGGTCTTAGACGGTCTCTGGCGGCAATGTTGGCCTATAAATATGATTTACAGGCCAAACCGCGCACCACAGATGAGGAAGATGTGGACCGTTTTGATAACTATGCCCTGACGGAGGAGAGCGAGGCAAAGCTTACGGATTGGCTGAAAGACAATTTGTATATCAGTGTGGTTGCGGCTTCTCCTGATACGATTGACCAGTTGGTTCCGGCTATGATTACTTCTAACGCGCCAGTTTTGAATTTGACCAACAACAAAAATAATCAGTATGGCGCTGAAGTTAAGCGTTGCCGTAAACAGTTAACAGCGGCGGCTAAAGCATATAAGGCTTAAGTTTACATAAATAATAAATCGGTATATCCAAATATACCGATTTATTATTTATATTAGATTTTTTTCAGACGAACTCCGGCCAGGCTTATCGGCAGTTGTTGTTAGACTGCTGATTAGTCTGCTGGTTGGACTGACGGTTGGTCTGCTGATTAGACTGACGATTAGTCTGTTGGTTAGACTGACGGTTAGTCTGCTGATTGTTAGTGCGATTGTTAGCCATTGTTTTCACTCCTTTTTTTGTTTGTCTTACAACTGCACTTATATTATGGTTCAAGTTGTGAGGCTTTATGTATGACAAAACTTATTTTTGGCAGAAAAATTTAAGAAATAATTTAAGAAAAAATCTTAAAAATATTTTTTTATGTATATTAATCTGCGGACAAGGCATAATAAAAGCAAGAAGTCCGCAGGTGATAAAAGGGCAAGGTCGGGTTGGCGGCCGCTAGTCTTTTTATCAGCGGATTTCTTTTTTGTAAACATATTTGTTTTGCTTCAGATAAGCGGAATTATTTAGTTTGGGGGAATAATTTTATGCAGTTATTGGTGGCCAGCGGCAATGAGCATAAGGTGGCGGAAATTCGGGAACTTTTGCAGGGCAGTGGTTGGGAAGTTTTAAGCCTTAAAGATTTTCCGGCTTTGCAGTTGCCAGAGGAAACAGCGCCTGATTTTGTGGGTAATGCAGCATTAAAAGCGGAAGCTGGTGTTTTAGCCACAGGTCTTTGGACGCTTGCTGATGATAGTGGACTGGCTGTTGATTATTTGCAGGGAGCGCCCGGGGTTTATTCGGCCAGATATGCAGGCGAGCAAAAAGATGATGCAGCAAATAACCGCAAACTGCTGGCAGCTATGCAGGATTGTCCGACAGCGGAACGTACGGCTCGATTTATTTGCGCGTTGGTATTGGCAGGGCCGGGGGGGCAGCATTATGAAACAGAAGGGCGCTGCGAAGGCATGATTGGCTATGCGGAGCGCGGTACACAAGGTTTTGGTTATGACCCCTTGTTTTTTGTGCAGGCTTATGGGGATTGCACAATGGCAGAATTGGATATGGCTGCTAAAAACCGTATCAGTCACCGGGCGGCGGCTTTGGCAGAAATGTTGCCGGTTTTACAGCGTTTGGCTGTTTTAGGTTAAATTATACGTATTTAATAATAAATTATGAAGCATTTTGATAAAGAAAAACTTAAAATAGGTCTTGATTTTTTTAACAAAATATGCTATATTATTTGTTAGCTGTTGAATTGCGGGTGTAACTCAATGGTAGAGAGTCAGCCTTCCAAGCTGAATACGAGGGTTCGATTCCCTTCACCCGCTCCATAAAACATGCGCCAGTAGCTCAGCAGGATAGAGCAACGGCCTTCTAAGCCGTGGGTCGGGGGTTCGAATCCCTTCTGGCGCACCATAATGGGTATATAAAAAAGATGCACATCGAAAAAACCGCCTATTTTGGCGGTTTTTTCGTAAAAACTGGCAAATTTGAGGGTTGAATTTCCTGAATTAGCGTTAGTCCAAATCTCACGAAAAACGGTTCAAAAAAGATGTCAAAA
>CANSKT010000152.1 GCA_947647555.1 uncultured Peptococcaceae bacterium | reverse complement strand
CGTGCTGGAAACGCCAACCGGCGGCGAAATTATGCATAATGGTGTCAATATTCTTGATAAGAAAAACAATGTAACTAAATATCGCGCCAAGGTTGGTATGGTGTTTCAGAGTTTTAACCTGTTTAATAATATGACAGTGCTGGATAATTGTACTATCGGCATCACCCAGGTTCTCAAACAGAACAAAGACTATGCCCAGGAAGTGGCAATGAATTATTTAACCAAAGTCGGCATGGCGCCTTATATTAAAGCCAAACCCAAACAGCTTTCCGGCGGCCAAAAGCAACGTGTAGCTATTGCCCGGGCGCTTTCCATGCAGCCAGAGGTATTGCTTTTTGACGAACCTACCTCTGCCCTAGACCCGGAAATGGTTGGTGAGGTTCTGGACGTTATCCGCAGCCTGGCTGACGAGGGTATGACCATGATTATTGTAACCCATGAAATGGCCTTTGCGCGTGACGTCAGCACGCACACCATATTTATGAATGAAGGGGTTATTGCTGAAGCCGGGCCGCCCCAGCAGATTTTCCGCACACCGAAAAATCCGCGTACTCAAGAATTTTTAAGTCGTTTTATGAATAACTAAAAAATTTATCAAAAAAAGTTGAATTAACCTATTGACAAATCCGTCCG
The DNA here is from genome assembly GCA_947647555.1 of uncultured Peptococcaceae bacterium. Taxonomy (GTDB): domain Bacteria; phylum Bacillota; class Dehalobacteriia; order UBA4068; family UBA4997; genus Avidehalobacter. Next base: position 2,924 of record CANSKT010000152.1, on the reverse strand, counting down.
CAGGGCATATAATATTAAAGTATTCAGCAAAGGCGCTGCAGGAAGTTAACCTGTGGCGCCCTTTTTGATTAAAATTATTTTTAAATTATGTTGAACGAATTTCTTTGGAGGTGTATTTTATGTCTAATGTTCCTGAGTTGTTTGGCAGCAATGTCTTTAATGAAAATGTAATGAAGGAACGTCTGCCCAAAGCCGTTTACAAGGCTTTGAAAAAAACAATTCAATCCGGTAATGCGCTGGATTTATCTCTGGCCGAATCGGTCGCAGTAGCCATGAAAGATTGGGCAATCCAGAAGGGTGTAACCCACTATACCCATTGGTTCCAGCCGCTTACTGGCGTTACCGCAGAAAAGCATGACAGTTTTATCGAACCAACCGAGGGCGGCAATGTTATTATGGAATTTTCCGGACGCAACCTTATTCAGGGTGAGCCGGACGCCTCCTCTTTCCCCTCCGGTGGTCTGCGTTCCACTTTTGAAGCGCGTGGCTATACCGCCTGGGATCCAACGTCTTACGCTTTTATTAAAGACAACACCCTGTGTATTCCTACCGCTTTCTGTTCTTATGGCGGCGAAGTTCTGGACAAGAAAATTCCCCTGCTGCGCTCCATGGAGGCAATCAACAAACAGGCTTTGCGTATTCTGCGCCTGTTTGGCAACACTGAGGCAACACACATTAATACCACAGTTGGCCCGGAACAGGAATATTTTCTGGTAGATGCCGAAATGTTTAAACAACGTAAAGATTTACGTTTCACTGGCCGCACTTTATTTGGTGCAATGCCGCCTAAGGGTCAGGAAATGGAAGACCACTATTTTGGCGCTATCCGTCCGCGTGTTATGAATTTTATGCAAGATTTGGACGAGGAATTATGGAAACTGGGTATTTTGGCCAAAACCAGACACAATGAGGTGGCGCCGGCCCAGCATGAACTGGCTACTATCTATTCCACTACCAACAATGCAACAGATAACAATCAGTTGGTTATGGAAATAATGAAAAAGGTAGCTTCCAAACATGGACTGACCTGCCTGTTGCATGAAAAACCCTTTGACGGCGTAAACGGCTCCGGTAAACATAACAACTGGTCAATGGCAACCGATTTGGGTGAAAATCTATTGGAACCTGGCAAAACACCCAATGAAAATATGCAGTTTATCACTTTTTTAACGGCAATTATCAAAGCTGTGGACGAATATCAGGATTTGATGCGCATTTCTGTAGCCAGCGCAGGCAATGACCACCGCTTGGGCGCTAACGAAGCGCCGCCGGCTATTGTATCAATTTTTGTTGGTGATGAATTGGAGGCCGTGCTTAAATCTCTGGCTGAAAACACCGCTTATGAAAAAACAGGCGATGATTATCTGGATTCCGGCGTGCGTTCTTTGCCCAAGCTGCCTAAAGATACTACCGACCGTAACCGCACATCTCCTTTTGCTTTCACTGGCAATAAATTTGAGTTCCGCATGCTGGGCTCTGGCTTCTCACTGGCCTGCCCCAATATCATTTTGAACGCTATTGTAGCCGACTCTTTAAATCAGTTTGCCGATGAGTTGGAAGCTGTTCCTGCTGCTGAATTTGATAAAGCCTTACAAAAGCTACTGAAAAATCAGTTGCAGGCGCATAAACGCATTATTTTTAATGGCAACAACTATGCACCAGAATGGGTTGATGAAGCAGCCAGCCGCGGCCTGCTGAATTTGAAATCTACGCCAGAGGCTTTACCGCATTATATGGACGAAAAAAATGTAGACATGTTTACGCGGCAGGGAATTTACAGCCGTAAAGAGATGCAGGCACGCATGGAAAGCATCATTGAAGAATACTATAAAGTTATACACATTGAAGCCTTAACCATGTTGGATATGGCCAAAACAGAAATTATGCCAGCAGTATTGACTTATAGCAAAGAAATTGCTGATACCTTGTTGGCAAAAAAACAAATCGGCGGTATTTCTACTGGAGCGGAAGAAAAACTTTTAACTGAAATTGCTGCTAATAATGATTTATTCTCTCTTTACATTACCGAGTTACAGGATTTGCTGAATAAGGCAGATATGGACAGTTCAGAGGAACGCTCCATCTATTATCATGATGTTATTTTGCCTAAAATGGAAGAATTGCGTGCAGCCGCTGACCGTTTAGAGGTGCTTTGCGCAGCCAAATACTGGCCTTTCCCCACTTACAGCCAGTTGCTGTTCTATTAAAAATTAAACAATAAAAAACACAAAGACGTGTATTAACTCAGGTTTTCGCCTGATTATACACGTCTTTTTTATATATAGCTTAATCAACCTTAAAATACAGGAGTGATTTAAAAATGGAAGATTTAATTATTGGTATGGATACGCTTTGGGTACTTTTAGGCGCTGCGTTGGTATTTTTTATGCAGCCCGGTTTTGCCATGGTGGAAACAGGTTTTACCAGAGCAAAAAATGCTGGTAATATTATTATGAAAAACTTTATGGATTTTGCAATCGGCAGTATTGTCTTCTGGCTGTTAGGCTTTGGTTTAATGTTTGGTACTGACATTATGGGCATTATTGGTGCACCAGATTTTTTAATACGCGGTGATTACAGTGCAGATGGCAGCTATACATCATTTGCATTCATCATTTTTCAAACCGTATTCTGCGCCACTGCTGCCACAATCGTTTCTGGTGCAATGGCTGAACGCACTAAATTTGTTACCTATTGTTTGTATTCGCTGCTAATCAGCGCCTGCATCTATCCCCTTTCCGGCCATTGGATTTGGGGCGGCGGCTGGTTAAGCCAGCTGGGGTTCCATGATTTTGCCGGCTCTGCTGCCGTACACATGGTAGGCGGTGTGGCCGCGCTGGTTGGCGCAGCAATGATTGGCCCACGTATCGGCAAATACGACAGCAACGGCAAAAGCCACGCCATTCCTGGCCACAGTTTAACAC
>CANSKT010000151.1 GCA_947647555.1 uncultured Peptococcaceae bacterium | reverse complement strand
GTTGGGGATTATTTTCAGGCCAGAGATTTTGTAGGCTGTACGGGCAGGGCAGGCAGAGGGGCAGCAGCAGACGCGCCAGCACCAGCCACCAGAGCAGCGGCCAGACGGCCGTTGGCAGCCAGCGCCTGTTTTGCAGCAGGCAGCGCAGCAGCGTTACAACTGCAATTAACAGGGCGATGCTTAGGCTCCATTGCGGCAGGCTTAACAATTTAAGGCTCATCGGGCCATTCCTCCACCAGCTGGCGCAGTTGGTCTATCTGCGTCTGATTGACGTTTGGCCGCCCCAGCAGCGCCGCAAAAAGTTTTTCCGCGGAGCCGTCATAAATTTTGTTAATTAAATTGTTGGTTTCGGCGGCCTGCACACTCTGCTTGCTGACCAGTGGCCGGCAGATGAAATGCGGCTCCAGCCGCTGTACAGCGCCCTTTTGGATACAGCGCTTAATCAGCGTATAAGTGGTGTTGACATTCCAGCCCACCTCTGCCTGCAAAATTTCCGCCACCTGTCTGGCGGTCGGCTCACCCAGCCGCCAGATTACATTCATCACCTTGATTTCGGAATCGCCCAGCTTCATTTCCACTTGTGCAGTCATATCGCAATGCTCCTTATACAATAAAAATAGATAGAGTCCGCGCGGCTCTATCTATATACTACCACAGTCTTATGGAGATGTCAATACTACAAGAGTAGTTTTTGCTGTTATCTTTCTGTTCGCATAATCTTTTCCTTACTTTTATGATAGTTGATTTGTTTTATTATAGTTCGTATTGGGGGGGGACTTGTTAAGATTGCTCAGGCTAGCATTTTCAGGCCAATGCCAATTAAGATAAGACCGCCGGCCAATCCGGCTTTATCGGCCAGGCGGCGACCGCAAAACCTGCCCAGCTGCACGGCCAGCAGGCAAAGGCTGAATGTACAGGCGGCAATGATAGCCGCGGCCTGCCAGATGTTCAGACCTGCGCCCAGGGTTTGCCCCAGTCCGGCTGCCGTCAGGCTAACGCCCACCGCCAGTGCGTCAATGCTGGTGGCGATGGCTTGCAGCAACACCAGACGAGGCGTAAGGCAGATTATGGCTTCGGTTGGGTGCAGCAGGCTGTCCGTCAGCATTTTGCCGCCCACCAGACAAAGCAGCGCGCAGGCTAATAAATTGGCCAAATGCCCGGACCAGAAAATTGCGCCGGCAAAATAGCCAATCAGTGGCATTAAGCCTTGAAAAAGCCCAAAGGCTGCGGCCAGCAGCAGCATATCCCGGGGCTGAATATTTTTAATTGTCATGGCGCTGACGGCGGAAACGGCAAAGGCGTCCATGGAAAGCGCCACCCCTAATAGTATAATTTCTCCAAGCTGCAAAAAAAGCGCCTCCTCTCCTGAAAGTAGCCGTAACGCCGGCTTATTGCAGAATATGCAGGCCGGGAGGAAATTATTAGTATATTTTTAAGTGTTTACACAATAAAACAGACGCTTATGGGGAAAGCGTCTGTTTTGGTTTCAGTTGCGTTATAGTGTTTTTTATTTAATTCCAAATTAGGCCTGATGTCTATTATAGCAATCGCGGCAGTAAACCGGGCGTTCATTTACCGGCTTAAAAGGTACTTGGGCTTCTGTGCCGCAATCAGCGCAAATAACCGTGAACATTTCACGGCCAGCATTTCTCTGTTGTTTACGGATAGCCCGGCAATGCGGACAGCGCGCAGGCTCATTTTGAAAGCCTTTTTCGGCATAAAACTCTTGTTCCGAAGCCGAAAACAGGAATTCCTCACCACATTCTTTGCATACCAGGGTTTTGTCTGTAAATGCCATCTTTTTAAACCTCCTTCTATGTTTTTTTAATGCTGACAGCTTATAATTCCCGATAGCCTGCGCTAACATTTTCGTAAAGTGCAAGGGGAGAATATAAACTGTTAAAAATATTCAAAACCATTAAATAATATGTTCAATATTTTTTTATCAAACTATCCAAAAGGATAGTCTGTTTTTATCGTTGGGTATATTATAACCTATACATAAACAAATTGCAACATTTTTGTAGAAACTTTTTAAATTTTTTTAAGAAAAAAATGTAAAAAACAGTCGATAAAAGGGGAGGGGTATATAAGCCCCTGGAGCAGGCCAGATAACGCGTCATAAGCCTAAAATTGTCGATAAACTTTTACGCATAGTGCTTGCAAACTTTTGGCAAATCCGCTATAATATTAGCTGTAAATTTTGTAGCCGTATAGGTTTTTAAGGAGGTTTTTTGCTGGTTATGAAAGGCAAAGTTAAGTGGTTTAACGCGGAAAAAGGCTTCGGTTTTATTGAACGTGAGGGGGGCAGTGATGTATTTGTGCATTACTCGGCTATCCAATCGGACGGTTTTAAAACATTAGATGAAGGCCAGGAAGTGGAATTTGACGAGATTGAGGGCGCGCGAGGCCCACAGGCTGCTAATGTGATTAAATTATGAAAATAGCAGTACTTTCGGATACACACTGGCAGTTCTGCGCTCCCCAGCCCAGAGTTTTGACGCTGCTGGCGGAGCAAAAGCCAGATTTGATTTTGCATGCCGGCGATTGGACAGACCTGTGTCTGCTGCCGGAATTGCAGAAGATTGCCAGTGTGGAGGCGGTGGCTGGTAACTGCGACCGTTTTGAAACTACCTCAAAGCTGGGCGAGGCCAAAGTTGTGCAGGCTGATGGCGTCAGTATTGGCCTGACGCATGGACATCTGTTTCCGCATTTGCCTACACCACAGTCGGCGCTGCGTACTTTTGCGGATAAGGCAGTGCAGGTGGTGGTTTTTGGCCATTCGCATGTTCCGCTTTGCGAATGGCATGAAGATGTTTTGCTGTTTAATCCTGGTTCAGCGGTGCGGCCGCTGGGCGAAATAAAAAAACCCTCTTATGGTTTGCTGACCATTGAGGAGGGTAAAATTCAAGGTGAGATAGTTTATTTCGACAAATAACAGATATTACATCGGGCGCAGCCGTTGCATATGGAGCGACTGCCACAATTAAGGCACTGGCGGCCAAAGTAAGGCTTATGCAGCTTTTCCTTTGGCAGAGGGCGGCCAAACCCATCGCAGAGTTTGTAATGGGCTGGCCGTCCTTTTACGTTGACGCCGGCCTTATGCGCCTGTTGGCTTTGCACTTTTTTGTTGGGTAGAAAATAGCGGTGGCCGTCCTTGATAAAATGCGTGCCGGTTTCAAAAAAATAAAAGCTGACGTTCTGCGCTTTACATTCCCGGCTTAACTGTTGAACCCAGGCAAAATCACAGGGGCGCGCTCCCTCATAGTTTTCGCCGCCGCAGGTTACCTGCTCAATCTGGCCGCTGGTCAGATAAGGAGCCAGACTGACCGGGCCGATAAAAGGGGCGCAAAAAACTCCTTTATGCTTAAAGGGCAGCTCCAGAAGCAGCGGCAGGCGCTCATCAGCGCGGCGCTGATTTTCACAGGTGACGTTAAAAAACACATTTTCCCAGCCCTCGCCCCAATCCGCCGGCAGACAGGCGGCAACTCTCTCCGGGCGTTTAGTCAGCAGCAGAAATTTTACGTCCGGCCGCTGCCAGATGATTGACCAGGCTTCTTCACGCCATTGATCGGCTTCTGCCAGAAAAAAATCAGAGGTCAT
>CANSKT010000150.1 GCA_947647555.1 uncultured Peptococcaceae bacterium | reverse complement strand
TTGCGTACTTCACTGACAAAGCAGTGGCCGCGCTGCATTTTACAGTTGAAATTAACGCAGGTTTCGCTGGCCGCGTTTAACTCCTGCATATGTTCCAATTCCTGTCCCCAGAGGTTTAGTTCGCTGAAATCGCCGGTGGAACTTAAACGCAGCCAATGCGCCAGCCGCAGATACAAAGCCAGCGTATCAATGCCGGCCTGATGACGCAGCGCCTGCCATTTGCGCAGGCAAAGATAATTACTGCGCCCTTTTAAGACCACCGCGCCAAAATTTTCGCCCAACTGTTGGCGCAGCAGCGGAATATCCTTGTTTAGCAGTTGTTCCTGCAAATTAATGGTGTTGGTGCTGATAAGCACCTGTTGTTTGCTGCCTTTGGCCCAAAGCGCGGCCGGCAACAGATAAGCCAGACTTTTGCCGGTGCCGGTGCCGGCCTCGGCCAGCAGCGCCTGTTTTTTATTAAAGGCTGTGGTTACCAGTTCTGACATTTTAATCTGTTCCGGCCGGTATTCAAAGCCGTTTTCCGGTAGTTGTTGAAAAAAACCGGTTATCTGTTGCAGCGGCAGTTGATAATTTTCGTCCGGCTCGGGACGTTCGGCAGGCTCTGGATAGGCAAAATCGGCCTGATTGTTGCTCGAGGTACCGGTAAATGACGCCGGGCGCAGCTGGGGATTGGTGTTTTGATAAAGATTGCGCAGTAATTCAGCCAGCGGCAGCGTCAGAGAACCGCAGATAAGCAGCCATTCACGCCAAAGACTTTCCGGCAGGGCAATCAGACGGCGCAGCAGGATAAGCAGCAGCTTGGCGGTAGCCATCGCGTCAGCCAGCGCCCGGTGCAGCTGGTCATGCTCAATTTGCAGAATATCAATTAAATGCCCAAGGCGGAAATAACGCTCCAGCGGCAGGGTGATTTTAGCAATATCAATCGAATCCAGCCATTGCGGTTGTCTTTCCAGCCAGGGATTTAAAAAAGCCGACTCAAAATCCTTGTTATGCGCTACCCAAAAGCTGAAATCGCCGGCGAAATCCTGCAAAGCCTGTAAGGCAACTTCCGCGCTGGGGGCGTTAGTTAGCATAGCATCGGTTATGCCGGTTAGTTCGCTGATTTCAGGCAACAATTTTTGCTTGGGGCGCACCAGTGTCTGAAAACTTTCTGTAATTTGACCGCCCTGAATTTTCACCGCGCCGATTTCAATAATCTCTGCTTCGGCTGGGTTCAGGCCGGTGGTTTCCAGGTCTATAACTAAAAAATTTAATATATCCAAAATTTTACCTCTATAATTTTTCATTTAGTAAATTACTTCTATTAATATTGTATTGAAGCACTGAAAATTTGTCAAGAGATTTTTGGAACAAATGTTTGCAATTTCCAATATTTTGTGTTAATATTAAAATGTATGGTTCTATCATTTGGGAGTTAATGCGAATATTGGGAGGGGCATTTATGGATTATCTGGATTTAAATCAGCGTCAGCAGGAGGTGCTGCAATATATTAAGAAAGTGCAGCTTCAAAAGGGGTATCCGCCAACTGTACGGGAGATTGGCCAGGGCGTGGGGTTAAAATCGCCGGCCACTGTGCATGGGCATCTGCGCGCTTTGGAGGAAAAGGGCTATATTCGGCGTGACGCCTGCAAGCAGCGCGCGCTGGAGTTGACGGAAAAGGCTTTGCCGGAAAGCGCTTTGCCTGAACCGCTGCCGTTAAAGGAGATGACCAGCGTACCACTTTTGGGAACGATTGCGGCCGGTCAGCCGCTTTTGGCTGATGAACAGGTTGAGGACTTTTATCCGCTGCCGCTGGATTTTGTTCATTCTAACAAGCAGTTGTTTATGTTGCGCGTTCAGGGTGAAAGCATGATTGAAGCCGGCATTTTTAATGGCGATTTGCTGGTGGTGGAGCAGACGCCGCAGGTTGCCAATGGCGAGATTGCCGCTGTGCTGCTGGAGGACAGCGCCACAGTGAAATATTTCTATAAGGAAAAGGATTTTTACCGTTTGCGGCCAGCCAACTCAAGCATGGCGGATATTATTGCTCTTGAGGTGCAGATTTTGGGTCGGGTGATTGCGCTGCTGCGTCGCTTTTAGGGAAAAGTCAGATTGTTTAACAGCAAAAAATGTCGAAGATGAAATTTTTGATTATATTATTTAAAGAAAAATTTGTATAAATACTTGCTATTAGCTGATAAATATGCTATGATTTAGTTTAATAAAACTTTTAATTTTTTATTTTTTTAGGAGGTATTTGAAGATGAAGAAGTTGTTATCTGTTTTATTGGCCTGCGTCCTGGTTTTGGGATTGGCGGCCTGCGGTAATGACAAACAACAGAGTGCTGGCGACAACAACCAGCAAGAGGAGCAGCCGGTGTTGAGAATGGCGACAAACGCAGAATTTCCGCCTTATGAGTATCATGAGGGTGATAAAATTGTGGGTATTGACGCTGAAGTTGCGGCGGCGATTGCTGACAAGCTGGGTATGAAGCTGGAAATTGAAGATATGGCTTTTGACGCTACTTTGATGGCTCTTTCCACCGGTCAGACCGATATGGTTATGGCTGGCATGACCGTTACTGAGGAGCGCAAGGAGAATGCAAACTTCTCCACACCTTATGCTGAGGGTCATCAGGTTGTTATTGTAAAAGAGGATTCCGAGATTGCAACGCTTGATGATTTGCAGGGCAAGAAGATTGGCGTTCAGACCAACACCACCGGCGATATCTATTCCACCGATGATTTCGGCGATGAAGCTGTTGAGCGTTACAACAAAGGCGCAGACGCTGTTATGGCCTTGAGCCAGGGTTTGATTGACGCTGTGATTATTGACCTTGAGCCGGCGAAAGTTTTTGTGGCTACCAATGACGGTTTGAAGCTGCTGGAAACTGAATATGCCACCGAGGAATATGCTATTGCTTTGAATAAGGAAAACACTGAATTGTTTGAGAAAGTTGATGGCGCTTTGCAGGAATTGATTGCAGACGGCACTGTTCAGGAGATTGTTGATAGATACATTAACGCTGAATAATCTGTTTACTTAGCTTAAATAAACCGGGGAACGGGGGCTCCCGTTCCCCTTTTGCATTTATTAATGATTTTGGGGCAGGGAAGTGATTGTATTGACTGAATGGCTGCAAAAAATGCAGCGGCAATTTGAGCTTAATTTTATAGAAGATGATCGCTGGCATTATATTGTGGACGGCTTGCAGGTAACGCTGAAGCTTACTTTTGGTGCAGTAATTCTGGGTGTGCTTATCGGTTTTCTGGTGGCGGTTATCCGCACCACGCACGATAATGCGGATAAACCGAACTGGCTGATTAAAATTCTTAATTTCTTCTGCCGGGTTTATTTGACGGTTATTCGCGGCACGCCGGTGGTTGTGCAGCTGTTGATAATTTATTTTGTAATTATGGGGCCGATGTTGCACTGCGATAAGATAACCAGCGGTATCGTGGCCTTTGGTATCAACTCTGGCGCTTATGTGGCGGAGATTGTGCGCGCCGGTATTATGTCGGTGGACAAGGGTCAGATGGAAGCCGGCCGCTCGCTGGGCTTTAATTATTGGCAAACCATGGTTTACATTATTGCGCCCCAGGCATTCAAAAATGTTTTGCCGGCGCTGGCCAATGAAGCAATCGTATTGCTGAAAAATGAGGAACAGCTTCTTCCTTTTTTTAAAGGG
>CANSKT010000149.1 GCA_947647555.1 uncultured Peptococcaceae bacterium | reverse complement strand
TGGTCTGTTTTGGTACGGAGCAGCCGGAGGTTTTGGCTAATATAAACAAAATTGCATCGGAGCAGGAACTTTATGCGCCGCATCTGCCGCTTTTTGGCAACACATTGGCTGATGAAGCTTTTTGGCAGCAGCATCGACAAAAGCTGGCCGCGGCGGCCGAGGTTTGGGCAGACGAAGCTTCCAGAGCCGTTTATATTAACTATTTATATTATATGTGGACAGGCCGGGTTGATTTTTTACAATCAGTTACTTCATCACATGCGGACGCCTGGCGGCTTCTAAATTTGCAATCAGATGAGATTTATTTGGATTTGGGTGCTTATGATGGGGATACGGTGCTGGAATTTGCAGATTTAGCATCTGGAAGTTGGCGACAAATATGGGCTTTGGAGCCGGATAGCAAAAATTTTGCTAAACTTCAGGCCAGATTATCAGAATTGTCAAACTGTTTTACTCTGCCTTTGGCGATATACCAACATAGCGGCGATTTGGTTTTCAGTGGTCAGGCCGGACGAAATTCTGCATTGTTGCAAACTGATGTTCAAAATGCACAGCAGGGCAGAGCGAAAAAACAGTATGTGGTGCAGGGGATAAGTTTGGACGATTTACAGCATGACTATTTAGATGCTGCGCCTACTCTTATTAAAATGGACGTTGAGGGCGCAGAGGAGCAGGCCTTGCTAGGTGGACGGCAGGTGCTGGCTGGGGCGCGTCCCAAATTGGCGGTTGCTGCTTATCATCGCACCGAAGATATTTTTACTTTGCCATTGTTAATTAAACAGTTTAATCCTGATTATCGTTTATATCTGCGGCATCACCCCTATATTCCAGGTTGGGAAACTAATATTTATGCTGTTTAAATAAAATAGAAATTTTTTTAAGGAGTGAAATTAATTTTGCAGACTGTTATTACAACGGAAATAAAAAATTTGTTAAATCAGGCGCAGCAGGCCGCGGAAAAAGCTTATGCGCCATATTCAAATTTTCAGGTTGGTGCGGCGCTTTTGTTGGCTGACGGTTCGGTAAGCTGTGGTTGCAATGTGGAAAATGCTTCATATGGGGCGACGGTTTGTGCGGAGAGAGTGGCTGTTTTTGCGGCCGTTGCGGCCGGTAAGTTAAGCCCTGCACAGCCACCACAGATGTTAGCGGTAACCGCTTTGCCATGTGCGCTTTGTTTACAGGTTTTGGCCGAATTTGCCAAGCCGGAAATGTCAATCTGGATTGTTGGTCAGCAGGAAGTAAATGACGGTGAACCACAACATTTTTCATTAAAAGATTTGTTGCCGCATGCGTTTAAATTGTAAAAATAGACTCGCAGATATTTATTTTAGAAAAAATTTATTAAAAATGCACTTGTTTTTTGAAATATACAAATTTTGGGTAAAAAAATTTGGCTTGGCAGGTTGTTTATTCAGGCGTTTTGTGGTACAATGCATTATAGCAAGGTATAGTTGTTAAATTTTTGAAAAAAATTTTTATTTTAGCTTTTTTAACAACAGGTTCAGCCCGTTGTATTTTAAAAAGGAGGACTTATTTTTATGCTTGCAGCTTTATTAAACAAAAAGTCAGTATGGCTAACAGTCCTGTGTTTATTCGCAGCCACTATTCTGGTTTATACTTTTACAACCAGGAGTGCGGCGGCGGCCACCACCACCAATTATGAATTGGAAAAAGTATATTTGTATGATTATTATGATACTGATGATACGGTGGTGATTTCCGGTTCTAAGATTGACAGTTCAATGAGTCAAGTGGTAGACTGGAGCACAGTACGTATTAGAGCCAGCGTCACCAATGGTTATTATGATATTGAGGGGGCTAATCTGGACGGTAAATATTATGTAGTTAGTCTGCCCAATGAATATGCTGACCTGACGATTAAAATTTTAGACAAAGACGGCAACCTGCAAAAGCATTATTATTTACAGTTGCGTCGTAAAGCGCAGGGAATTGAGTCGGTCGTTTTCAGTGGTAACAATTTTAACTACACTTTTGATTCTCTTGTTTCCAATAATGTTTTAACAGTGCCTTCTTGGGTTGATGTTTTAACTATGGAGGTTAAACAGAGTTCAAACGATTATATTGTGCAGTATAATACCAAGCTTTCAGATAATAATACCTGGGACATTGATTTGCCTGAAGCCAAACCGATGCCGGTTTACATAACTGTGGCCCCTAAGGACAAGCCAAACAACTATACGCAATATAAAATTGAAATTAAGCGTCTTTCCGATGAGGCCACTGCGCAGGGTGCTTTAAGTGCGCTTAAAGTAACTTCTGGCACGGATAGCTATGAGATGTTTCCTGCCTTTGACCCAGATGTTTATAATTATTATGTTATGCTGCCTAATAATGCGCGTAGCGTATCAATAACGCCAACTCTGGGTAATACTGGCGCCAGTATCAGTATGGACGGTGTGATTGTTCCCAGCGGCAAGCCAAGTGGTAATTATACAACCAGTACGAGCGGTAATCAGGTTATGGTTATGGTAACTGATTTGAATAATCAGATTAGCGTTTATACTATTAATTTGCTGCGTACAACCCGTTCCGATGGTTCTGACCCGGCTTTGACTAATTTACGCATTAAGCAGGGTAATTCTAAAAATGAATCTTCAATGATGATGCAGGATACTATACCTGTATTTAATCGTGATGTTTATGAATATGAACTGGTAATGGATTCTGCTTACAGCTTTTTCTCTTTCCGTCCATCTTATGTGGACAGTAATTGTGCTGCCTTTTTGGTTGTTGATAAAAAAATGATACCGCTTTCAGAGTCTGGTTATTCTGACCCTGTGCAGTTAAGTATGGACGATAAAATTTTTATTCGGGTTTTCAGTGCCGATTTTAAGCATTATCAGGATTATAACATTGAAACTTCCGCCAGAATTTTAGATGATAATTATTTATTGGATAATCTGGTGTTGAAGGTTGATAATCTGCCTGCCAAATTATCGCCAGGTTTTAGCCGAACTAACTATGAATATAAAGCGTCTGGTGATGACGACTCGAAATATTATACCATTACCGCAACTGCTTCCTCTAAGGAGTCAACAATCAGCGTTAACAATACGACGTTGGTTAGCGGTATTGAGTCTGAGCAGTTTATTATGGGAGATAGCGTTACGCCAATAGAAGTTATTGTAACAGCTGAAAATGGCGATACTGCCAAATATAAGATTACGCTGGACCGCAAGGGTCTGGTGGCTGGTAAAGTGGTTTTGCGTATTGGCAAAACCAGCTATGTGGTTAATGGCGTTAGCAAACCTTTAACGGCGGCGCCTTATATTTCCGGTGGCCGTACACTGGTGCCGGTGCGCGTGATTGCGGAAGCTTTGGGCGCTTCTGTGAATTATAACAGCGAGCATAAACAGATTACTATTAAAAAAGATGATGAACGCTTTTATATGGAAGTGGGCAAAAATATAGAGGGGTTTGACTCCACGCCAGAGATTGTTAATGGTACGACGTTTGTACCAATCCGTTATGTTTCTGAGAAATTAAAATGTAAATGTGTGTTTAATTCGGCCAGCAAAGAGGTTATTATCTCTTATGCTTTGGAGTCGTGATAGTTTAGGGGGCAAAAATTTATATGTTTAGATGGTGTAAGTTGTTTGGCTGGAGTTTGGCGTTGCTGTTAGTTGGCTGTTTGACGATTGTTTCTCCGGCTTATGCACTTACCGCAGCCTATCCGCAGGT
>CANSKT010000148.1 GCA_947647555.1 uncultured Peptococcaceae bacterium | reverse complement strand
ACATGACCCTGCCGGCTATAACCGAACAACAACGGCTGCTGGAGCTACAAGCCGGCACCGTAGTTAATGCCGTGCCCGGTAAGGCCGAAGCTGTGCTTAATTTAACAGCTGCCAAAATCAATCAAATACTGCAAAATAATTTTGCCAGAGAATTGACGGCCGGTTGGCTGGAGGTGCAGCCGCTGCCGGAAGATACTGCTAAAATTACCTGTCTTGGTAAGGCTGCTCACGGCTCACAACCGGACAAAGGACGCAACGCCGCGGCGCTGTTGCTGCATGTTTTAAGCAATTTGCCGCTTAATGACGCAGAATTAAACGCCTGCCGCCAGCTATATCAGCTTTTTGGCCGTGATTATTGGGGCGAAGCCGCTGGTCTGGCCACAGCTGATGAAGTTTCTGGCCAGCTGACGCTGAATTTGGGCATTTTAAAGCTGCAAGACAATGCTATTCAGATTGATTTGGATTTGCGTTATCCGGTTACATCTGAATATAATGCAATTTATCAGCAGCTGGCGGAAATCTGCACCGCAAATGGCTGGCAGATACAGGAAAGCGAGCATAAAGCGCCGCTTTATGTGCCGACGGACCAAAAACCGGTAACTACCCTGCTGGAACTTTACCGGGAATATGAACCGCAGACCCAGCCTATCTCCACTGGCGGCGGCACCTATTGCCGGGCCTTTGATAATTTTGTGGCTTTTGGGCCGTTGCGCGCTGATATGGCTGATGTTATGCACCAGGCAGACGAATATATCACCCAGGAGGATTTTCAGTTTTTGCAACGTATTTATACCCAAGCTATTTGGCGATTGGCCGGCGCAAGATAACACAAACCGGCAAAATCTACCAAAAACAAATTATTTTTTCGACAAAAACAAGCTTGCCATTTAATGGTTAAATGAAGTATAATATTAATAGGTAGAATTAAAAAGTTTACAGAAAAAATCCAAACCAAGGTTTAATACAAAAAAATGTAGGTCGATTGTTTCTTTGAAAGTTTTTCTTGAAAAATATCTCAGAAAGGATTGATATTTATGCAAATTGCCTTTTTTCTGACCACCAAAGCGGAAATTTCTTATCTGCTGGAAACTGCCACCCTACGGCAGGCTCTGGAAAAAATGGAACATCATCATTTTGCTGCCATGCCAGTTTTAAACAGCGAGGGCTTTTATCTTTACACCCTGTTTTTGGAGGATTGTTTTTGGACATTTAAACACAACCCGGAACTCTGTTTTGCTGATACCGAGAAAATCATGATTAGTGAAATCCCGACTCATCGCAAGGTTGAGGCGGTAAATATCTCGGCCCAGCTTGACGAACTGATACCCAAGATTGTGGAACAGAATTTTATTCCTGTGATTGATGATTTAGGCGTATATATCGGCCTGATACGACGCAAGGCTATTGTTGAATATTGTCGCCCTCTGTTATTACAGGAATACAAAAAAAACAAACAACAGGAAAACAAATTTATATTGAAAGGCGTGCCTAATATGGCACTTTGAAACATATGAAACCCGTCAAAATAAGATTGTTTAACAATAATACACCCTTTAATAACAGCACGGTGGTTATTCTGATTGCTTTGCTGCTGGTTATACTTTTGGCTTTTAAGAGCTGTACCACAGACACACCAGAAACACCGCCGCAGCCCTCCACCGGACAAATATATTTGTATGGGGAACTGCATGGCAATGATAATATTTACGCCGCAGAGTTTGAGCAATGGCAATCTTATTATCAGGAGCAAAATATGCGCCACTTATTTGTGGAACTCCCCTACTATACCGCCGAGTTTCTTAATATCTGGTTACAAGCGGACAATGACGATATCCTGAATGAAATTTATGAGGATTTGCAGGGTACAGTGAGTTATGATACCAATATGCGCGATTTTTATCGTCAAATTAAACAAAACTGCCCGGAAACCGTTTTTCATGGCACCGATTTAGGCCACCAATATAACAGTACCGGCCAGCGTTTCCTGGATTATTTGCAGGCGAATGGGCTGGAAAATTCAGAAACCTGGCAGCTGGCGCAGGAATGTATCGCCCAGGGTCAACATTTTTATGACAACAACGGTGATATGGATTATCGCGAGGATATGATGACGGAAAACTTTATCCGCGCCTTTGATAGTCTGGAAAATACGGATATTATGGGCATTTATGGCGCAGCGCATACCTGGCTGGGCGATGAGGAAACCAACAACTGTATGGCTGGTCGTTTACAGAAACGCTATGGCGAAGCTGTGCAGAGTACAGATTTTACTTATATGGCGATGACCGATATTGAACCGTTGCGCATGGATACGCTGACCATTGCCGGACAGGAATTTCAAGCGGCCTATTTTGGCGAGCAGGATTTAACAGGTTTATCCCCGGAATATAAATGCCGCCGTTTCTGGCGTTTGGAAAACGCCTATGCTGTTTTCCAGAACTATCCAACCAATGACGACGTGCTACCCTACCATAATTATCCAATGCTGGTGGAAACTGGCAATGTTTATGTGGTGGAATATGAAACCACCAGCGGTGAAATCAGCCAGAACTATTATCGTGCTGACGGCAACACCTGGCAGGGCATGCCCACCACCGAGGGTTTTAACATTTCAGAGTAAAAATAATACAGCAACATAAAAAAAGTCCCCAAATGGGGACTTTTTTAGTTTACATCTTAAACCAGCTGCGGCCGTGTGGAACCGCCATATGGCATAGCCAAAACCTTGGCGTCCGCGCCCAGTTTGGCAAACGCCGCGTCTAAAGCAGCCTGCGCACTGGCAAAAGGAGTCAGGAAACATTTTTTAGTCAATTCCTCCGGCATTTCCGATACCAGATAAACGTCAGCATTAGCCAAAACCATCGCAATAGCCGCCGCTTTATGTCCGCCCAGCTTGAAATCAGCCTGCACGCGGTCAATCAAATCCTGCGGTTTGTTGGCCTCCTCAATCCAGGTCTGGAAAGTTTTCTCGCCCAAGCCCTCTTTACAGGAACCAATCAGAATTATCACGCCGCCCTCGCGCACCGCATGTTTGGCATTATCCAAAGCCTTTTGCGTCTGATATAAATTCAAATCCTTAGGCGCGCCGCCCTGGCTTACCAGCACAATATCCGCTTTCTGCTTAATTTCCTTGCGATACAGCGTATCCAAAAACGCACAACCAGCTCTATGCGCCTGCGTCACATCACCGGCCACCGCTTTAATAATCTGTTTATGCTCGTCCAGCACCACATTTACAATATAATCAATACCGCAAATGGCCGCCGCTTCTTCAATATCCTCACGGATTGGGTTACCAGCCAGCCGCCCGGCATGCGCCTCCGGCTGCACCATCATGGAATGATTAACCTGAATGGCCGTCCGATTGGAAACGCCCGGCATAATGGACTTGGCGCCGCCGGAATAACCGGCAAAATAATGATATTCAATATTAGCCAGACAAATACGCTTATCCGCCTCCGCCACCACGCGTGTGATGTCCACCGGCGTGCCATGCTTGGTGGCGCCCATATTGATACAGTCTTCCGGGTCAGAGTCTACGCATTTAATTTCATTATAAGCCATATCACCGGCCAGATGCTGCATTTCCTCCGGCGTATGATGACGATGTGAACCAAGCGCAAAAACCAGCGTGATATCCTGCTTTTGCACACCGGCCGCATAAAGTTTCTTTAACAGCGCCGGCATAATCTGCCAGGTTGGGCAGGGTCTGGTA
>CANSKT010000147.1 GCA_947647555.1 uncultured Peptococcaceae bacterium | reverse complement strand
AGCGCTTTGTACCTTTCGGTACAAAGCGCTCTTTTGGGGAAGAAATATTTCAAAACCAGAGCAGTTTGTACGATTTCGTCCGAATCGATCTAATTGCAGTAAACCGTTTTTATACTTAAATACCCTTATATTTAGCGTATTTCGAGCATTGAGCTACTTTGGCAATGGTTGCCGAAAGTCCACTTTGGCAAAATAAAGTAGGGGAGTATAGCATTCTCTCTTCCTGACAATTCTGTCAAAAGGTTAGACGAAATCGTACAACCTTTGTTTTCTAAACATCTGGTATGAATTCACCCAAAAGTGTTAGCAGATATTTTGTCGAAGCCTTTGGCAGTTTTGCCAACCCTTTAAACGAAAAAACAGGAACGCAATTCTACAATCACGTTCCCAGTTTTATACAAATTCTGTTTATACTGGCTTAATCAACTTATTTTGCCAAAAACATTCAAAAGTATTGGCTGCTCCACCGTGTTCGACGATTTTGCCAGCAATCACTTTGTCAATATCTACACCGACAATCTCCAAAACCTTGTTGGAAGGTTTTATACCCATAAAATCTCCTTTGTGAGTGCCTTGCATAACAAATTCTGATATGACATAATCTCCATCAGAGTACTGGCGAAGTATTCTCATTGTATAATCTGGATATGTTTGCCTTAATGCCATAAGATGCTGCATCATGCCATTTAAACCAATCGAAAAAGTTTCTTCTCCATTTTTCAAAATACAATTTTCCGAAATATATTCCGATAGTTTATCAAGTAAATTAAGCGAAACGATAGTTTCATAAAAATATTTAACTAATTCCTTATTATTCAAAATACACCTCAATGTTGACAAATATGGAAGTCCGCCCTCAAAATTCTAGGTATAGTAAAAGCTCTTACAGTTTAGACTGTAAGAGCTTTAGTTGGTGGAGATAAGCGGGATCGAACCGCTGACCTCTTGAATGCCATTCAAGCGCTCTCCCAGCTGAGCTATACCCCCATGTTGTCGAAACCTCAAAACCCACAAGGTTTCTGGCTTTATGCAATTTTTTAGTTTGTGGGTGGCACATCTGCTGGTTTACACTCCCAGCTGAGCTATACCCCCATAAAACATGTAGTTTTTCAAGACTTTTAATATTTTATCATATTGTCCAAATAAAATCAAGAGTTTTTTATAAATTTTTTATTTTTTTCCAAATACCCTACCCTTTTGGCTAATAATACCAACAGCGATATAACAATTATCCAAAGGCCAAACAGGATAAACCGAACAAATAGCGAATATTGTTATGATAACAGTTTTTATGTGAGGTTTGCTCTATGATTTTTTTGATAGACTATGAAAATGTCAACAATGCCGGTATGCGAGGGGCTGAATTTTTGCAGCCAACAGACACACTGATTTTGTTTTTTAGCAAAAACGCCCACAATATGGAAAAAAGATATTTAATTGATATTCAAAATTCTGGCTGTGCCTTTGAAACTTATAAGCTTATCAACTCGCAGAAAAATGGGCTTGATTTTTACCTGGCTACCAAACTGGGTGAGGTTTTTGGCAACCCAGCCAACAAAAGCGTCGTCATTATCAGCAAAGACGCCGGTTTTCAAGCTGTACGTGATTTCTGGCAATGCTGTGCCAAGCCGCAACGCCGCGTTTTTCTGAGTGAAAGCATTGAGTTGGGCATTCTTCGCGCCAATGAGCATGATGAAAGAACGGATATTATTCGCGACCGCCTGCTCAGTACTGATATTGGCAAATTCTTCAATGCTTATCGGGAAACTCTCAAACTGCGCGAACTTTTGCAGGAAGTATTTAACGATACCGAATACATAAACCGCACCGATGAAATGGAGGAAATTCTTAAAACCGGTAAAACCGCCAAGGTCATCTATCTGAACACCCTACATTGCTTTGGGCGCAAAGACGGCTTGGCGGTTTATCAGCGTTTGAAAAATTGTGCTAAATTATGAAACCGGTATTCTAGGCCTAAAGCTGTTTAATTTTGCGCGCTTTAATAAACACGCTAGGACTGGGGTGCAGCGCCGCCAACGGTTTTTGCAGATGCTTGTCCAACCAGCAAAGCAACCGCTTGCCAAAAAGTTTTTTTAACCAGCGATTTCTGAATATGGAAACCGCCAACTCCTGCTCTATCACAAAACCATGCTCCAGGAGTTTGTCTTTGATATAATCTGGGTGGAAGTTGTAAAAAATGCCGCTGCCGCGCTGACTGGGCTGATATTCAAACGGTGCAATATTGGGTCTATGCAGCAAATAACGGCCAATTTCCAACAAATTTTTCTTATTCGCATATTCAAAAATAAACACACCGTCCGCGGCCAAGGCCAGATTAACCTGTTGAAAGAAAGCCGATACATCTTCCACATGATGCATAACACGCACGCAAACAGCATTATCAAACTGGCGGCCGCAACTCTCCAACTCATATAAATTCAGTCGCTGACATTCCACGTTATCCAGGCCCAGGCTTTGCACACGCTGCCTGGCCGCCTCCACCAAATGTGCAGTATAATCAGTCAACAAAACCTCCGTACAACGCGGCGCATATTCATTCACCAAACGGCCAAAGCCGCCGCCAATCTCCAAACAACTGCCCTGCATATCTGCCGTCAGCCGCCGCAGTGCAATCCGCTCCACAGCGTCTTCATAATCACGGTCAAAATTCTGCCAAAACGCCTTATAATCTACACAGTCATAATCAAAAACTTCATGTTTAACAACGCCCATAATGTTCATAATAACCTCCCAATTTTAACTATACACGACCACACTAAATCAATAAGTATTAAAAATCAGACGCCCCCTTATCTCTTGATATGTACATTATACAAAATCGAGGCGGCCGATTTTTTGCTTTTCCGCTAATAATCCATTAAGTTTTTATTAATTTGCCAAAATCTTTTCCTGATTATCGCTGTTGACAATCTGCGCCGCCATATCCAGCATTTCATCAGCCGTCAAAGTCAAATCCATGCCGGAAAGCTGATATTGCACATCGTCCTCCTGCCATACAATGCCCTGCATAATATGCTCCTCAACCTCGCTGCTGCCCCAGGCCAGCTGCAAGGAGCCGGCTGCAACGGCCGCCTTATCCTCCTCTGTTTCCTCATAATCAGGCGGTACAAATTTGTAATCAAACTGATAACAGCTTAAAAGCACATCTCCCTCCTGCCGCTGCTGTGTATTCGGCGGCAGGGGTTCCACTGCTTCCGGCGCGGCCTTCATATAACAATTAATGGTTTCCGCAGTTTGTGGGTTCTCATAGCCCAGCAATAATTCATTCTCCATAATATCTGCAACCGCAAACAAAAATCCATTGCTGAAGCCAGACACGCACTTTGGGCTAAAATTCAGCTGCTTTGTTAAATCGCCCAGTTTGTTAAAATCGTTAATTTCACTGGACTGCGCAGTACAGCCCGTTAAACCGCCTAACATTAGTAAACACAATATTAATAAGATTTTTTTGCTCAATCGTTTCAAAACTACAACACCTCTTTAATTTAATTCCGGCGCACTGGTTTGCTCAACAAAATCCGCCGCCATATCCAACATTTCTTCCGCTGTCAGGCTCAAATCCCAGCCAAACAAATGATAATGTACGCCCTCCTGCGTCCAGTTCACGCTGATATTAAGCATGCGCTCCACCTCGTCTGTGCCAACCGATATTTCCAGACTGCCGTCAGCCAACGCCGCTTTGTCCTCCTCCGTCAGCACATAGCTGACCGGCACAAATTTATAGGGCTGAGTGGTATAAAGCAATTCCACCTCGCCAACCTGCCGGCGGATTACCTGCTCTGCCCTGTCAAAATCACCACGCGGCGCATTGCTGGCCACCAGCGTAACCGTTTCGCCACTCTGGGCGTTAACATAATCCATAAATAAATCCTTATAAAC
>CANSKT010000146.1 GCA_947647555.1 uncultured Peptococcaceae bacterium | reverse complement strand
CAGCCGGAGCCTCAGCAGCAGCGTCCGCCGGAGCCGCGGCAGTCAAAGCCTCGCCGATCTCTTTTTAGGTATGCTTGCATCAACAGCACGTACAAAGCTGTACAAAGAGGACTGAATAGAACCCATAAAGCGACCCAACAGAACCTCGCGGCTGGGCATTTTCGCCAACGCCTTAATCTCATCAGCGCCAACAAACTTGCCGTCTACCAGACCAGCCTTTAATTCCAGCGCGGTATGCTCCTCAGCAAATTTAGATAAAATCTTAGTAAGAGCAACCGGGTCAGCAGCAAAAGCCAAAGCGGTAGGGCCGTTCAGATATTCGTCCAAATCGGTGATTTCCAAATTGTTGGCCGCGCGTTTAATCAAAGTATTTTTAGCAACATGATAGCCAATCTCATTCTTGCGCAGTTCACTACGCAAAGCAGTATCTTCAGATACTGTCAGGCCGCGGTAATCAGCCAGAACAATAGCCGCGTTTTCCTGCAACCAGCCTTGCAACTGGCTAACCTGTTCTTCTTTCTCAATCATCTGCGGTTTTTTAGACAACTCCAACACCTCCTTATTCCATATGGTTATATGAAAATTAACAAAGCTCCCTGCCGAAACAGAGAGCTGAAAACGCAAATATACGCCAGGCCTCTGCCTCGGTTGGCCGCCTGAAAGCGTTTAAGCGCAATATACTGCACACCTACTGTCTTGGGCAAAGAGTTTTATTTAATTTTTCCCAAATTATTTGCCCAAAGGCTTCAGCACATTAATGCGCACAGCCGGGCTCATAGTTGAAGTAACGGAAATATTTTTAATATACTGACCTTTAGCAGCTGCCGGTTTAACCTTAATCAGGGTATCAACCAATGTGAGATAGTTCTCAACCAGCTTTTCAGTAGCAAAAGAAGCTTTGCCGATACGTGCATGCACGTTAGCAGCCTTATCCAGACGATATTCAATCTTGCCGGCCTTAACCTCTGCAACCGCTTTGGTAACGTCCATAGTTACCGTACCGGTTTTCGGGTTCGGCATCAAGCCCTTGGGGCCCAACAAACGGCCGATTTTACCAACCACACCCATCATATCAGGTGTAGCAATAGCCACGTCAAAATCAAACCAACCGCCCTGAATTTTGGTTACCAATTCTTCAGAACCAACAAAATCAGCGCCAGCCGCTTCAGCTTCCTTAACCTTATCACCCTTGGCAAAAACCAAAACGCGTCTGGTAACACCAGTACCGTTAGGCAGAACAACTGCACCACGGATTTGCTGGTCAGACTGTCTAGGATCCAGGTTCAGGCGCACAGCCACTTCAATGGTTTCATCAAATTTGGCTTTGGCATTCTTTTTAACCAGGCTGATAGCTTCTTCAACCTCGTAAATTTTGGTTAAATCATAGCTTTTAGCTATATCATTATACTTTTTGCCATGCTTTGGCATATCTCAAACCTCCTTGGTGGTATAACGGCTCATTTTTATAAGCCTCCCACGTAATGAAAAAAATCCAGTTTAATCAGCAATCGTAATACCCATGCTGCGTGCAGTGCCTTCCACCATACGCATGGCAGCATCAACAGATGCAGCGTTTAAGTCAGGCATTTTCTGCTCCGCAATCGCCTGAACCTGCGCCTTGGTAACCTTGCCAACCTTTTTCTTGTTCGGCTCACCAGATGCAGTTTCAATGCCAGCCGCTTTTTTCAGCAAAACTGCGGCCGGTGGGGTTTTCAAAACGAAAGTAAAGGAACGATCCTCATAAACCGAAATCTCCGCAGGAATAATCATACCTGCATCATTTTTGGTTCTTTCATTAAACTCCTTGCAAAAGCCCATAATGTTGACGCCGTGCTGACCCAAAGCCGGGCCTACTGGCGGCGCCGGGTTTGCTTTACCGGCTGGAATTTGCAGCTTAATAACTGCTACGACATTCTTCGCCAATTTGGACACCTCCTCGATAAAAATGTGGTATGGCGAACAGCCACCCAATGCGGCTATTCTCCCACTAACTCAAGCAGCCCCTCTGTGAACATCAGAACTGCCCAAGGTAACCCCTGATTTATAATATTGACAAAATTCCAACCGAACTTATCAAACTGATAAATTCGGTACTCTATATTTCAATTTTTTCCAACTGTAAATTATCCAAATCCACAGTCGCAGTGCTACCCAGCATATCCACCTGCACCTTAATGCGGTTTTTCTCCGGGTTAATCTCCAGCACAGTACCGGTTACACCAGCAAAAGAGCCGTCAATAACGCGCACTTTCTCGCCCACGCTGTAATCCAGACGCAGCACAGCCTCCTCATAGCCCATCTGGCGCAAAATCAGTTGCACCTCGTTATCGTCCAGCGGCACCGGCTTTGAGCCTGTACCCACAAAACCTGTAACGCCAGAGGTGTTGCGCACAACATACCATGAGTCGTCAGTCAGAATCATCTCCACCATAACATAGCCCGGATATACCTTACGCTTAACAACCTTGCGCTGGCCGTCCTTAACCTGAACTTCGTCTTCCATTGGCACAATAACCCGAAAAATGTAATTTTCCATATTCATGGTTTCTGTGCGGCGTTCCAGGTTCATCTTAACCTTATTTTCATATCCGGAATAGGTGTGGACAACGAACCACTGTTTTTTATTATCAGCCATCAGCGCCACCTATCAGCCAACAATCAGGCTCAACACACCGGAAAAAGCGGTATCCAGCACCCAAATAACCGTGCCAAGAACCACCACAACGCCAAAAACGACGCCGGTATATTTAACAACCTTTTCTTTGTCCGGCCAATGCACCTTTTTCAGCTCAATGCTCACGCTCTTAAAGAAGCCGGTAGGTTTGGCGGCCGTTTTCTTGGCGAGTTTATCGGCATTAGCTTTAACCGCAGCCCGTCTGGCTTCGGCCTTGCCTTTGGTTTCTGTTTTACCATTATTATCAGTTTTATTTTTTGCCGCCTTAGCGTCAACGTCAGCCATTCACTCACATCCTTAATATTTCAGTTAAACCTAAATAAAGCTACACTTAAACAAGCTGCTTATTTGGTTTCTTTATGACTTGTATGAGTTTTGCAATGAGGGCAATACTTTTTAATTTCCAGTCTGTCAGGCGTAGTTTTTTTGTTTTTTGTCGTAATATAGTTACGGTTTTTACATTCACCACAGGCCAGTGTAATAGCTACTCGCATCAAACGCCACCTCCTAAATCAACACTTTACTGCCAAATATACAGTGTGATACTTCCTAATGATAACACAAAACATCAGCTTTGGCAAGGGTTTTCTTCAATTTTTTTTACTATTTACAAATTTTTTTCTTATAATTCATTATATTATTTAATTTATAAAAAACAAACGTCAAATTTTGATAGCAGTTTCCAACCGGCTCGTCAATCGCTAAGTGTTCAATATAGGTATACAGCCGCCTTTAGCGGCTGCATGCGTTCACACTAAATTCGCGCTACGCCTGCGGCTTGCGCTCATTAAGTGTTCATAGCGGTTTCCAACCGGCTGCGCCGGCTGGATATGTTCACACTAAATTCGCGCTGCGCCTGCGGCTTGCGCTCATTAAGTGTTCACATAAAAAGAAGCAAGAAAAGTCCTCGGGAAACCTCTCTTGCCTCTTTTTTAAATCCTAATCAATTTTTCCTAATCATATTTTTGTGGCCAGATAATATTTTTCGGCAAATTATCTGCTCACAAAATTTTTTAACTCTTTTTGGAATTTTTTCTGCTTTGCACCCTGTACCCCAACAGATACGGGCAACTCAAGGCGCTTTAAGAGTGCCTTAGATGCGCGAAGTCAAATTGTGAGCAAGGCAGGCGTACTAATAGTACGTCAACGACGTGAACAAATTGACGACAAAGCAGATAAGGTGCTATTGAAGTGCCGCAATTAAAATTACTCGTTGATGGCAGTTACTACACCAGCGCCAACAGTCCTACCACCCTCACGGATAG
>CANSKT010000145.1 GCA_947647555.1 uncultured Peptococcaceae bacterium | reverse complement strand
GTGTGTTTACGGCAGAACTTAAGGAAAAAGGTGTTAGGTTTTATGAGTTGTCTGGCAGTCAACGAAATTTAGGGCGAAATCATAAGCTGTTCAGGCAGTTGTTAAAAGAGCGGCAGTATGATGTGGTTCATTTAAATATCTTTCAGGGATTGTCATTGTATTATGCTTATCTGGCTAAAAGATATGAGATTCCGGTCAGGATTGCGCATGGTCATGGTGCAGGTTTGCGTCAGAGTAAGACAAAACAATTAAAGCTTGTTTTGCATAGTATTGCTAAAAGGTTGTTGGCTGAAAATGCTACTGAATATTTGGCATGTTCCAAGTTGGCGGCAGAATTTATGTTTCCCAAAGATGTTGTAGGAAGATATGAATTTATTCCCAATGGGATAGATGTAGAGAAGTTCAGATTTGATAATGAGTTGAGAGAGAAAGTCCGTAAGGATTTAGGTATAGAGGATAAGTTAGTAATTGGCAATATAGGCCGATTAAGTAATGAAAAGAATCAGGAATATTTGTTGAAAGTATTTGCCGAAGTGCAATCTGAAATGTCGGATAGCGCATTGCTGTTGGTTGGTGAGGGCGAAATGAAAGCGGATTTGCAACAGCAGGCTGAAAAGCTTGGCATTGCTGATAAAGTGATTTTGTATGGTGTAACGGATAAGGTGGAGCAGTTGCTTTGGGCAATGGACGTTTTTGCTTTTCCCAGTCGGTTTGAGGGGTTGGGGATTGTAGTTGTGGAAGCGCAGGCGGCAGGTCTGCCGGTTGTTTGTGCGGATAATGTTCCAAATGAGGCTGTTGTAAGCGATTTGGTGCAGAAAGTCAGCTTGAGGTCTGGGGTAGATAGCTGGGTAGAAAGTATTTTGCATTGTCAGGTTGATGTGGATAGATTGACTGTTAATGAGCAGGTGCAGAAGTCTGGCTTTGCAGTTGCCGATGTGGCAGATAGAATTGAAAAAGTGTATTTGGGGTTGAGAAATTGAGTAGAAGTGAACCAAAAATCTCCATAATAGTGCCGGTATATAAGGTTGAGCCTTATATTCGCAAGTGTCTGGACAGTATCGTTGGACAGACATATAGGAATTTGCAGATTATATTGGTAGACGACGGTTCGCCAGATAATTGCGGCAAGATTTGTGATGAATATGCGGCTAAGGACAGTCGGATTGAGGTTATACATCAGGAGAATGGTGGTTTGTCAGCGGCCAGGAATGCCGGTTTAAGGTTGGCAACAGGAGATTATATTGGTTTTGTGGATAGTGATGATTGGATAGAGTTGGATATGTATGAATATCTGCTGGAAAATGCTTTGAAATATCAGGCTGGTATTGCAGTTTGTGGTCGGATAGAGCGGCATGTTGATAAGGAAGTGGTACGAGGTTTTTCGGAAATTGAGGTTTTGGACAGGGAATTGGCATTGAAATATTTGTTGCAAAATGATTTGTTGCAGAATTATGCCTGGGATAAATTGTATAAACGGGAATTGTTTCAGGATATCTGGTTTCCGGCAGGCAAAACATTTGAAGATGTGGCTGTAATGCATAAATTATTTATTAAAGCTGAAAGGGTTGTTTGCTTGCCGGAGGCCAAATACAACTATCTGTTGCGATTTAACAGCATTTTGGACAATATTTCTTTGGGTAATCGAATTAATTATTATCTCGCTTCCAGAAAACGCTATGATGAAATGGCTGCTGATTGGCCGCAGTTTGCAGATTTATTGTCTGCTCAGTGTGCATTGTCAGCCATTAGTTTATGGGGTGTCTATTATGCCAATCCTGTTGCTGAAAGACAGCGTTTTAAGGAGCAGATGAATGAAATAGCCGATTTTTGTCGGGTTCATTATCGTAAGGCGTTGCAATATATGAATTTGGGCATTACCGGGCGAGCAGTTTTGCGGCTGACGCCATATGCCAGGTGGTGGGCGTTTGCACTGGCCGACCTGTTTAGTCGTTTGTATAAATTGAAGCATGGGCGGCGTTTATGATTATGGCTGCGAATATTAAAGTTTCGGTAATTATTCCAGTATATAACGCGGAAAAATATTTGCGAGAATGTTTGGATAGTATAGTTAAGCAAACTTTGCAGGAAATTGAAATAATCTGTGTTGATGATGGTTCAACTGACAATAGTTTGGCAATTTTGAAGGAGTATAAACAAAAAGATGAGCGGTTAAAGATTATTGAGCAGGCGAACAGGGGCGCCGGGGCGGCGCGTAATGCTGGTATGGTCTTGGCGCAGGGTGAATATCTGGCCTTTATGGACGCAGATGATTTGTATTACCCAACAGCTTTGGCGCAGGCTTATGTTGCTGCTGTAAAGGAAAAGGCGGACATGCTGGCCTTTGGCGCTGAATATTTTACTGCTGGTTCGGCATGGTTAAATCCGCAGATTAACAGTCATTTGCTGGCCGAGCGGCAAATGATTTCAGCTGATAATGATGGGAAGTTTTTGTTTCAGCTGCTTTCCTGTAACACCTGGTGTAAACTGTATCAGCGCGATTTTGTGCAGAGAAAAGGTTTGCAGTATCAGGAGATTAGAACGGCTAATGATTTGAGTTTTGTCTGTTCGGCAATGGCCTGTGCCAGGGAAGTTGTGGTTTTAAAGCAGACGTTGGTTAGGCATCGGGTGCTTTATAGTGGTAATTTGCAGTCGGTTAAGGTGAAAACGCCGCTGGATTTTATGGCTGCACTGGAGCAGTTAAAGCAGGATTTGCAGAAGTTGGGGTTATGGGAGAAGTTGCGACAAAGTTATCTGAATTGTGCTTTAAGCCATTTTGTTTATAACTGGCAGACGTTGGATAAGGCTGGCAAAGGGCAGATTGCGGCTAAGGGCAAGGAGATAGCAGAGTTTTTGGAATTGAATGAACATGAAGCGGATTATTATTACAGTTTGAATGATTATGTGTTGATGTGTAGGGTTGTGAGATTTAATAGAGAGGGCGATTTGACATTTATGGGTAAGCTGAAAAATTTGTTGAAGCATATTCTGCCGCCGCCGGTTAAGGCTTTTAACAGGGAAGTGGCCGGAATTAAGCAGTATATGTTGGAATTGAATGCTGGCCTTATGACTCGGCAGGATATGCAGCAAAGAACGATAGAACAGCTGGCAGAACAACAGAAACGACAATTTTCAGCTTTGGCGGAACAACAAAATCTTTTAGTACAGAGTATACAACGAAATGAAGAATTGTTGAATAAAATAGTCCACAATAATGCTGATATTGAGTCTGGTTTAACTGATTTGTTGAACAGGCAAAATGAATTTTCAGGGGGGGCAAGGAGGCTGGTTGAAGAACTGGGGCGCGACGCTGAAGAAAGATGGCTTAAGGCTACTATCTGGGGCGAAGCTGTTAACGGATTTTTGCAGCAAATAAATGCAAGTAATGATGAGTTGAAGAAATTGGCAGGTCAGAACAGGCAAAAGGCTCAGGAAAGCAGTCAGTATGCGGCCGAGGCAGTTTGGGCAGCAATTTTCAATAATACAATCGTTAATAGTCAGTGGCTTGTTGATAAAACATTTGCGCCAGGACGTTGGGCGGTTGGTTATCCTTATTTATATGTAATGTATCGAGTTTTGAATGAGGTCAGACCTAAGAAGATATTGGAATTGGGTTTGGGGCAATCTACCAGAATGATAGGCCAGTATGCTGCTGCTTGCAGTGATGTTGAGCATATTGTGGTGGAGCATGATTTAGAATGGATTAGATTTTTTGAAAATGATTTTCAGTTATCCAATCATAGCCAGATTGTGCAGCTGGAGCGAGAAATGGTTGCTTATAAGGAAGTTGCGGCGGTTAGAGTTTTTAGTGACTTTAAGGAGCATTTTGTTGGGCAAAAATTTGATTTTATATCTATTGATGCGCCGTTTGGCGGAGATATGAAACAATATGCCAGAATAGATGTTCTGAGAATGCTGCCAGAGTGTTTGAGTGATGATTTTGTGATTATGCTTGATGATTGCGAGCGTTCTGGTGAAACACATTCTTTGGCGGAAATGGAAAGAGTAT
>CANSKT010000144.1 GCA_947647555.1 uncultured Peptococcaceae bacterium | reverse complement strand
GATAAGTAAAGTCACGTAATGGAAGTAAAGAAATTTGCTTGTCCGTTAGCATTAGGATAGGCAAAATAAACAGTAAGCCATAAAAAAAGATACGTCTGGTTGTTAAAATCAAGTTAAAGCCAAAGCTGTCAATCTTTTTTACAAGCTGTGAATAAAGCGCCCAGACAAATGCAGCAGCTAAAGCCAAAAAATCGCCTAATGGGTTTAAATGCAAGGTGGCGCCGCTGGCGCTTAATAATGCAATTCCCAGCATCGCAACCACAAAACCAAGCAGAAAATTAAAGCGAATATGTCCATCGTCCTGTCCTAGCCAATGGCTGACCAGCAGTGTAAAAAAGGGCGCGGCTGAAATAATTACGCTTACGTTAGCGGCTTGAGTATAGGTTAAAGCGATATTTTCCAGCAGATAATAAAGCGTAATGCCACAAATACCAGCTGTCATAAATGTCAACTCTTGCCGCCAGCTGGTATTATGTAACATTTGCGGTTTAATCAGCCAAAGTGCTATAAAGCCGATAACAAAACGCAGAAATAAAATAATAACCGGCGGCCAGGCTTGCAACAATATTTTGGTTGAAATAAAAGTCATACCCCAGAGAAAAATAGTAAATATAGCTGTTAAATGACCGTTTAAGCTGCTATTTTGCAATTAATTCACTTCTTTCAATATAAATTTCATTTGCTTTATTAGTTTTTTTGTGCTATACTTAAACTATTATAACACATTTTTCATTTTATGGCTTGTAAAATATCTTTATAATTTAATTGTATATTGTGAACTTGATTTGAGATTTTCATTAATTTTCTGGTTAAGCTATACCAAGAAAGGAGCGATAAAAAATGTCGGTTATTACAATAAATCAAAGCAATTTTAAGCAGCAGGTGGAGCAAAGCGACCAAACGGTACTGCTGGATTTTTGGGCGCCATGGTGTGGGTATTGTCACATGTTAGCGCCGGTTTTGGAGGAATTGGAGGCTGATTGGCAGGCCGCTGGCCGTCAACTGGTCATCGGCAAAATTAATACTGATGAGGAACCAGAATTGGCCGAAGCTTTTGAAATTGACGGACTGCCAACGCTTATTGTATTTAAGCAAGGCAAACTTTATCAGCGAGCCAGCGGCTTCAGACCCAAGGCTGCTCTGGAAGCTTTATTGGATTAAAAATTATAAATCTAAAAGGTTAAAACAAACGCAGACTGATTTTATTTTTCAGTCTGCGTTTTAACATATGCTGTTAAAATTTTTAAGTCAATGGTAATGTCAGTAAAAAGTTTATTATCAGCTGCTTGTGTGAGTGGCGAATGATTAAAGGAAAGGGGACTCATCTGCAAAAAAGCAGCGGCTAAATCTGGAGTAATCATTTGCTGATAGGTTACAGATATTTCTTGCGCTTGCGGAAATGTCTGTTGCCAAAGTTTGGCCGCTTGCTGCTCCTCCAGCGCCGCCTGAGTGGGAATATTGAGGTAATCTCGTACTTCTGCCAGATACTGGGCACCAGGTATCACCTTGATTAGCAAACCACCTGGCTTTAATACGCGTCTAAATTCATGATAGTTGGCAGGGGATAGCAAATTTAAAATAATATCCATACTATCATCAGGCAGAGGTAAATTAGCCAAATCAGCTATTAAACAATATAGGCCGGATTGCCGATGAGTTTTGGCGGCCATTTGTAAGGCGCTTCTGGACAAATCTAGCGCCAGAACTTCCGCTGATGGTATTTGTTGTTGTAAATTTGCTGCAAAATAACCCTCGCCACAACCAGCATCTAAAATTGAAAGCGTTCTTTCTGCCGACCTGGTACGCTGATAATCGGTGCAGATATTTTGCAATTTTTGCAGCAATTGTGCATATAAACCGGCAGCAAAAACCTGTCGGCGCGCATTAAAAAGCGCTGCATTGTATTTGTTGGTTATCTGGTTCTTCTGCGGCGCTAAATTAAGATAATTTTGAGCAGATAAATCAAAACAATGCCCCGACCTGCATTTAAAGCTGTTCGCTGTTAATTGCAGGGGTTGGTGACAGATAGGGCAAATTAATTTGTTATGCAGTGCTGCAAAATGGTTATGTACTGCTGCAATTTTGCCTGTTGATGCACTCATGACAAGCAATTCAGCAGCATTTTAACCGCGTGTTTGCCAAGCTTCTTGCTGCAATTAACAGCAACTGTGCATAGTTCAAGCAAACAACAATATTTGTCAATCATGGAAACAAGATATGTTTCTTTATAATGTGTATGGTGTTGCGGACACATTGGCCACATATGATTAAGAATGATATCCTCCTCTTTAGGGCTTAAATCCGTTAGCTGGCGTGCATTTTCCAGCGCCTGCTGGGGGTGTTCATAAATATGCTCATTTTTGGTATATTCAGCATCACGGAAATTATAATAAAACAGGTCATGCAGCAGACCGGAACGAGCAACAGCAGCAGCGTCCAGCCGGAAAAGCTTTGCCAAACGAAATGCATACCAGGATACATTGAAAGAATGTTGCTGACGGTTCATTTTATGATGACGATAACTGGCCAGCGCGGCAAATTCTGATGAATATAGCAACTGTTCAATTAATGAAAGATATTCAACAGCAACGCGTCTTTCTGAATGTCTAATATCAACTCTGGAAGCTGTGGCCTTGGTTATTGGCATATTATAATCTCTCCTATACTTATTTTATGTTGCCAAAAGCCCAGTTGCAGGAATTGGCATATATGTGTTTATCTAATTTTACTTGGTCTTTATAGTATAATATAAAATTATAAAAAAAGCAATCAGAAAAGTCTAAAAAACAACTTGTTTTCATAAAGTTTAATATAAAAAATCAGCTTGGAGGCAATTCAAATGGCAAATAATAACATTAGCAAGCAACAGACAAAGCAAAATAACAATAAAGAATTTTTATCAGTCAGAGAAGTGGCCGCGATGAGCGGTTATAGTTATGGCACAGTGAAGCGCGCGATTGAGCAGGGCAAATTGAGTGCCTATCGTATTGGGCGCAAATTTTTTATTGACGCGGAAACTGCCGAGGCATACTGCCAGAATTTTCATAAACAAAAAGCTATAAATGGTTATACAATTCGCGAATTGATGAGCAAACTTTCTTTAAGTTATGCCTTTGTGAGCGAGTTAATTAAAAGTGGGGAACTTAAAAGCAACAAAATTGGTCGACAATATATAGTCAGTGAAGATGATTTTCAGGATTTTATGCAAAAAAAACGTCTTTAATATTACATATAAAGAAATAATAGCATGAAGCAGCAGGAAAATAGGCATATTCTGGCGAAATATTGGTCTAACATTAAGTTATGTGAGGGGTGAGCCTGTGCTTTTAGATGCTTTTGAAAGAGAACAACACATTCTGGCACCGGAAGCTGCGCATGCCCAAAACAGTTTAGGGCGTATTGTACCGGAGCAGGAATTTCCTGTGCGCACCTGTTTTCAGCGTGATCGTGATCGGATTATTCACTGCAAAAGCTTTCGACGCCTGAAAGATAAGACACAGGTTTTCATCGCCCCTGATGATGACCATTACCGTACAAGGTTAACACACACCCTAGAGGTTATGCAAATTGCGCGCACCATCTCTCGAGCGCTGGGCTTAAATGAAGATTTAACTGAAGCAATCGCTTTGGGACATGATTTGGGCCATACGCCATTTGGTCATGCCGGCGAGCGCGCTTTGGATAAAATTTTCGGCGGTTTTCATCATAATGAACAAAGTTTGCGTGTGGTTGATGTGCTGGAAAAAGACGGCCGTGGTTTAAACTTAACAATGGAAGTACGCGATGGTATATTAAATCATAGTGGCCGCCGCAAAACTATAACTTTAGAAGCGGAAGTTGTGCAACTGGCTGATCGTATGGCTTATGTAAATCATGATATTGACGATGCACTGCGCGCTGGTTTGATTACCAATGCCCAACTGCCGCAAATGCCAGTGGCCGTTTTGGGCGGCACAATCAGCAAACGCATTAACGCCATGATATTTTCGGTTTTAGAAGCCTCGCAGGATTTGCGAGGTATTCGCATTAACCAACGGGAATGGCAGGCAATGGACGAGTTGCGCAATTTTTTATTTGAAAAAGTTTATCGTACATC
>CANSKT010000143.1 GCA_947647555.1 uncultured Peptococcaceae bacterium | reverse complement strand
TGGGTACACCGCTCAATAATTTTTTCCGGCGCACCCTTAACAAACGTCACCAGCTGGCCGTTATCCGGCTGGCGCATAGTTACGCTGGAACTTTTTTTATTGGAATCAAATGCGTTAAAGCACTGAACATTTTCCTTATTAATTTTATCCGCCTGGCCAGCCTCCTGCAAAAAGGCCAGCAAAGCACGATCAGTACTGTTACCGCCGATAATATTGCCGTCGCTCAACGCCGCGCTGTTATTAACGCCAATACCATTCAGCAAATTCACCGCCATGGCCGGGGACAACTCAGAAAATTTTTCCCAGGTCTGCAAATCACCGTTAGCCAACTCCACCACGGAAAGACGACCCTCGGTTATCGTACCGGTTTTATCACTGAAAAGAATGCTCAAACTGCCGGCAGTTTCCAAACCGTTGATTTTGCGCACCAATACGTTGTCTTTAGCCATTTTCAGGCTTTGGAATGAAAGCAGGATAGAGGTCAGCATCGGCAGACCCTCCGGCACAGCGCAAACGATAATCGTTACGGCCACCGTCACCGCGTCCATAATCAGCCTAATCCACTGGTAAATATCGCCGGGCATGCTGCCGCTGATTAAGGTCTTGGCAATAATGCCCAACACAATACAAATTGCGCCGATATAACCAAATGTAGAAATCTGTTTAGCCAGATTACCCAGCTTAACCTGCAAAGGCGTTTCGCGCGTATCCTCCTGCACTTCCAGCGCCAACTCGCCAAAAAGCGTCTGGTCGCCCACCACTTTAATCTGCATATGAGCTTCGCCGCCGCAAACCACCGTGCCGCGATATGCATAACAGGGGTTCAGCAAATCCTTAACATCATAAGCCGCACCCTGCACATTAGGCTGTTTATCTGCTTCTTCTGTTTCACCGTTCAAAGCGGCCTGGTCAACCTTAACGCCGCCCTCCACGATTTCACCGTCCGCCGGGATTTTATCGCCAGCCTGCAAATAAACAATATCACCTACTACAACCTCGCTTACATGGATTTCCTCCAGCTTACCGTCGCGTATCACTTTGGCCATTTCTTTGGCTTCTTCCTCCGCTTTCAGCGCCGAGGCCTTGCCCTCCTGCTTGCTTTCACTGATAGAAGCCACGCCGTTGGCAATCATAATTGCCACCAAAATGCCCACCGGCTCAAACCATTCGGCTTGTCCCATAAAGAACAGAACAACCTGTACCACCAGAGCCACCAGCAAAATCATAATCATCGGGTCTTTAAAACCCTCTAAAATCTTCTTCCACAAAGGGTCCGGCGGAATTTGCGTCAGCGTATTGGCGCCATGTTGTTTACGGCTTTCCTCCACCTGCGACGCAGATAAACCATTCAATTTCATAAAATGCTTCCTTTCATAATTCATAATATTGTCATGAGTGTACTATATTATATAGCTTACACAATGAATATAAACTCAACATGACAAATTATTTATATTCTGGTAAGATTTTTGTAAAGTTTAAGTAAATTTCGGCCTATCTTCCACATGAAACCTCCGCCACCAAGCCCTTTTCCGCATCAGACAAACGGAAAATCGCGCCGTCTTTCAGCAGCACCGCCTGCCCCGGCGGCACCAGATTACCGCTGGGCGAAGTCATGCCCTGAATATTTTGGTTAACCAACAACCATTTACCCTGAAATTTACAGACATAAGCCATCAATTCCCTATCCGTCTTTTCGTCCGGGAAAGTATTGGCCAAAATATGCCATTTAAATATCGGCATATTATGATAAAGCACAACCTCGCCAGCATTCGCCCACTGGCCATGGCTGGCGCGCATCTGACTTTTAAGATGCAGCCGCACAATATTTTCCGGCTTTATGCGGTGGCCGCAAAACGGACAAACCGGGTTTTTCGTATCATACAAAACAAACCATTTAGCTGCACACATTGGGTCCTCACAGGGGTGCAGCATATCCCAGGTCTTAACCAGACCCTTTTCCCATTCCAGCGCCGTCGGCCGCTCGTCCGGGTTATGCAGACCGTCCACAAAAGCGCGCAAAAACAGGCGCTCCAAATGCGGCCCCAGATCCTTAATCTGCACATGCAAATCCGGCGGTCGATTACTAAAATCGGTGGGGTGTTCAATAAACAAGGCCTTTTCACCCAAAGCCAGAAAATCATCATGCTCGGCAGAAGTAAAATCATAAACTTTCGGCCCCAGCAAAGGGTGGCGCAACAGCAAATATTCATAAATCAACACCGGCAGGGCGTGCAAATCCGTATAGGCACTGGGCAGCACCCGGTCATGAAAACGCACGCTGCTGGCTAAAACCTCCGGCGCGATATAACCGCGCGTCCCCACCACCTCCGGCGGAAACAGCCCCGGCACCACCAGAGAGTCAATATCAATAACCACGCAGCCGCCGGTTTTGGGGTCAATCAACACATTATTGCAGGACAAATCAGAATGAGCCAATCCGGCCTGATGCATACGGCGAATTGAACGTGCCAGCGAGATAGACATTTGCAGCATGGAGCAAAAATCGCCAACCTCCGGCAGATTTAAATACTTGCGGCTACTGGAAGTAAACCAGGTGCTGCGTTTATCACGCCCCTGCAAATCCAACATATCTGAAGCGCCGGCGTCAAAAAAGAAATTGGACGGATATGCCGGGCAAACAATACCAAACTCCGGCTCGGCCACAATGGCCGTTGGCCAGCAGAAACGCCCGGCAAAATAATTGGCTATCTGCTCGCTGTTGCCGCGCGCGCCGCCGTCCTGCTCTGAGCGAGTTGGATTATACTTGCCAATAATCGCCTCCAGACGCTTGCGAATGTTGGGGTCCTGCGCCGTTTCCGGGTCATTAAAAAACTGCACAACATAAGACTTGTCCGGCGCAAAATAGGTATATTTCATACCGCCACGCGGTGGGTTATCCTTAATCACATAGGGAATTTTACGTCCATCAGTCAATGTGGCTTCTGCTAAAACGCCCATAAAAATGCCTCCTTACACATATCACACCTTTTAACAGTTTTCGGTGCATATTATCAGGAAAATATATCAATAAAAACAACCTAACGGGTAAATATCACTAAAGTTCTATCATCAAAAGAACCGCGCTCCACATAATTATCCAGCCAGACCTTGAGCTGCTCCGCCGCATTATCAGCCGCAGTGCCGGCCAACTCCAAATGAGCCAATTTCAGCACCGTCTGCTCCTGCCAGATATCAGCCAGCGACAGACCCAGCGCCTCACAAATCCGTCTGGTATATTGCACTGGCACCTTAATATTCTGGTCATTAACCCAGGGAAAAGCCAGCGGACTGGGGATTTGCTTAAACAGCTTAAGCTGCTCCGGCGTCAAATCATTTAACGCCAACTGACCATCGGCAAAAGGCAGCACGCCATTCAATAACAAATCAAAATATAAGCGTTGCAACTCCGTTTCATTGGGAAAATAATCGTCAGAAACACCGTCCGTCATCAAAAACAGCTTGTCCAAAGCGCCACAGAAAACGCGAGTTCGGCTTTGCAGCTTTTCCAGATTTTGCATTTGCGGCGAGGTTAAAAAATCTGTTTCCCCAGAAAAATCGCCACTATCCGGCGTGCCCAGCAATTTCAAGGCGTTCGCAAAATCAGCGTCAGAATTAATAACCGCAATCATACCATCGCCAACCTGACACGACACAACCAGACAATCTTTGCTGAGAGGCGAAAGCGGAACCACCACGGCCAGCAGCAATGTGGCCGAGAAATCCTTAAGCTGCAAATCACGCCCCAACACAGCGGAATATGCCAAATCCGCCACGCGCGTATAAAAAGCAGCCTCCACCGCGCCATAAGCCCTCAACACCGCCTGCTGCACCAAACCGGCCAAACGATTAGTCAACTGCGCCGTATCATTTGTATCCACCGGCTTGTCCTGCGCCAAATTGTGCAGAAGATAACCCAAGGCCGCCCGACACGACTCTCTGGCGCCAATCCGGGAAAATTTCTTAGAACCAGCTCCGTCAGCAACCGCCAACAGCGTTATCCCGTCCAAATTGGCAACCTCGTACCAGTCATCGCAATTTGAACCGTCATGTTTGTGTTTTTTTCCGCGTACTCGTGCCGCAATCACCCGGCCATCTGGCAAATCCGTTTCCTGCTGCATATACTCCGGAAAAGGCTCCGGTTCAGACTGCGGTATATCCTGATATTTCCATAAAGCCGCCGTATGCGCCAAAACCTCATCATCAC
>CANSKT010000142.1 GCA_947647555.1 uncultured Peptococcaceae bacterium | reverse complement strand
CAAATGTAGCAGCACGCGCTGCGCCTGACCCCGGCGCCGCGGCGCGCGGCCAATACCTGTGGCTGTATCAAGTTGGGAACGGACAAATTGCCGGCGGTTGGCAGTTTAAACTGGCAGCAGCTGAAACAACAACCGACGGGGGATAAGCTGGCCGGCCTTTGCCCGGAATGTCGGCATGAAATTAAGGATAAGCTGGGCTCGCTGTTGTTTTATGCGGCGGCGCTGGCTAACGCTATGGATATCAGTCTGGACGATTTGGTGGAAACGGAAATTACCAAGCTGGATTTGCTGGGCTATTTTATGATGGGATAAAAAAGCCCTCTAATACCGTTTGGCATTAAAGGGCTTTTATTATTCTTTATTGGTTCACACTAAATTTAATCTGCGCCTACGGCTTGATTTCATTAATAGGTTTCCAACCGGCTGCGCCGGCTGGATAAGTTCACACTAAATTCAATCTGCGCCTACGGCTTGATTTCATTAAGTGTTCACTTACATCATCGGCATACCGCCGCCCGGGGGCATCATCGGAGCGTTATTTTCCTCCGGGATATCAGCCACCAGAACTTCGGTAGTCAACAGCATAGAAGCCACAGAAGCGGCATGGGTCAGAGCGGAGCGAACCACCTTAACCGGGTCAACAATACCGGCCGCAACCATATCCTCAAATTTGCCAGTAGCTGCATTAAAGCCGATACCCTCGTCTGAGTCCTTAACCTTTTCTACAACCACAGCGCCCTCAACGCCGGCGTTAGCAGCAATCTGCTTAACCGGAGCTTCCAGAGCCTTTTTGATAATGCCGATACCGGTCTTTTCGTCGCTTGCAGCTTTATCAAACATTTCGTCTAAAATCTTGATAGCTTTAATCAGTACGGTGCCGCCGCCAGCTACATAACCTTCTTCAACCGCAGCGCGAGTGGAGTTCAGCGCGTCCTCAATACGCAGCTTCTTCTCTTTCAACTCGGTTTCAGTAGCAGCGCCCACACGGATTACAGCAACGCCGCCGGACAATTTGGCCAGACGTTCCTGCAATTTCTCGCGGTCAAAATCAGAAGTAGTTTCAGCAATCTGACCACGAATTTGGTTGATGCGGCTGTTGATAGCTTCGCCGTCACCATAACCGCCCACAATAGTGGTGTTGTCTTTATTGATACGAACCTGACGGGCGCGGCCCAGCATGTTCAGAGTGATATTTTCCAGTTTAATACCCAATTCGTCGGAAACGATGTTGCCGCCGGTCAGGGTAGCGATATCCTGCAACATAGCTTTCTTGCGGTCGCCAAAGCCCGGAGCCTTAACAGCAACGCAGGTGAATGTGCCACGCAGTTTGTTAACAATCAGAGTAGCAGCGGCTTCGCCCTCAACGTCGTCAGCGATAATCAACAGCTGACGGCCAGCCTGCATAACTTTTTCCAGAACCGGCAGCAATTCCTGCACGGTAGCAACTTTCTTCTCAATCAACAGAATGAACGGGTCGTCCAAAACTGCTTCCATTTTATCGGTATCAGTTACCATGTAGGGGCTGATATAGCCACGGTCAAACTGCATGCCCTCAACCACATCGCAGGTGGTTTCAAAGGTCTGGCTGTCTTCAACGGTGATAACGCCGTCTTTGCCAACTTTTTCCATAGCCTCGGCAATCAACTCGCCGATTTCCGGGTCATTGGCGGAAACAGAAGCAATCTGAGCAATAGCCTCTTTGCTTTCAACCTGACGCGCATTCTTTTTGATGTTTTCCACAGTAGCGTTAACCGCTTTGTCAATGCCGCGTTTCAGGATAATCGGGTTGGCGCCGGCGGTAACATTCTTAACGCCCTCGTCAATGATAGCCTGAGCCAGAACGCAGGCAGAAGTGGTGCCGTCGCCGGCCACGTCGTTGGTCTTGGTAGCAACTTCCTTAACCAACTGAGCGCCCATGTTCTCGGTAGCGTCTTCCAGGTCAATTTCCTTGGCGATGCTTACACCGTCGTTGGTAATCAGCGGAGAGCCAAATTTGCGCTCCAGAATTACATTGCGGCCTTTGGGCCCCAAAGTTACTTTAACCGCATCAGCCAGAGCGTCAACACCGCGCTTCAAAGCATAACGGGCATCTTCTTTAAAAATGATTTGTTTAGCCATTCTAATATTTGCCTCCTAAATTTTTATCTTTATAAATTCGCAAAATTTGCAGCAGCCTACTCAATTACGCACAAAATGTCGCGCTCGCCGTTAACAATCAGGTAATCAACGCCGTCCTGTTTAACATTGGTGCCGATAAACTTGGCAAAAACTACGATATCGCCAACTTTAACTTCCAGCGGCACACGCTCGCCTTTTTCATTGATACGGCCAGGGCCGACGGCCATAACTTCGCCCTCAATCGGTTTTTCCTGTGCGCTGTCCGGCAGCAGAATACCGCTTTGTGTTTTTTCTTCCTTTTGCATGGGTTTGATAACCACACGCTCGCCGATGGGTCTGATGTTCATTGTTTGTCCCTCCTAAAAAATCGTTTATTATTGATTAATTTTTGACTTTTTGCTTTTGTTAGCACTCTAACTGTTCGAGTGCTAACAACTGTTTATATGATAGCTAATTATGTCATTCAGTGCAAGTCTGAAAAATCATTAATTATTTGGATTTTAACATAAATTTTGGCAATTATGGTAATTATGCTTGGGTTTGCTTATGTTTACGCCGGTTTGCGCCAGTTTTTTTGTTTGAGTGGTTTGTTATATTGACTTTTAAGCTGAATAATACTATAATGTTCCTATTATATATAATTTTCAGGGGAGGTTATGGCTATGAATTATGATTTAAGCGCTTTGGAGATATTGCAGATTTTGGGTTGCACGCCGGCGGCCGATTATCAGCCGGACAAGCGTTTGCCGGCCATGTTGAATGATTTTTTGAGCCGGATTGTGGGAAATCCGCTGTTTGATACTTCTAATATTTGGCAAGATGACTCCTTTTATTTTCTTTATGAGGAGATTGCGGAGGGTATCGAGGAAGATGCGGATTACTGGCAGCAGCACCCGGAGGAATGGCAGGAGAACGAATATTATCCCTTTGCGCAAACGCCGGAGGCTGAATGGCCGCAGCTTATGCCTGATTACCTGAAAATTGGCAGCGATTATTCGGCTGGTGTTATTAATTTTGCAATTAAAAAAGAAGATTTAGGGCAAGAAAATCCGCCGGTTTATATGCATCATGAAGCGGACGATGTGCGAACCTGGAATAAGTTCAGTGCTACGCTGGCCGATTTTTTAATTTATATCCTCTGCGGCAATGTACTGGCCTGTGAGGATTATGATACCGCTCAACAAGTGCTGACCGAAGCCGGCTGGACTTATACTGAATGTGATAAGCCGGAAAATATTGGCCGGCAGTATGATTACGTTTTTGGGCTGGCCGTGGCCTGCGGCTATGACGCGGCAACCAACACCCTGTTGCCGGTGCTGATTGACCACGGTTGCAAGGCATATAAAATCAGTAAATAAAAAATAGCTTGCATTTTGCCGCATATCATCATATAATATTATGATATAAATCTAATTGAGAAAAATAATATTATATAATGAAAGGATAGACCTGAATATGGGTTTTTGGGAAGATGCAAAATATATAGCCTCGCAGGACCCGGCGGCCACCGGTCCCTGGCAGGTATTTTTCATGTATCCGGGTTATCATGCCGTGCGCTGGCATCGTATTTCACACTGGCTGCATGTACATAAAATGCGCACACTGGCGCGTGGAATATCACAGTTTGCGCGTTTTTTGACGGGTGTGGAAATTCACCCGGGGGCGAAAATCGGCAAATGCCTGTTTATTGACCATGGTATGGGCATTGTAATTGGTGAAACTGCCGAGGTTGGCGATTATTGTAACATTTATCATGGCGTAACGCTGGGCGGTACCGGTAAGGATAAGGGTAAACGCCACCCCACGCTGGGTAATCATGTGCTGGTGGGCGCCGGCGCTAAAATTTTGGGGCCATTTACGGTGGGCGATAATGCACGCATTGGCGGTAATGCGGTGGTTCTTAAAGAGGTGCCGCCCAATGCCACTGTGGTGGGCGTACCGGGCGTAATTGTAACGCGCGGCGATAATCAGCAGCAGTATTGCAGCTGGGAACTGGACCAGGTCAGCCTGCCAGACCCCATTCAACAGGAAATCGACCAGTTGCAGCAGCGCCTGAATACGCTCTGTGACGATTTGCGGCAGCTGGGTCGCAAGGATGATTAATGGGGGTGACTTATCATGGCGGATATTTGGGACGAAAACTATATGCTGAACTTATTGCGGCCATGTCTGCCGCCAGGAGAGAAG
>CANSKT010000141.1 GCA_947647555.1 uncultured Peptococcaceae bacterium | reverse complement strand
CTAAAAGGAGTTGTCTTATATCAGGCAACTCCTTTTTATTATTTTCATAATGAAGCCGCCGCTATTCCGGCGGCATGCCCAGTGCTAAATGCTACCTGCAAATTATAACCGCCAGTAAAAGCATCAACATCAAGCAATTCACCCACAATAAACAAACCAACCGCCATTTTAGAGGCAAAAGTTTTGGGGTTAATCTCTTTCACAGCCACACCGCCACAGGTGACAATCCCCTCATTAAGCGGCCGCGTACCCGTCAACATTAACGGCAATGCCTGCATGGTTGTCAATAAAGCCTGCCGTTCACGATGCTGCAAAGTGTTCAGCGGCTTATCCGGCGACAAACCAGCCAGTTGAATAAACGGCATAATCAAAGACTTTGGCAACCATTCAGTTAGAACATTATGCAAATGTCGCTTAGAACCGCTCTGCACTTCTCTATCCCAACGCGCCTGTAACTGTTCCGGGGTTAAAGCCGGCTTCAAATTAATTTGCGCCAGCAAGGGCTGGCCGGGATTATCACGCCAAAACAATGCAGCCGGCCGAGAAGCGGTCAACACCACAGGACCAGAAAGCCCAAAATGTGTAAACAAAAGTTCGCCAAAAAGCTTGACTAACAAATTCTTTTTGCTGGGCTGGCCGTTTTTGTATAGGCAAAATTCTACATTACGCAAAGAGAGGCCGGCCAACTCCACAACCCAGCTTTCCGCCGCCACTAGCGGCACCAATGCCGGCAAGGGCTCAATTATCGTATGACCGGCCATCGCGGCCAAAGCATAACCGTCCCCACTACTGCCGGTTGCCCGATAGGTAGCGCCGCCAGTCGCTAAAATAACCGCATCGGCTTGTTTTTTCAATCCATTAGCTGAAACAGCCCCTACCACACGCTGAGTGCCCTCATCTTCTTTGGCCAGCAATAATTTTTTAACAGTGGTTTTCAGGCAAACATCTACGCCCAACCGCTCAAGTTCACCCTCCAAAGCGACAATCACATCGGCCGCCTTATCCGACTGAGGAAAAACGCGTTGACCTCGTTCCACCTTTAGCGACACGCCCAACTCTTCAAAAAAATGCATAACAGCCTGATTATCAAAAGCCGCAAAAGCGCTGTGCATGAAACGACCGTTACCGGGAATATTGGCAATCAATTCATCAACCGGTGCGGCATTAGTAACATTACAACGTCCCTTACCGGTAATAGCCAACTTACGCCCCAGCCGGTCATTTTTTTCCCAAAGTGTAACAGACGCGCCAGCCCTAGCTGCTGTAATCGCAGCCATACAACCGGCCGCACCACCGCCAATCACCAAAACCGTACTCATTCAGTCAACCTCCCAGACTCAACATCTTGCAGTCTGGCAACGGTTTACATATGCCATTAAGTCACGCCGCATAATGGCAAGCGCATTTGGAGGTTCGGCCTTTTGCCAGTTCCAAAACAATCGACACATTTTTTCCTGTCTGTCCAGTGATTGAAAAGCCATGTTTTGCAATTTATCATCTAGCTGACCGGTTATTTTCAGTTGCCCAAAGGCCGTGGCTAAAACAACCTGGTCAACCAACAAAAGCCCCTGCTCACCCGGCAAACCGTCAATAGTTTGAGCAGCCTGCTGCCGCAGTTGCTCATCTGTCTGCTCGCTTTGCGGTGGCAAATAAGTCATTTCCCATTCTTCTTCAATCAGCCAACGCGGAAAATCAGCAAAATCCACCGTATGCCGAT
Organism: uncultured Peptococcaceae bacterium; assembly: GCA_947647555.1. Lineage (GTDB taxonomy): Bacteria > Bacillota > Dehalobacteriia > UBA4068 > UBA4997 > Avidehalobacter. The sequence goes on along the minus strand of CANSKT010000141.1, from coordinate 2,711 downwards.
TGCGCAGACGGTCCTGCAATTCATACAAGGTATCACTGCCCTCGTCATTGCCAAACGGCGCTTCTTCGTTCGCACAATCATAATACAAATCGTCAGAAAAGAACTGACGAAAAACCGGGTGACTGGTTAAAATATTCAAACCGTCTTCATCATTATCAAAATATAATTGCTTGTCCATTAAAATTCAATACCCCGACGCACTGGCACACCTTTAGTATAATAATGCTTAACTTCGCGCATCTCCGTTACCAAATCTGCCGCCTCAATAATTGCATCAGGCGCATTGCGCCCCGTCAGCAGCAGTTCAATATTAGGCAACTTGGTTTTAATCAAATCCAAAACTTCTTCTTCGGTCACCAGCTCAAAATAAAGCGCATTGTTAACTTCATCTAAAATAACAATATCTACGTCCGGATTTTGCAAAGCCTCGCGCGCCTTTTCCATGCCAGCCTTGGCCTGCGCATAATCAGCCTCAGTACCCTCGCCCTTTTTCACCCAGCCAGGATTACCAAAACAGTAATGCTCAACAGTTTCACCCAAACGACGAATACCCTCGTCCTCGGCATAATGACCGCTGACTTTCATAAATTGAATAATTACCACATGCATATTACAGCCGGCTGCGCGCACCGCCAACCCAAAAGAAGCCGTGCTTTTGCCTTTACCATCGCCGGTATAAACCTGCACCATGCCCTGCTGCAAACGAGTTCTTTCCGTTTCCATAAGTTTCACACTCCTTAACTTTATTATTTATCAGCATGCTTAACCGCCAACGCCGCACAATCAGCAATCAGCTGCATGCAGAATTTTTTACGCGGTTTGCAGTCAAAATCTTCAAAGGGGTCGGTTAAATCCTGACAAATCAGACGATTTTCATTAGCCGCTTGAACTTCCCGTACCAAATCGCCAAAAAGCGGATAAACTTCCTGCTGCAATTTGGTCACACGTTCAGCCATATCCTCGCCCTCCATAGGATCGCGGCGGCCTTTCACCATGCCCAGCGCCATAACCGCGCCGGAAATAGCCCCACAAACGCCCTCACGAGTATGCCCCAAACCAGCGCCAAAACCGGTGGACAAAGCCACAGTTTCTGGCGGAAAACCTGTATCGTAAACCTCCATAAAAGCCTTAACCACACACTCGGCACAGTTCAGCCCCTGTCGAAAATAGCCGCGCGCACTTTCTGCCGCCATTTCCATTCTTTCTTCTGTGGAATTGCCCTTTTTCTTAATTTCAGTCATTTTAATTCGCCTCCCAATTTTATTTTTTATTTATTTGACACACTCTCTTTAATTGCCAGCAAGCGCTCAATCTCTGATGCGGTCAATTCTCGCCACTGACCTGGCTTAAGACCATGCAAAGTCAAGCCGGCAAAACTGATACGATTTAGCCAGATAACCTCCAAACCCACAGCCGCCATCATACGCCTTACCTGTCGATTACGCCCCTCGTGAATAGCCAACTCCACCACAGCGTCATTAATACGGCGCGCCCTGGCCGGAGCCGTCCAGCCATCGTCCAGCTTAACACCCTGCTCCAGTTGACGCAGCTTGTCCGCTGTCAGCCGCCCCCGAAAAGAACACTGATAGACCTTGGTTATCTCTCCCTTGGGGTGCAGCAGGGCATTAGTCAATTCTCCATCATTGGTTAACAGCAATGCACCAGAGGTGGCATAATCAAGCCGTCCCACCGGATATAAACGCTGGGACTTAAAATTATCTGCCGAAGCCTTAAACAAATCAATAACTGTTCGGCGGCCGCGTTCATCATGCACGCTGGTAATATAGCCAGCCGGTTTATACAGTAAAAGATAACGCAACTGAGCCAACGGCGGTAATGGCTGATTGTCCAACAAAATCTCATCAAGCCCCGGGTCTGCCTTATCCCCCAACTGAGCTATCCGACCATTTATCTTTAAGCGCCCAGCCAAAATCAGCTGCTCGGCCGCCCGGCGCGACGCCACATTGTGCTGCGCCAGAATTTTCTGCAATCTTTCCTCCATATTTTTATCCTGCTTGTCCAAATGAATTACCAAAAATTAGCATAAACTAATTGTAGCTAATTCAATTATAACAAAGAAAATGCCTTAAATCAACTTTTATTTAAATATAAGTGTGCATAGAAAGAACGCCGCCGCAAAAGCCGCCAAATCAGCCAGCAAACCAACCACCAAAGCATGACGATGATGCAAAACGCCCACGGAGCCAAAATAAACCGTTAACACATAGAATGTTGTATCCGTACTACCCTGCATTGTAGCCGCCAAACGGCCAATAAAGCTATCGGGGCCATTTGTTTCAATAATCTGGGCGCACCAGGCCAGAGCACCGCTGCCGGAAAGCGAACGCAACACCGCCAAAGGCAGAATATCCGCCGGCAAACCAAAGCGATTACATATCGGCTGAAGTTGTGCCAATGCCAGCTGCATAGCACCGCTGGCGTTAAACACTTCAATCGCTACCAGCATACCCAACAAAAACGGCAAAATTTGCACCAACAAGCGAATACCTTTCGCTGCGCCGTCACAAAACACATTATAAACATCAACGCCCTTAAAAAGTGCATAAAGCGGTGCAAAAATCAAAAAAACCGGTATCGCCCATTGTGAAAGTGCCAGAACCGCAGCAGACATTTTGTTTGCCTCCTTAACCCTTATGCAATCTCAACGCCGCCGCAAAACGGCATGCGCCGCCAGTCCCACCAACAAGCCA
>CANSKT010000140.1 GCA_947647555.1 uncultured Peptococcaceae bacterium | reverse complement strand
CATTAACGCCATGATATTTTAGGTTTTAGAAGCATCGCAGGATATGCGCGTTATTAGCAAGAACCAAAGGGAATAGCAGGCAATGGACGAGTTGCGCAATTTTTTATTTGAAAAAGTTTATCGTACATCAGCAACTATCCAACAGGAGAACAAAATTACCGAGCAGCTTAAATTAACATTTGATTATCTGTTAAATCACCCTGATATGTTGCCGTCTGGTTTGCGTCAACAAAACAAATCTTCTTATCTGGGTCGGGCTGTTTGCGATTATATTGCTGGTATGACGGATTATTTTGCGCTTAGACTGTTTAAGCAGCTGGGATTTTAATCTTTGGTATATTTTTCCGCCGTAATGGGCATATTTTAAGCAGATTATAAGTTGATTGCTGTCAAAAAAAGGGAATTTCCTTTCTTTGGCGAATATTTTTTAGACAAATAAATTTATTTTTTATTTTATATATATATTATTTTCAATAATTTGTAGAAGTGAATTTTTTCATGCTTGTTTTGAGGTAGATAGTCGTGGCAAGAATGATTCCGGAGGATTTTGTGGCAGAGGTCAGCCGCCGCCTAGACATTGTTGACGTGGTTGGGGCTTATGTTACTTTGCGCAAACAAGGGCGAAATTTAATAGGACTTTGTCCCTTTCATAATGAAAAAACGCCCTCCTTTAGTGTTTCTCCAGAAAAACAGATTTTTTATTGCTTCGGCTGTCACAAAGGAGGTAACGCCTTAAAATTTTTAATGGCGATTGATGGGCTTAGTTTTCCGGAGGCGATTGCTAAAGCTGCCGCTATGGTAGGTTTGGAAATGCCACAGGAGCAACTTTCTCCTCAGGATAACGAGGCTATGAAACATCGCCGACAATATTTTAAGTTGATGTCAGATGCTGCGGAATGGTATCAAAAACGACTGTGGCAATCTGGCACTAATAATGCTAAAGCGTATCTACAAAAACGCGGCTTAAGACCTGAATTGGCTCAACAGTTTAAATTGGGTTTTGCTGATAACTGGGACGGAGTAGCGCATTACCTGCTTAAAACGGGTTATAGTCTGGCTGATATTCAGGAGGCCGGTCTGGCTTCATCTGGCAGTAAAAACGGCTACTTTGACAAGTTTCATCATCGCCTGATTTTTCCTATTTTAGATTACCGCGGTCAGGTTATAGCTTTTGGCGGGCGAATTTTAGGGGAGGGTCAGCCCAAATATTTAAATTCTCAAGAAACAAAATATTTTCATAAATCACAAAACCTTTATGGCTTATTTCAGGCCGCAGCCAGTATTCGTAGAAATGATGAAGCTGTTTTGATGGAAGGCTATATGGACGTGTTAACGGCGCACCAATTTGGCGTGGACAATGCCGTGGCATCATTGGGTACAGCTTTTAATATAGAGCATGCACGTCTTTTAAAGCGTTATACCACCAAAATTTTGCTGGTCTATGATGGAGATGCGGCCGGTTTGAATGCTGCGGATAAAGCGATTGATATTCTTCACGAAAACGGTTTTGCGGTGCGTTTGTTGGTTTTGCCGGAAGAAATGGATCCAGACGATTTTCTCAAGCGTTTTGGCAAGCTTGGTTGGGACAAGCTGGTAACAGAGCAGGCTGCTGATTTTTGGCAATATCGCTTAAACAAGGCTTTGCGTGAGCATAATCCTGGCGCGGTGAACGGTAAGGTAGCTGTTATGCAGGATTTGAAGCCTTATTTGAATAACTGTGATGATGCTGTGGAGTTAGAGAGTGTGATTAATCTTCTCAGCAAAGCTATTGGTGTGGCGCCAGAAACAATTTACAGTGAGTTACGGCCTAAAACCGCTGTTAACAACCTGCGGCGACGCCCGGCCAGTTCAACAGTCCAGCAGTCGTCCAGAATTGCGGCCAGTGTTATTGACCGCAAGCAAGCTAATTTGCTGCTGTTTATGTTATATGATAAGAAAATTTTTGAACATGTTTTAACAGAATTAGGAGCAAATTTTGTAGAAAGTTCACCTTTGCAGGAATTATTGAGGTTGGTACAGAATATAAAAGACAAATATGATTGGCAACCAGCCAGCTTGTTTTCATACTTACAGGAGGGTGAAGCTTATCAGCTGCTTCTGCGTATGGTACAGGTTAATTTGGATAAGGAACGTCTACCTGGTTTGGCAGCTGGTTGCATTAATGCAATAAAAATAGAACATCTGCAAAAGCAGATTAACGATAAAAAAGAGCAACTAAAAAATATGAGTACTTTGCAAAGTTCTTCCGGGGCTGCGCAAGGGCATAAGAACACTCTCAATTTATTGGCAGAAGTCGCCGATTTGGAAAAACAAATCAGAATTTTGCGAAGCGACAATTAAAATTTTTTTGGTTATTATTTTGGATTTTAGATATTTAGTAGGACTTGTTTTACGAATTTGGAAAAGGGGTTTAGCCATTGACAGCAACTAATAAAACCAAGCTGACCAGTCAGATGGAACAGCAAAAATCTGATACGGCGACGATTAAGTCAAATAAAAAAGAGCTTGCCCGGAAACTGGGGGAACTCTTAAAAAATCGTGCAGAAATATCCTATGGAGAACTTTTATCAGTTTTTGCTGATGCGGAACTTTCTGTTCAGGATATGGAAGATATTTATGATATTCTGGCTCAACATGGTATTGAGTTGACTAATGAAACCGAGCTTGATGATGAAGAACCTAATGACGAGCAGATTAAAGAGTTGGAACGCGAGCAGGAACAAGAAGATAATTTGGCCGATTTAGATTTCTCCGTGCCTGATGGCGTGGCTATTGATGACCCTGTACGTATGTATCTGAAAGAAATTGGTCGGGTGCCCTTGCTTTCTGCGCAGGACGAAGTAGATTTGGCTCGTTGTATGGAGGAGGGCAATGAAACTGCCAAGCGCAACTTAATTGAGTCAAACCTGCGTTTGGTGGTAAGTATTGCGAAGCGTTATGTTGGGCGCGGCATGTTGTTTTTGGACTTAATCCAAGAGGGTAATTTGGGTTTGATTAAGGCCGTAGAAAAATTTGATTATCGCAAAGGTTATAAATTTAGTACGTATGCCACTTGGTGGATTAGACAGGCTATAACTCGGGCGATTGCAGACCAGGCCAGAACTATTCGTATCCCTGTTCATATGGTAGAAACCATCAATCGTTTGAACCGTGTGCAGCGTGCATTAATTCAGGAATTGGGTCGGGATCCTCTGCCGGAAGAAATTGCCAGACGTATGGGCGTAAGCGTAGAACGTGTGCGAGAAATTTCTAAGATATCGCAGGAACCGGTTTCTTTGGAAACTCCTATCGGTGAAGAAGAAGACAGCCATTTGGGAGATTTTATTGAAGATGAAGAAGCTTTGGCTCCAGCTGAAGCAGCCTCTTTCTTTCTTTTGCGTGAGCAGCTGGATGAGGTTTTAGATACTTTGACGCCGCGTGAAAAGAAAGTTTTGCAGCTGCGTTTTGGTTTAAATGATGGCCGTTCTCGCACTCTTGAGGAAGTTGGCAATGTTTTTGGTGTAACTCGTGAACGTATTCGTCAGATTGAAGCTAAAGCATTGCGTAAATTACGACACCCAAGCCGTAGTAAAAAACTTAAGGACTATTTAGATTAATTCATATATAATAAGCCCTGACCAGAACGGTTAGGGCTTGTTTTTTGCGTGAACACTTAGCCTTTTTAGGATAGCGAATGATTGATTTAATACAAAAACAAGCCCCAACCATAAGGCTGGGGCTTGTTGCTATATAATTAAACTGTTTAAGTTCAATTATTTCTCTAATTTCATAGAGCCGGTCTTGTTGAAACGAGCATGCCAGGACAAAGCTTCTTCCATAATATGAGGAGTATGAGCTTTGCCGTCCGGGCAAGCTTCCAATGCACGATTGTAGTAATCCAACAGCATGGGCTTGTAATCCGGATGAGCGCAGTTGTTGATAATAGCCAAAGCGCGTTCTCTGGGAGCCAGATTACGCAGGTCAGCAATACCCTGCTCAGTAACGATTACGTTAACATCATGCTCAGTATGGTCGATATGAGAGCACATCGGCACGATACTGGAGATGTCGCCACCCTTAGCGGTGGAAGCGGTCATGAAGATGGAGATATAAGCAGCGCGAGTAAAGTCACCAGAGCCACCAATACCGTTCATCATTCTGGTACCCATAATATGAGTGGAGTTTACATGACCATAGATGTCAACCTCGATAGCTGTGTTCATGGAAATTACGCCGATACGACGAGCAACCTCAGGGTTGTTGGAAATTTCCTGCGGACGCAGAACGATGGTCTTTTTATATCTTTCCACATCAGCTTTGAAGCGTTTCAGGCCGTCGTCAGAGGGAGTCAGAGAAGTACCAGAAACTGCAACAAATTTACCGCAGTCAATCAGGTCCAGAGCGCCGTCCTGAATAACTTCAGAATAGAAGGTGAGTCCTTCCAAGTCAGAT
>CANSKT010000139.1 GCA_947647555.1 uncultured Peptococcaceae bacterium | reverse complement strand
AAAGAAAAAGACGGGAGCGTGAATAAAATGTTAACCCCACAAAATAATAATCAAGCTGAAAAGCAAAATAAACTTTATAAACTGGATAAAGAAATTTTTCGGGCGTTGGCTGATGAAAATTCTGATGAGGCAGCGGCTGGCTGTATTGTCCGGCCGGCGGACGTTGCTTCGGAAGCCGTTTCTAATGAAGTAAACGCTATGTATCTGCTGGATATGCCGGTTTTCAGTATTAATGAGGCCGAGGCCATCGGCGTGGTAAAAAATATTATTATTGACCCGGTGGAAAAATGCCTGTTGGCTTTGGCGGTGGATAAACGCGGCTGGTATCATGATGTGCGCGTAATTCCGGCGGCTAAGATACGCAGTATTGGCGAGGACGTCATCAATATTGATGAAAAGCAGTCAGCCAAGCGGACGGTTAATCTGCCGCGCATTGTTGAGTATATGCATAAGCCCTGCGGACTGGTTGGTAATCGTATTATCAGCGACGAGGGGCAGATGCTGGGTAAGGTTGAGCGCTTTTTCCTGGCCAGAGATACCGGGCGGATTAGCAAGCTGGAGATATCCGGCGGTATTGCCGGCAGTGTGTTGGGCGGCTTCTGGGGCGGTCGTGTGGCCGTGCCGGCCAGCTTTATCATCACGATTGGCGCTGATGCCGTGGTTGTTGATAGAAGTTGCCTGGAGCATTTGCAGATTAATGCCGGGGTTTTACAGGTGAATTTTGCGGCGGCCAGAGATAAGGCGGCGGATATCTGGCAGCAGACTGTTGTGAATACCCAGCGTTTTGGGCGCGGCGTGTTGCAGCATATTAATGAAGCTAATGAAGCGCGACGACAGAACCGCAATAATCGCCAGCAGAATTTGGAGAACGCCGCGGAAATGCCGGAAATCCTGCCGGAACTGGCGGCCAATGAACTTGTGGGCAGTTAAATCGCCGCAGGCATTAAAATAATTTAAATAAATTGCCGAAAATGATTGACAGTTCCCACTATTGACCTGTATAATAAGCACAAAATGCAAAAAATATGCCGCCTGATAGTATGCGCAGCGTCAATAGTGGGCAAACTGACAGTATAAAAAATGCTGGAGGTTTGATGTCCTTATGAGGCGATTTTGGTTTGTGGTATCCCTGATTTTAGTATTTGTGTTTACGGCTTCGGCCTCATACATTTACTTTGCATTGGCTGATAGCCCCAAAGAGGTGGACGAGCCCTATATGGCGCTGGGCACGCCGGTTACTCAGCTGGCGGCGGAGGTTAAAACTGTTTTACCGGAGGTTCAGTTGACTATTCGCGAAACCTATCCGGCTTGTGGCCATACGCAGGAGGAAGTTGTTAAAGCTGCGGAAAGTGATATGCTGGGGCTTGCTTTTGATGAGTTGGCGTTGGCTGGCTGGTCTGTGGCTCAGATTGGTGAACAGCGTCTGCTGCTGGAGCGAGAGCAGGAGGGGCTTTGTCCGGAGGAGGCGGCTCAAAGGTTGCTTTGTCAGACGGAACGCGGTTTGGCGGTTTATGAGGGTAATTTACAGCATACTGGGCAGTTGTTGCTGGAAATGCCGGTGGGTAGCCTGAGCGCGGAATTGCCGCCGGATTTTCTGGCCAGTTTGGCAGCTGGTGGTTATCAGCTGGCTTCACAAAGCGAGTTGGACGAGTTGTTGGAAAGTCTGGACGAGTTAATTGGTTAAGAAATTTTGCTGAATAGCAGAGGTGATGAGATGCTGGTTGGCGTATGTGAATATCAGCTTTTTTTACCCAATGCTCATTCGCTGAAGGAAAAGCGCGCCTTGCTGAAAAGTTTGCAGGCGCGCCTGCGTAACAAGTTTCCGGCGGCGGTTTGTGAGGCGGAGCAGCAAGAGCTTTGGCAGCGTTCCACATTGGGCGTGGCAGTGGTGGGTAATCAGCAGCGGCATGTGGAAAGTATGCTGGCCAGCATAACCGAATTTGTGGAGGATTTCAGCCCAGAGTTGGAATTGCTGGAAATCAGGCAGGATATTTTATAGTTGCAGCTGAATATATAAATATTATTTTAAATTTGGGTGTGATAAAATTTGACCGAACAGAATAAACAGATTGCTTTTCAAACTTATCAAAATGCCGGGCAGGCGGCGCCGGATTTATGCCATTGGCCGCAGCCAAATGTGGCCGCCTGGGCGGAGCCGGCGCTTAACATTGTGCTTTATGAGCCGGAAATTCCGGCCAATACTGGCAATATCTCCAGAACCTGCGTGGTGACTGGTGCAGCGCTGCATTTGATTGAGCCTTTGGGTTTTGATATCAGTGAGCGTGCTGTGCGGCGCGCTGGTTTGGATTATTGGCAGAAATTGCAGCTTTATACATATCATAACTGGGAAGATTTTTTGGCGCGCAATCCTGGCGCGGAAATTTTTCTGGCAACCACCAAGGGCAGTGTGCCGTATACGGAAATTCAATATCCGCGCGGCGCTTTTCTGGTGTTTGGCAAGGAAACGGCCGGTCTGCCGGAGGAACTGCATCAGGCTTATCCGGAGCACCGCTTGCGTATTCCCATGCGTAGTGAATATCGCTCCTTAAACCTTTCCAACGCTGTGGCGGTGGTGCTTTTTGAAGCGCTGCGGCAGCAGGGTTTTCCGGATTTGCTGTAAGCAGGGTGAGTCTATGGATAATCAGGAGTTTATAACGCTGGCCGGGCCGGCGGCGGCTGAATTAATTGAGAAAAAATCGCGTTTTATTGGTTATGCGTCGCCGGTAGCTGATGAGGCGGCAGCTATGGATTTTTTGCAGGAAATTCGCAGTCGGCATCGTGACGCAACCCATAACTGTTATGCATATCAGGCTGGGGAAAATGACCAGTTTCAACGCTCCAGTGATGATGGCGAGCCCTCTGGCACGGCTGGCCGGCCGATTTTGGAGGTTATCCGGGGACGCGGCCTGAAAAACACGGCGGTGGTGGTGACGCGTTATTTTGGCGGTATTCTGCTGGGTACGGGCGGTTTGGTGCGCGCTTATTCTGCCGCAGCTAAGGCGGCGCTGGCGGCGGCTGGGTTGGTTAGCTGTGAAAAAGCCGTGCTTTATGCGCTGGCGGTGGATTATACGAATTGGCAGCGTTTGGAGAGTTTTTTGCAAAGTAGTGGCTGTGAGTTGAAAAACACCAGCTTTTCTGACCGGGTAGACGTGCAGTTTGCGGCGCCGTTGGCACTGGCGTCTGGTTTGCCGCAGCGTCTGGCCGAGATTTTAGGTAAAGAGCCGCAGATAATGGTTTTAGATGAAAATGCCTGGCTGCAAAAACCGGTTGCGGAAGTATAATAACATAACTATAATATATGTAAGAATAAATTTTGCTTAATTCGGACATTATATCTCTATGAGGTGATGTGAATGCCGGAAAAAGAGCAAAATGACGGTCGTTCAAGAAAAAGTAAGATGAAGCGGCGAACAGACGGCTGGGAAGCTGCCAAGGCGGAGGTTGCCAGGGAACTTGGGCTTTGGGATAAGGTGCAGGCCGAGGGTTGGGCCAGCCTGACGGCTTCAGAAAGCGGACGTTTGGGCGGTGTTCTTTCGGGGCGTTTTCCCGGCAAGGCTCCGCAGAGGGAGCCAAAAAATCGCAGGAATATTAATAAATCGAGGGATAATCAAGCAAAAACTGAATAATTTGTTGGAATAAACAGCAACGTTCTCTACCCATTGTGACATCTTTTGCCGGTGCAAAGGATTATAATTTTCACAAGGGGAGGAGGGCGTTGCTTTTGGTTTATACCGTTTATGCGGACGTGCTTTGGGCGATTAATTTTCTGTTGGATTTGGCAATTTTATGGGCGACGGCGCGCTTTGGCTGTTTTTTTACCAGTTGGCCACGGTTGTTGCTGGCGGCGGCATTGGGGGCCTTTTATGGTGTTGGTTTGCTGTTTCCGGCTTTGGCGCCTCTTTATGCTTTGCCTGTGGTGATTTTGGTTTCGGTTTGGCTGTTGCTGGTGGCTTTTGGCTTTTTGCCATTGCGGCGATTTGCCTGGCTGTTTGTCAGCTTTTACTTAATAAGTGCGGCGATGGGTGGTCTGGTTTTGGCGCTGCGCTCACTGTTGGGCTGGGGTCTGGGCGAGCCAGCTGCCGTCGCTTGGCTTTTGCCGGCGCTGTTATTGGCGGCCGGAATTGCCCGGCTGGGCATAGGTGGTTTTCGTCAGATGCTGCGCAGGTTCGGTCTGTTAAGCCGGGTAGAAATAAGTTTTGACGGGCAAAAAGTCTGCTTGCCCTGCTTTTTGGATACGGGCAATAACCTGCGCGATCCTTTGCAGCAGCGGCCGGTCATGTTGGCAGAGTTGTCGGCGCTGCGCTGGGTTTTGCCGTCAGCGCTTTGGCATCAGCTGACTGAACTTTACCAGAAAGAGGGGGACGAAGCGCGTCCTTATCAGGTTTGGTTGAACTGCCAGAACTTTAGCTGGAGCAAGCGTCTGCTGTTACTGCCGTTTAGTTCCGTTGG
>CANSKT010000138.1 GCA_947647555.1 uncultured Peptococcaceae bacterium | reverse complement strand
CATACTGAACATCGGCAGATAAACCGCCATAAGAATAAAAACTACAAATATCGCCAAGACCACGATGATAGTCGGCTCCAGCAGCGACAAAGCGCGCTTGGTGCGCAAATCCACCTCGCTGTCGTAATATTCCGCTAAAACTTTTAACGTGTCCTCCATGGAACCGGTGGCCTCGCCCACCGCCGTCAGCTGCACCAGCATTGGCGGCAGTTCCTTGGTATAGCCCAAACATTCGCCCAGGCTGCGGCCGCTCTCCACACCGGATAACGTCCCCAAAATCTCCTCCGATAAGCAGCTATTGCTGACCGTCCGGCCAGAAACTTCAATCGCCTGCAAAATCGGCATGCCGGCCTGCAAAAGTGTGTTCATGGTATGCGCAAACTGACTGACGCCAGACATACGCACAATCTCGCCGAAAATCGGGATTTTCAACTGCACGCGCGCCAACCGCTGCGCCCCCTGCTCCGTCAGACTGTAACCAATCATACTGGCAATCAAAATCACCAGCGCCAGCCCGAAAAACAGGAAATAATGCTGGCAAAAATGGGAAAGGCCAATCAAAGCTTTCGTCACCAGAGGCAGTTCAATGTTCATACTGGAAAACATGCCCGTAAAAGTCGGCACGGCATAACCCATGATAATACCAATAACCACCACCGCTACCATCATGACAAAGCTGGGATAAGTCAGCGCGCTGACAACGCTCTCGCGTGTTTTGTTCAGTCGCTCAAAATATACGGATAAACGGCTGAACGCGGCCAGCAAATCGCCAGACTCCTCCCCGGCGCGCACCGTTTCATAAAAGGTCACGGGCAAAAGTTTCCCACCGCGCTGCTCCAAACTATAACTCAAACTCCAGCCGTTGGCCACGTCCTCCGCCACCTGCTGCCAAAGCCGTTGCAAAGCCTTATCTCCGGCCTGCCCGGAAACCAGTTCCACCGTCTGCACCAACGGCAAACCGGCTTTCAGGATAATCGAAAACTGCTGACAGCTTAAAGCCAAACTCTTGGGGCCAATTTTCTGGAAACGCGCCAGAGGGTCGGCCTTGGCCAGCTTCGGCACCTCTTTCAGCGCCAAAACTACCTCGCAGCTTTGCCGAATTTGCGCCACGGCCTCCGTTTTGCTCACAGCCTCCAAAACGCCCTCAACTTTTTCGCCGTTGGCATAAAGCGCTTCATATTTATAAGTTGGCATATTATTCCACTCCGTTAAATGCGGTTAAATCCCGGCCGACTTGCCGCCAGACCCGGCCGGCTCGCCGCCTGCCCCTGCGCCACATTCGCCTGATTGGGGTTGCGTAGCGCGCTGGCATATGTTTTCTGGCTTATCTGACCGGCCGCCAGCAAATTAGCCAGCGCTTTATCCATCAAAATATTACCCACATTGCCGCTGGTCTGAATACAGTTGGCAATTTGCGGCGTTTTGCCCTCCCGAATAAGATTGCGGATTGCCCCGTCAGTTTTCATAACCTCACAGGCCAAAACCCGTCCGCCGCCCTGCCTGGGCAGAAGCTGCTGGCTCAAAACCGCCTGCAAAGACATTGACAACTGCAAGCGAATTTGTTGCTGGCGCTCCGCCGGGAAAACGTCTACAATTCGGTCAATAGAGTCCGCCGCTGAATTGGTATGCACCGTTCCAAAAACCAAATGCCCGGTTTCCGCCGCCGTCAGCGCCGTTTCAATCGTTTCCAAATCGCGCATCTCGCCAACCAGAATAACGTCGGGGTCCTCGCGCAGCGCGGCGCGCAGGCCGGCCGCAAAGCTTTGCGTATCGCGGCCAATCTCGCGTTGATTGATAACGCACTGCTGGGGTGTGTAAACATACTCAATCGGGTCCTCCAGCGTCAAAATGTGCTTGGCTTCATTACGGTTAATCTGATTGAGCAGCGCCGCCAGCGTGGTTGATTTACCGCTGCCGGTTTCGCCGGTAATCAGCACCAAACCCTGACTATACGCCGCAAATTCCTGCACCACCGCCGGCAGACCCAACTCCGATAACTCCGGAATATGCTCATTCAAAAGCCGGATAGCGGCAGACCAGGCGCCCTGCTGCCGAAACAAATTAACACGACAGCGCACCCCGGCCACCGTCAGCGCCAAATCAGCCTCGCCCACGGCCTCCGCCCGGGCAAAAGTTTCCTTACTGCCGGCCAACTGACTGGCATAATCCTCGCACTGCTCCGCCGTCAGCGGCGCGCCGCCCATTTCCTTAATCGAACCGTCCAGCCGATAACGCGGCGCCAGACCTTTCACCAAATGGATATCCGATGCACCGTCTTGCAGCGCTTTTGCAATCAAATCCTGTATATTCATTATAACTCACTCCCTAAAACTCTGTGTACCTCCGCCGCCGAGGTCACGCCCTGCAAAACCAAATCCCGGCAGTTCGCCATAATCGGCTGAAATTCGGCTTTTTTAATTGCCTGCTCCATATCTCGCAAAGAGCCGGCATGAATAGCGCGGCGCATTTCCGGCGTAACCGACAAAATCTCGAAAGCGCCAATCCGGCCGCGGTAACCGGTGTTAAAACATTCCGGGCAACCGTCGCCGCGATAAAAAGTATACGACCCCGCCCTATCCGCCAAACCCAGCATAGCCGCCTCATCTGCCGTCGGCGTATAAGCGCGCCGGCAATGCGGACAAATACGCCGCAGCAACCTCTGCGAGATAATCCCTTTCACCGCCCCAGCAATCAGATACGACTCCACGCCAATATCCAGCAATCTATCCACCGAAGAAACCGCACTGTTGGTGTGAATTGTGGATAGCACCAAATGGCCGGTCATGGCGGCACGCATGGCAATCTCTGCCGTTTCGCCGTCACGAATTTCCCCCACGGCGATGATATCCGGGTCCTGTCGCAGCACAGAACGCAAAACACTGGCAAAATTCAGGCCGGTTTTATCATTAATCTGCACCTGACAAATTCCGTCAATATGATATTCCACTGGGTCCTCTAAAGAAACCAGATTAATTTCCTCACTTTTCAGCCGGTCAATAATCGTATAAAGCGTTGAGGTTTTGCCGCTGCCCGTTGGCCCCACCATTAAAATAACGCCCTCCGTGGTGTTATCCACCAGCCGGCAAAAACGCTCCAGATTATCCCCGGCCAGACCAATCCCGTCCAGCCGCACCAACTCCGGCGTTTTGTGCAGCAGACGAATAACCACCTTTTCACCATAAATTGTGGGCAGGGTGGAGATACGCAAATCCAGCGCCTCCTGCCGCGCCGTAACGCTGGCATGACCGTCCTGCGGCAAATTCTTTTGGGCAATATCCAGCCGCGCCATAATTTTTAACCGGGAAATCACCGAACCCTGCAATTCTTTCGGCACAGTAATAATCGGACGCAAACTGCCGTCAATACGCATACGAATATTCATGCTATTCTCGCCCGGCTCAAGGTGAATATCGCTGGCCTGTTCCGTGCAGGCGCGCTCAATAATCGAGTTCACCAGCCGGATAGCCGGAGCAGCGTCAGCCTGTGCCGCCTCCTCGTCCACAGCCTGCGGAGCCGTCGTGCCAACATACTGATTGCCCAACAAATCGCGCTGCATATCCTCAATAGCGCGCATCGCCCCCTGGTTGCTGTAAAGGTTCTGCACAGCGCGCTCCACCGCGGCCGTGGTAGCAATATACGGCAGAACACGCCGCCGGGTAACGGCCTGAACCTCCTCAATCGCCACAAAATTCAGTGGGTCAGCCATCGCCAGATGAATATCGGTGCGGCTGGCCTGAATTGGCACCACCATATGCTTTTTGGCAATATTTTTCGGCAACAGCTGCGCCATTTCCGGCGGCAGACTGTAATTGTTCAAATCTATAAATTCCACGCCCAACTGGCTCATCAGGGTATCAATCAGCTGCTTTTCCGTGATAAAACCATGATTTTGCAAAACCTCGCCCAGGCGTTCCCCCGTGGTGGACTGCAAAGCCAACGCCTGTTCCAGCTGCGCCTGTGTAATCGCGCCGCTTTTAACCAGCAAATCGCCAATTTTAATATATTTCATTTAACAATTCCTCTTTCCGAATGGCTTTTATTTTATGGCATTGCCACCGCACTATTAAGACAATAAACGCTGAACTCCGTTTCCGCCGACATACCGCCGCCCGTTTCCTGCACAGACAGCGAAACCGTAAAGCAGCCGTTTTGATATTTAATTTCCGGCAATGCCGGCAGTTCATACTTACCGTTGCGGTACGCCCCCGGCGGCAGAATACGCTGCCCGGCCGCCAAAAGCTGACCGTCGTCCAGAGAAAAGCTGGTATTACTGCCATAGGAATCGCTGGCATAGCTTTGCAAATCATCGCCAACCACCTGTACGTCCCGGGCATAACGCAAATCATCAATCAAAGCGTCGGCCAGCGTGGAAAGCAGAACCTGCACCTCTGAAGCCGCCGTAAGTTCATGATAATTGCGCATCGCCATCATCATACCGCTGTTCAGCAACAGTCCCAGAAGACCC
>CANSKT010000137.1 GCA_947647555.1 uncultured Peptococcaceae bacterium | reverse complement strand
CTTGTATACTAAATAAATTTAAGAAAAAGTTTGCACAAATAAGTAACAAAAGAATTAATAAGCCGGATGTAACAATAATTATTTTTGCACTTTTTATATTATATTCGTTTTATAAAGATGTATATATATTCTTTTGGGATTCCAGTAGCTATTGGCGATTGGCGGACGGAATGTTTGCTAATGGTAAATTTGATTTATATGCTTTTCCGGAAACATTCAGAGGTTATTTTATATACCTGTTAATCTTATTATTTAAGACTTTAGGAAATACTCTATTCTCATCTGAATATATAGGTTTCTGGATATTTACAGCTTTATATATGACAATTACATTGTGTGCAGCTTTGCCATATATATTTAATGTAAAAATAAACTCGGTTGGCTCTTTGCTAAAATTAATATTATGCAGTTTGTTGGTATTATACTTCTGGGGTGACCATCTGCAATATCCACTTTCTGACGCGCCGGCAATGGCTTTTATGCTATGGAGTTTAGCCTTATTAAAGTATACATTAGCTGAAAACGCCAGTATAGATAAATGGAAAAAGTATCTTGTATGTTTTGCAGCTGGTATTTGTTTATATGCTGCATATAATATCAGGGTTGCGCACTTATATGGTATCGTAATTGCATGTGTTTTAGTAATATTTTGGAATAGAAAACGTCTAAAAGATATTTTTCAATTAGTGCCTTTTATATTAGCTGGCTGTATCTTGTTAGCCTTGCCGCAAATGCTGATAAATTATCATTATACAGAAAAGTTTACGCCAAGAGTTTTAACAGAAGCATATACCAATTATGAAAGAACTTTGCAGGCGACGCAGGTTTATTGGGGATTGACTTTGCCGCGATATGAGGGTGTAGTTGGTAATGTTGCTAACCATGTGCCCGGCGGTGTTCGATATATTGATTCAGCTGGTTCACAGATTGTAGCTAAAGAAAATATAACAGCTGATAATTTTACTTATGGAACATTTTTTAAATTAGTTGCTGAATATCCGTTAGACATGTGTGGCATATATACCAGACATTTGGTAAATCTTTTAACGCCTGTTTATTCTGAAAACTACATACATGATTTATTTGAAGCTAAAGGGTTGCGAATTTCATTTGCCATAATCTTATGGTTAATTGCAGCTGTCTATGCAATATGGTTCAATAAAGGAATTACATTGAAAAGAACGGACTCTCTATTGTTATTAGCTGCCAGTATACCTTGTTTGTTACAGTTATTTGGTGCGTCGGAAATAAGATTTTTTATTACAATACACTTTTTGCTGTATTTCTTTATTGCATTTTGTGTAAACTGGTCTAAGTTATGGCAATTTATTAAAGCCAATCATATTAAAGTATTAATACCCTGTGTGGTTATATTCTTTGCCTGGACGACAATTATTGCGGATACATTGCAAGCTTGCACATATGAAAAGCAACTGATTAGTGCTTCGGCAGAAACATATACAGTTCAGCAAGTAATATATTCAGCGGAAGAAATAAATGTGCCAAATTCAGAAAGAGAAATTGGAGTACAGATATTGGACTTTCCGACAAGTCAACTTGCAGATAATACATTGTATCAGATTGCTTTTGATTTGGATATAAATAAAAATTCCCAATATATATATTTTGATATAGTAGGTTCTGATTATGGCATTCAGTTTTCATTTCATAATTTGCTTAAAAAGGGTAGCAGACATTATTCTTGGGTGATTAATTCTGGCAGTCTGCCTGAAGACGCGGTTTTACGCCTGGTATATGCAACAGAACAGGAATATACAATAGAAAACTTTGAATTGTCAGTTGTTAGTCAGGATTGATTAAGGAGGCAGAAAATAAATGAACATAATGCCAAATAACTTGAAAAGACAATATGATTTACACGCTGCGGAATATGAAGCCAAGGCTTTGGAAGTCCTGCGCAGTGGCTGGTATATATTAGGCCAGGAGGTTACAGCGTTTGAGCAGGAATGGGCGGAATATATTGGCAGGAAATATAGTGTGGGTTTGGCCAGCGGTTTAGATGCTTTGTGGCTTAGTTTTCGAGTTTTGGGGATTGGTGCAGGTGATGAGGTTATAGTTTGCGCCAATGCTTATATTGCCTGTGTTATGGGTATTTCTATGAATGGAGCGACGCCGGTTTTTGTAGAGCCAGATAAGTATGATAACATTGATGCCGACAAGATTGAAGAAAAGATTACAGATAAAACCAGGGCTATACTGGCTGTTCATTTGTATGGACAAGCCTGCGATATGACTAAGATTATGGCAATAGCTCAGGAGCATAACTTAAAAGTGGTTGAGGATTGTGCGCAGAGCCACGGCAATAAGTGGCAGGGGCAAACGGTTGGTACGTTTGGAGATATTGGCTGTTTCAGCTTTTACCCCAGCAAAGGCTGCGGCGCTTTTGGTGACGCCGGGGCGATTGTAACGGATAATGCTGAACTTGCTGATAAATTTAAGGTATATCGTAATTATGGCAGTCGGGTGCGCTATCAAAATGAAGTTGTGGGAACGAACAGCCGCTTGGACGAGTTACAGGCTGGACTTCTGCGCGTTAAGCTGAAGCATATGCATGAATTTAATCGTGAACGCAATGAGATAGCAGCCAGATATACGCATGAGATAAAAAATCCACTGGTTCAGCTACCGCAAATCAGGCCGGGTGCAGATTCAACCTGGCACCAATATGTTATTCATGTGAAAAATTGTAAACGTGATGCTTTGATACAGTATTTGCAGGGGCAGGGTATTGGCACGATTATTCATTATCCGATTCCGCCGCATTTGAGCGAGGCTTATCAGTATTTGGGCTATAAGGTTGGTGATTTCCCGATTGCCGAGGGGTTTGCTGCTGAGGTTTTGAGTATACCAATGTATAATGGCATGACGGCAGATGAGCAAAGTTATGTTATTGCGGCAATAAATGCTTTTGAGGGATAAATGATGAAGAAATTCTTTTTAAGAAAATTACAGCTAAAGGACGCGCCCAGAATGTTGGAATGGCAGCATGACGAAAATGTTATGCGTTATTTGCAATTTGATGGCGCTAATAAAACTTTGGCTGATGTGCAGAAATTTATTGAGCAGGCTCAGGATTGCTGCGATAACCTGCATTTGGCGGTGACCGCAGAGGACGATAAATATTATGGTACGGTCAGTTTGAAAAATATTGATAAAGCCAGAGGTGAAGCGGAATATGCGATAGCTTTACACCCAGATTCTTGGGGGGGGGTACATTTGTTTCCCTCGAAATTTTGCATATTGCCTTTGTTGATTTAGGATTGCACAGGGTATATTTGAATGTCATACAGGATAACCAGCGAGCGGTCAGGTTATATGAAAAGCTGGGCTTTCGTTATTTGTATGCGGATAAAGTCAACTTCAAGGGGCAGGCGGATACGGTTTTGCGCTGGTATGAAATCAGGCCGGAATATCTGTAATTTAATTAATTGGGAAGTGAAAAAATGCTTGAAGCTGTAAAGGAAATACAATTTAAGGTGAATGGTGATGAGCGCGGTAAACTGGTTGTGGCTGAGGGTTTGAAAGACGTGCCGTTTAATATTGCCAGAATATTTTACATATATGGTGCAGACACAGAAAGCGTTCGGGGTTGTCATGCCAATCGTAAATCGGAATTTGTTTTCATTAATGTTTGTGGTTCTTCAAAAGTGAAAATAACAGACGGCAAAGATGAAAAAGTATATTTATTAGATAAGCCATATGAGGGGTTGTATATGCCGAAAATGGTTTGGAAAGAAATGTATGATTTTTCTCAAGATGCGGTTTTATTAGTGTTATCCAGTGAACCATATGATGCCGAGGAATATATTAAGAATTATCAGGAATACATAAGGGAAGTACGTGGTAATGAGTAAGCTTTCGATTGTGGTGCCGGTATATTACAACGAGTTGAATTTGCGGCCTCTTTATGAGGATATTAAAGCAAAGATAATTGATGTAATTGATTTTGAATATGAGATTGTTATGGTAGACGATGGCTCAGGGGATAACAGCTGGCAGATCATTCTGGAGTTAGCCGAGCTAGATAAAAATATCTGCCCAATCAGACTCTCCCGAAACTTTGGCAGTCATGCGGCTGTTTTATGTGGTCTTGTTCATGCCAGTGGTGATTGTGCGGTAATAAAGGCGGCAGATTTGCAAGAGCCGACAGAACTTATTTTGCAGATGTATCAGGAATGGCAGCAAGGAAATAATGTGGTTTTAGCTGTGCGAGAAACCAGGGAGGATAAATCTTTCTTTTCTGATTTGTATTATTGGTTGACGCGCAAAGTAGCTTTGCCTAAAATGCCGGCGCATGGTTTTGATGTTTTCTTGGTTGATCGTAAGGTTATTGAAGTTTTAAAAAGTTTAGATGAACCAAACAGTGCGATAACCGGTCAGATACTCTGGAGCGGTTTTAAGACCAAAGAAATTTATTATGACCGCAAACAAAGAGAAATAGGCAAAAGTAAATGGACATTGGCGAAAAAAATCCGTTTAGTGGCAGATACCTTATTCAGCTTTTCTACTTTGCCGATTACCGCCATAACCTGGGTGGGAACGCTTTCCTGCAT
>CANSKT010000136.1 GCA_947647555.1 uncultured Peptococcaceae bacterium | reverse complement strand
ATTAAATAGCTGGTTGATTTAATTTTTATTTACTTATTCAGCGGTGTAGGGCAGCAGAGCCACAATGCGGCTGCGCTTGATAGCGTCAGTCAGCATACGCTGATGTTTGGCACAGTTGCCAGAAACACGACGAGGCAAAATCTTGCCGCGTTCGGTGATATAGTTACGCAAGCGTGCGGTGTCTTTGTAATCGATATACTGTGCTTTATCAACACAGAAACGGCAGACACGACGACGGCTGCGGCGGCCACGGTTGCCGCGGAAGGGACGTCTTTCCTCCCTGGCTTTTTCTTCAGCCATGAGTAATTCCTCCTTATATTATAGTCCTTTAGACTTTTTTTCAAAAATTTTTGTTAAAATGGCAAATCATCGCTGGTTAAAGGCATATTATCCTCAAATGTTGCAGCGGCCACACTGGGGCTGGGCGGTTCATATGTGTTAGCACCGCGCGAACCGGCATTACCGCCATAACTGGAACTGCCAGTTTCATAGCCGTTGCCGCCCTCATTGCGAGAGGAAAGGAAACGAACATTATCAGCAATAACTTCAGTTACATAACGACGTTGGCCGTCGTTGCCATCATAGGAACGTATTTGTAAACGGCCGTCCACTGCGGCTAACCGGCCTTTGGCCAGGTACTGGGCGCAGTTTTCACCCTGTTTGTTCCAAACCACGATGTTAATAAAATCAGCTTCCCGGTTGCCGTCCTGATTGGTAAATGGTCTATCCACCGCCAGGGTGAAAGAGCAAACCGCATGGCCATTTGGCGTGAAACGCAACTCTGGGTCACGGGTTAATCTGCCAATTAAAACAATTCGGTTCAACATAAAAATTCTCCTCTATTCAGGCAAACGAGTGACAAGATAACGCAGCACGCTGTCAGCAATTCGGAAATTGCGTTCCAGTTCCTGCGGCAATTCCGGCCCGGCCTTGAAAGTTACTAAAACATAGTAGCCTTCGCGAAGTTTTTCGATTTCATAAGCAAGCTTTCTCTTGCCCCAAATATCGGTTTTAACAACTTCGCCGCCATTTGCCTGAATTAATGCGTTGAACTTTTCCACCGCAGCAGTATATTCTTCCTCGCTCATATCTGGGCGCAGAATATACAAAACCTCGTAATCACGCATTTCAGCACCTCCCTTCGGACATCTGGTCGCTATATATTATAGCGACAGGGATTAAAATTCAATTTATGGTCTTATAAAAAACCATCTTTATAATTATAGCAGATGATTTTGGAAAAAACAAGCCCTAAAAACCAAAAATTCTCATAAAAAAATACTTGCAAATAAAACGAATGTTCGATATAATATTTGTAGAACATTTGTTTGTGATAATTCTTGGATTTTCTGCTGTGGGTGTGAGATGATGATTGCTAAAAACAAAACATATCTATGCATTGATTTGAAATCATTTTATGCTTCCGTTGAATGTGTGGAGCGGGGGCTTAATCCTATGACGACTAAGCTGGTGGTAGCAGACCCAGAGCGTGGTGAGAAAACTATTTGTTTGGCTGTAAGTCCGGCTTTAAAAGCTTTGGGCGTATCGAACCGTTGTCGGGTTTTTGAAATACCGCCTAATTTGGATTATATTATGGCGCCGCCACGTATGCAGCTTTATATTAATTATGCGGCGGAGGTTTATGGCGTTTATTTACAGTATATTGCCAAAGAGGATATCCATGTTTATTCAGTTGATGAAGCTTTTTTGGATATTACGCCTTATTTGCATACTTACAGCCTGACGGCGCGGCAGTTGGCGCAGAAGCTGATGCAAGAGGTTTTGCAACGAACCGGATTGCGAGCAACCTGTGGTATTGGCAGTAATTTATATCTGGCGAAGATTGCTTTGGATATCATGGCCAAGCATGCTCCTGATTTTATCGGTTGTCTTGATGAAAACAGCTATCAGGAGAAACTTTGGGAGCACCGGCCATTGACAGATTTTTGGCGAATTGGTCGGGGTACGGCGCAACGTCTGGCGCGTTATGGTATCAGTACCATGCGCCAGATTGCACAGGCTGACGAAATGCTGATTTATAGATTGTTTGGTATAGATGCGGAGTTGTTGATTGACCATGCCTGGGGGAGAGAGCCGACGACGATTGCTGATATTAAGGCTTATCGTCCTAAAAGCAACTGCCTGGGCAGTGGTCAGGTTTTGATGCGCGATTATTCCTTTACAGAAGCAAAGTTAATCGTTAAGGAAATGATAGATACATTATGTCTTGAATTGGTGGATAAGGAAATGGTTACTTCTCATATCAGCATGTATGTTGGTTATAGCAATAGTTTACATGCTGCTGCGGCTAAAGGTAATACCAGTTTGTCAATGCCTGCTAATTCTGATTTGGTGTTAATTCCGGCGGCGTTGGCTTTGTTTGAGCGTATTGTGGACGCCAGCAAGCCAGTGCGGCGTATTAATATAAGCTTTAATAATTTGCTACCAGAGGGCAATCAGCAGCTAAATCTGTTTAATAATATTGATGCTGTGCTGCAAAAAGAGCGAGTTGTGCAGCGTACTGTTTTGCACATTAAACAAAAATATGGCCGAAATAAGATTTTAAGAGGAATGAATTTTGCGCCTGGCGCTACCGGAAGAGAACGTAATCAGCAGATTGGAGGGCATAAGAGTGGGGAATAAGCCAAAAAGCTCAATGTCACCGGCAGAAAGAGCCAAGCAATTTATGCCTTTTGCGGCTGTTAAGGGGCTAAATGCAGCGTTGCGCCGCAAAGAACAGGAAATGGGTTTGGTTCCGCCCAAGCTTTTGGCTGATGAGGCTGCGGCGGAGTTGGACGCTAAACTGCGGCGGTTGCAAAAGGGCAGTCTGGTTGTGGTGACTTATTTTGTCAATGGTCAATATTTGCAAAGCAGCGGTCAGATACTGGTTTTGGATAAGATACATCGCTGCTTATTATTGTCTGGCGTTAGACCGTTGCAAATAGCTTTTGATGATATTATAGATATAAAATCAGTGATAGATTAATGTTGTGTGGGATAAATTTCCAGCCAGCTTTCAGTATCATTTTCAATGACATAAGTATGTGTGCGGCCAGCTTCCAGCAAATCGGCATAAAACCAGGCGTTTTCAGGATTATCCGGCCAATTTTGACATGCTGCAAGTTTGGCTATATCTGCCTGGCGGTTAAGCAGATTGTTTAATATGCTGACAGCCTCGGCCCGGTTGATTGGCTGGTTGGGAGCAAAGCTGTTATCAGGATAGCCCTTAATCCAACCATGCATGGCCGCCTGTTTGATATACGTTTCAGCCCAATGGTTGGCAATGTCAGAAAAATTGCTTGTTGGTATATTTATTGAAAAATTATTGCTTAAATTTGAATCTGGGCTGTGTAATTTATTAAAACGTATTAACATTGTGATAAATTCAGCACGCGTTAAATTTTGATTAGGTCGCAGAGTTCCGTCTGCATAGCCCTGTATCAAGCCGTTTTGTTGTAATATAGCTAATTCTGTATAATACCAGGCATTTGTCTGTACATCTTCCGCTATACAATAAACCGGCTCCGTTTTGGTCGGCTCCGGCATTAAGCGACAAAGCATTACAGCTGTTTCGGCACGCGTAAGATAATTTAGCGGTTTGATAGTGTTATCTTGGTAGCCTTGGATATAGGCTTGGTGTATTAGGTTAGGCATCGGCAATTCAGGTTGTGCTATTTCGACAATATTTTCATTACCGGAGTTATCGCCGGGAGAATTTAGAACAGGTTTTTCGGAGGGCGGCGGAAGTTGCCATACTGCATATAGCGTTTGGCTTGGCTGATTTTGGGTTAAATGCAATTTATCGCCAGCCCGGTAATCGCTTTGTAGGGCTTTGGGGTTTAGTGACCAGTCTGCAAAAATATAACCGGGACGCTCTGGCTGTTCCGCCGTAATTTCAAAGATATGGCTGGTTGCAGAACTATATTGAACCTGTTCGGCTGGTGTGTTATTGCCGCCGTTGCTGTCATAGTACAGGCAATAGGCTATTTGTGGTAAATCCGGCGGCGGTTTTGGTTCGACAGTTGGTGGTTTGTCCGGATTGGCAGGGTTAAACTGCCAAACAGCATAAAGTGTGAGTTTGGGTTCTTTGCTGCGCAGGATAATAATATCCTGTGGCTGATAAGCTGGGGTTAAGGCATTTTTCTGTTTCGCCCAGCCTAAAAAACGATAATTTGGTCGTATGGGCGTTTCTTTGGGAATAACGAAAAGAAAGGTTTGCTCATAACTTGAAGCTGTTTGCGAAAATGGTGCATATTGACCGCCGTTGGCGTTAAAGATTAATCTATAATTATAAATGGGCAGTGTCTCTGGTTCCGGTGTATAAACGACCGAAAAACAGGGCAGATTTTGGCTGTTTTTGCGCCAAACATTGGCTTTATGGTCGTAAATCAGTTCAATATTTTGTTCAGCGTTGACATTTGCAGCTAATTTGTGTGCGCCATAACTGACTTGATAGGCGTTAATATATGGTTGGGCTTTGAATGTAAGCTGGCAGGTATAGCAATTTTGTTCATTAATCTGCACAGGGCCGATTTGTAAGCCATCGGACATAATACCATAAGTTATTGGATAATGTTCATGATGTTTTGGGTCTGTTTCTATACATTTAACAGTAACCAGAAAGGGAGTTTCTAAAATTTGCATTAAATCTGCGGTTGTGGGCTGACTGGGGGTAATGCAGACTATATTAAAACTGGGCGTTGTAAAATCTGGCGGTAGTATCCATTTGGCATATTCTTCAACATAAAGCAATTTGAGGCTTTGCGGTTGTTGACTGGTGCTGGCAATTTGGTGGCCGTTTAGCTGTTCATTATAGGCCTGTAAATATAAATCGGGTTTAATGCTGAAACAGGCAATAAAATGATTATCAGCAGTTTGCATAATATCATAGCTAAAGCTTTCTGACAGTAGCGGCCAGCTGATAGCTGCATGAC
>CANSKT010000135.1 GCA_947647555.1 uncultured Peptococcaceae bacterium | reverse complement strand
TTAGCTATCCGAGTACGGACAGCCGCTATCTGACCGTTGATATGTCAAGCGTTGTGCCAGATTTAGCGGAGATTGCTTCAGTGGTCTGCGGTTTGAAAGCGCCGGGTGAAATTTTGTCAGCCCAAGTTTGCAATTCGGCCAAGGTGAGCGATCACCACGCTCTTGTTCCGACCAAGAGTTTAACGCCAGATAAAGTTGCTGAATTGCCCAAGGGGGAGGCGGCAGTCTTGGGGCTGGTTTGTTTCGGCCTGCTCCGGGCGGTTGCCGCTCCCTGCCGCTATGCCCAGATTAAAATTACGGCGGAGTGCGGCGGCGCTGTATTTACAGCCAGCGTTAAAGAAATGCTGGACTATGGTTGGCAGCAATATTGCCCGAAAGATAAGGTTTTGGAGCAATTCAGCGGTGAAGTTGTCGCGGGGCAAACGCGTCAGGTTGAAAATGTAGCAGTTAAGCAGGGGAAAACCGAGCCTAAAGCCCATTACACCGAGGATACGCTGTTAGCGGCAATGGAGAGAGTCGGGGCAAAAGATATTCCTATTGGGACGGCGAGAAAAGGTATAGGTACACCGGCAACTAGAGCTGGGATTATTGAAAAGCTGGTGAATGTGGGGCTGCTGGAGCGTAAAAAGGGTAAAAAAGCGGCCAATCTGCTGCCGACCCAGCTGGGCAAGGCGCTCATCACCGTTCTGCCGGAGGAATTGCAATCGCCGCTTTTGACCGCTGAATGGGAGCAAAAGCTGTTGGAGGTTGAGCGCGGCAATTTGCCAGAGGACGAATTTATGCAGTTGATTGCGGATATGGTGGGCGGTTTGGTTGCGAACAGCAAGGCCGTTCAGGGTGTAGAAGTGCTGTTTCCGCCTGTCCAGCGGAGGTCTGCTAATGGCTGAAGTTATGACGGATAAGCAGCTGCGGCAGGCAAGAGCGCATATTGCCGCCCTTTGCGCTAATTGGGATAAGGGGCGCTGTTTAATACTGGATAGCCCTTGCCCGCAAAGCGCTTCGTATACGCTGCTGTGTAATTATTTCAAGGAGGCGGTTCTGCCTGACCGGGAGTGTGCGGCTTTGTGTGCAGATATATCTAAAGCGGACAATGTACGGCGTTGTGTAGTTTGCGGCAAATCCTTGCAGATTAAATCTGGCCGGGCAAAATATTGTTCTGGATGTGCGATTGCTATGCGGCGGAAAAGGCAGGCAGAATATGAGCGGCGGCGGAAAAAACAAAGTGTAAAAATGAGCTTTTAGCGATAATAAAAGCCTTATGCAGCAAGGGTTTGGGAGAGCGGTTTTAGGGTTGCGCGTATGGTTTATCCTAAAAGCATAAAACGAGCCTTAAAAAGCTCATTTTAGCGATGACAAACTTGATTGGGGGGTTGAAATAATTTATTATGGACAAGGTATTAAGCTATACAATTTTATCCGGGGATACGGCAAGGCAGATAACGGCCAGCCGGGAGGAATGGACGAATTTTCTACGGTTGTCCGGCAGGCTGTATAAATATCCCTTTGCCGAGCAGTTGTTAATCTATGCCCAGCGCCCGGAGGCCGAGGCTTGCGCCGAATACGATTTTTGGAATAAGCGTATGCAGCGCTATGTGCGGCGCGGCTCTAAAGGTATTGCCCTTATTGACCAAAACAGCGGCCAGCCAAGGCTTAAATATGTGTTTGACGTGGCGGATACCGGCGGCAAACGAAAGCCTTATTTGTGGAAGTATGATGAGCAGCGGCACAGCGAGACGGTAGGTGCAGCCTTAGAACAGGAGTACGGCGTTTCGGAAAGCTTAGGTTTGGCCGGTCAGCTGAAAGAAATTGCCGAGGGTATGGCGGCGGAATATTGGGAGCAAAACCGACAGGATATTTTAGGCGAGGTCATTGGCAGCGCTTTATCCAGATTGCCGGAGGAAGATATTGCCGCTGAATATGTGGACGCGGCAAGAGTGAGTATCGCCTATACCCTGCTTTCTCGCTGCGGACTCGCGCCAGAGTTGTATTTTGAGAATGAGGAATTTTTGAGTATCTTTGACTTTACAACACCGGCAACTGTGGCGGTGTTGGGCGCGGCGGTAAGCGATTGCAGTGAGCAGGTTTTACGCCAGATTGAAATTGTGGTGAAAACTTATGAGCGGGAACATAAACAAGAAAGGATTGAGCAAAATGAACGAAGTGCGGGAAATGAACGAGCTGACATACCGGCAGAGGGGCGATTATCTATTGCCGGAGTTGAGTATGGACGGGTTGGAAATGCAAACGCTGGGCAAATACGGCCTGCTGCGGCGGAAGTATCTGCGGGAGCAGAGGCCAGTCCTGTGGACAAGCCTTTCCGTGAACGGTCAGCTGAACAAACACCTGCTGGAAGTGGAGGCGGAGGCCAACCGCAGGCTGGAACAGTTGATGAGCGAAATGTCAGTGAAAGCCGGGCTGACAGAGGAGTTGAAAGCGCAAAATCCCCTGAAGTGGGTGGGGTTGATGAACAGCCTGCGCCAGCAGGCGGAGGAAATAGTCTTGGCGGAGATAGTTCTGATCTAACAGAAAGTTCAGAACAATTAAGCTTTTTTGATATAGCTATTCCAAGCGAACAGCAGCAGAGGGCGGACATTGAAAAGGCCGCTCCTTTTGCGTTTATACCTACGCCAGCATTTAGTCAAGAGGTTATAGACAATGTACTGCGGTTTGGCGGCAATGCTAAAAATAACCGTATGCAGATTGCCGCAGAATTTTCTAAACAAAAGCCGTTGTCAGATAAAGCGGCCTATTTGAGCAGGCTGTTTAACGGCGGCAACGGTTTCCTGCGTGATGAGGGCAATGTTGCGGCGTGGTATGCGGACGAGGGTATTCGCCTTGGCCGCGGCGACAGCGCCAGATATGGGAAAAATGTGCAGGTTGTTAGCTGGGAGCAGGCGGCGGAGCGGATAGACGAGTTGCTTAACGCTGGTGAGTTTGCAAGCGAGTTGGAAGTAGCCGAGGCTTTGGGCTATGAGCGTCGTCAGATTGCTGAGCGGCTTTGGTATATTGCCAGAGATTTAAGCGATGAGGGCAAGGAAAAGGGTTTGTTTGCTTATCTTCAAGCGGAGGTCAATAAGGTTAAAGGCGGCGGTTTCCCGGCTGAAGCGGAAAAATGCGCTCAGCTTTTAAGCGAGCCGGAGAGCCGGGATAGAATAATCCGGGAATATGCCGAGTTCTTGGCGGCGTATAAGGCAGACCACGCTGTTATGCGCTTTAACTATTGGTATGTTGATGAGGTGCAAAGCCTGCTTCAGGATTTGCCGCTGCCAAGGCTGGAATATAAAAGCCAGATAGTCGAGGTTAATGAGATTTCGCAGTTTATTACCGAAGATGAGATAAATGCGGCGCTTGGCGAGGGCGGCAATGTTTCCGGCGGCAAACAGCGGATATATAACTTCTTTCAAGAGAGCCACACGGCCAAGGAAAAGGCGGATTTTCTCAAAAACGAATATGGCACGGGCGGCAGTATACCTGTGCGGTCGGGCTGGTTGGAGTTTGGCGAAAATCACGATAGCCGGGGTATTACTTTTAATAAAAAGCATTGCCCAGATGTGCGGCTTAATTGGAATATGACGGCTAAACGCATAGATAAAATCATTGAGCAGGGACGTTATGTTACGCCGGAAGAATTAGCGGAATGGGCGGAGCAGGCGGAAACACGTTTGCAGAAAACACAAAGCATAACGGTTGTGGAAACTGGCAAGGAAATTTACACCCTGCCGGTTGTGAGTGCAGAAACTGAAAGTATTATTGAGCCAACGCCGAATTCAAATGTTGAGATTGACGAGCCGGAAGTTCTTGCGGAAGAAACGGCGGAAGTTGAGGTTTTACCGAATGAGCCTAAATATACGGTTGGCGATACGGTGTATCTGGATAACAAGCCTTTTCGCATTGAGGAAATAGACCAGTATCATATACACCTGCTTGACCCAACTTTGGTTTATCCCATTGGCCGGGTGGAAAATAAAGAAAACTTTGCGTGGCTGCTGCGGCAGGACAAGCGCAATGATTTTCTTTTTAACAGGGAAGAAACGACAGCAATATTTGATATTAAGCCAGAAGATATTATTGACGAAACACCGAAAAATGAATTTATTTCGGAAGTTGAGATTGTCGAGCCAGAAGTTGAGATTGTCGAGGCTGTGCCGGTTGAAAATTACCATATCACAGACGATGATTTGGGCGCAGGCGGACAGAAAGCCAAATATGCAATGAATGTTGCGGCAATCCGTACCTTAAAACAAATTGAGACGGAAAATCGTCAAACCACGCCAGAGGAGCAGGAAATATTGGCTAAATATGTGGGCTGGGGCGCGTTGCCGGAGGTTTTTGACAGCAGCAAAGAAAACTGGCAGGCGGAATACGCCGAATTAAAAGAACTGCTGATCGGCGAGGAATATACCGCGGCCAGAGAAAGCGTTTTGAACGCTCATTACACCAGTCCCACGGTTATTAAAGCTATCTATGAGGGTTTAAGTAAACTGGGTTTTGCAGGCGGCAAGATTTTAGAGCCCTCCTGCGGTGTGGGTAATTTCTTGGGGCTGCTGCCGGAGGAAATGAGAAACAGTCAGCTTTACGGTGTAGAGCTGGACAGCCTTACCGGGCGCATTGCCAAACAGCTTTACCCCAAGGCCAATATCCAGATTAAAGGTTTTGAAGAAACTAATTTTCAGGATAACAGCTTCGATATAGCGGTTGGTAATGTGCCTTTCGGCAATTACAGCGTTTTTGACCCGGCATATAACAGGTATAATTTTTCCATTCATAACTATTTCTTCGCTAAAGCGCTGGCTAAAATCCACCCCGGCGGCGTGCTGGCCTTTGTTACCAGCCGCTACACTATGGACGCTAAAGACAGCAAGGTTCGGGAATATTTGGCGGAGAGGGCGGATTTGTTGGGCGCTATCCGTCTGCCTAACAACACCTTTAAGAATAACGC
>CANSKT010000134.1 GCA_947647555.1 uncultured Peptococcaceae bacterium | reverse complement strand
GCATGATGGCAGAAAATATAGTTTTAGTAGGCATGATGGGCGTGGGTAAAACCGCTGTGGGGCGTATGCTGGCGGAGGAACTGGCTTATGCTTTTGTGGATTTGGATTTTGAACTGGAACAGGTAACGGATTTAAAATTGCCGGAAATTTACAGCAAATATGGGCGTATTCGGTTTTATTCAGAGGATAAGCTTATGCTGCGCAAGCAGCTGGGCAAAAGCCGTATGGTGATTGCGGCAGACGGCGCATTGCCGCCGGAGCCGGAACAGCTTCAGCTTTGGCAGCAGCTGGGGTGTGTGGTCTGGTTGCAGGCAGAAGCTGAAACTATTTTTCGGCGCATGCGGCGCAAGAAAAACCGCGTGTTTTTGCCCCGGCAGGCCACGGCGGAAACCGTGGCGCAGCTTGTAATTGAGCGCGAGCCGCTTTATGCCGGAGTGGCGGATTTCAGCATTAATGTGGATAAATGGGCTTTGGAACAGGTGGTTGATAAAATTTTGACTTTTTACCGCCAACGCCAATAAAATTAAGTCCGGCAGCGCAGATTATCTGAAATACGCCGGAAGATATATGAAAAAATTCTCAGGAGGGCGTACAGGGCGGCGCTCAAGACGATTGCGCAGAGCAGCAGGGCTGTAAATAAGCCAGATATCAGCCAGGTTATAAATATTGCCGTAATTATTAAGGAAAAAATAAAAAGCATCGCAAAAAATCTCCCATAATTTGCTATAAAATAGTTTGCCTGTTATATAATATGTGTCTGCTGGCCGCGCTGTACGTTGGCTTGTAATATTAGCCAGGATAAAATTTACACTTTCTTTGCTTAAACGCTTGACAAGTTAAGCTTAAATATATAAAATAATAGATAGTTATAAAAATTTTTAATCAAAAAGTATTTATAAAAAATATCAGAAAATTTTTATGGCTTTTAGAATAAATTTTACATTCCTTTGGTTTTAAGACTTTGCACAAGTATTCTGATTTATATATTAGCTTAAGGAGCCGGGCTGCTTATGGTCTGGCTTGTTGAAGCATGATTCTTATAGCATGATTGTTGAAGAATGTTGAGGCAAGATTGTTGAGAAAAACTTATTAAAAGTTTATAATTATTAGAATATTGGGGAAAGACTGTTGGGGCTTTTACCCAGCAGGTTTTGATGTAAAAATTTATTCTGATTGCCCGTCACCAGGTGTGACCGGGCTATTTTTATGAAAAAACTGATAAAATCAAAAAATTTACAAAAAGGAGGTGAAAGAATGCCGCAATTTTCAATCGGAAATATAATTATTAATCTGGTGTTCCTGGTGGTTGGTCTGCTTTTGGGCTATTTTGCCGGTTCTATTTTCTATCGCAAAATAATTGAGGCCAAGCTGGGCGCAGCCAAAGGAACTATTGATAAAATGCTGGACGATGCGGCTAAAGATGCGGAATCGCAAAAGAAAGAAGCGCTTTTGGAGGCCAAGGACGAAATTTTTCAGATGCGCAGTAAGGCGGAAGACGAAGCCAAGGCTCGCCGCAATGAATTGAACCAGATGGAACAGCGTTTGGTGCAGAAAGAGGACTCTTTGGATAAAAAGCTGGAGGGCATTGAGCGCAAAGAAAGCAAGCTGCATCAGAAAGATATTGAATTGGACGCTCAACGCGAAAAAATTCAGGCGCTGGAGCAGGAACAGCTGGCGGAGTTGGAAAGAATTTCCGGTTTAACTTCAGAACAGGCTAAGGATAAGCTGTTACAGGACGTTAATAAAGAAGTTCAGGTTGATATGGCTACGATGATCAGGGAGATGGAGGCTGAGGCTAAGGACGAGGCGGAAACCCGGGCGCGTGAGATTATCACCGAGGCTATTCAGCGCGTGGCGGCTGACCATGCGGTGGAAAGCACAGTTTCTGTGGTGGCGCTGCCTAATGAAGAAATGAAAGGCCGCATTATTGGCCGTGAGGGGCGCAATATTCGGGCTTTGGAGAACCTGACCGGTATTGACCTGATTATTGACGATACGCCGGAGGCTGTCATTCTTTCTGGTTTTGACCCTATTCGCCGTGAGATTGCCCGTATTGCTTTGGGCAAGCTGATTGTGGACGGCCGTATTCACCCGGCTCGTATTGAGGAAATGGTGGAGAAAGCCAAAAAAGAGGTGGAACAGAAAATTCGTCAGGAGGGCGAACAGGCCGTTCTGGAAACTGGCGTGCGCGGTTTGCATATTGAATTGGTTAAGCTGTTGGGACGTTTGCATTACCGCACCAGTTATGGTCAGAATGTGTTAAAACATTCAATCGAAGTTTCACATCTGGCCGGTGTTATGGCGGCGGAAATTGGCGCTGACGTTACATTAGCCAAGCGTGCCGGTTTGCTGCATGATATTGGCAAGGCGCTTGACCATGAAATGGAAGGTCCACATGTGGAGATTGGTGCGGATATTGCTAAAAAATATCATGAAAGCAAGCAGGTTGTGCATGGTATTTTGGCGCATCATGGTGATGTGGAGGTTGAAAGTGTGGAGGCTGCGCTTGTGCAGGCGGCGGACGCTATTTCAGCAGCCCGGCCGGGCGCAAGGCGCGATACGCTGGAGTCTTATATCAAGCGCATGGAGAAGCTGGAGTCTATTGCCAACGACTTTGAGGGCGTGGAAACAGCCTATGCTATTCAGGCCGGCCGTGAGTTGCGCATTATCTTGAAACCGGAGAAAGTGGCAGAAAACCGGGCAGAGATTATGGTGCGTGAGATTGTTAAGCGTATTGAAGCCGAGTTGGATTATCCTGGTCAGATTAAGGTTGTGCTGATTAGGGAGACACGCGTGACGGATTATGCTAAATAGCAATCTGAATTATTAGCAAAGCAACAGTGCGCCGCCGTTTCTATGGAAAACGGCGGCGTTTATTGTATAAGGAGAACATTTTATAATATGCTGTATTTTTGGCAGGGGTTCAGCGTGGGGCTGGCTTATTCCGCGCCTCTGGGGCTGCAAAATTTGTTCATTATTAATTCGGCCTTGAGCTGCCGGCGCCGCCGGGCTTTACTGACGGCTTTGATTGTGTTGTTTTTTGACGCGGCTCTTTCGCTGGCCTGTTTTTTCGGCATTGGGGCGGTTATGCAGCGCTTTGTCTGGCTGCAAATGCTGATTTTGTTAGCCGGTGGTCTGGTGGTTGGCTGGATTGGTCTGGGGCTGCTGCGCGCTAAACCGCCGGAGGTTGCTTTGAGCGCAGAAATGCCCTCAATCCGCCAGACTATTGCCACGGCTTGTGTGGTAACCTGGTTTAATCCGCAGGCGCTGATTGACGGCACTATGATGTTGGGCGCTTTTCAGGCCAGTTTACCGGTTAGGCAGAATATGCCTTTTATTGAGGGCGTGGTTTTGGCCAGCCTGTTTTGGTTTTTGAGTCTGACGATGATTGTTTCGGTTTTTCGTACCAAATTTGACGCTAAGGTGCTGCGTCTGATTAATCTGCTTTGCGGTGTGGTTATTCTATTTTATGCCGGTAAGCTGCTGCTGAATTTTCTGAATTTGCTGGGAATATTATAAAAAATCCAGATGTAAAAGGATTTTGACAGGGTAAAAAAGCCGGTTGTCAAACAAATTTGCTGGACGCTGGCCGGCAAAAGCGTTATAATTGACAGCAGGCTTGGAGGGATAAGCATGGAAATAGGGGATAGACTTAAACAGGCGAGAAACGAACAGAAGCTGACGCAGGAAAATCTGGCGGAGCAGCTGGGGGTTAGCCGTCAGACTATTTCAAACTGGGAGAATAACCGTTCATATCCGGATATTATCAATCTTATAGCCTTGAGCAAAATTTACGCCATTAGTTTGGACGATTTGTTGATGGAGGATAGAAAAATGATTGAGCATCTGGAGGAGAGTACTAATACGGTGAAAAGCGGCCAGCGACTTTCCCGGCGCGTTTTAATTGGGGTTTATTTAATTATCTGGGCGATGACGGTTATCGCTTTTTGGCTGGGCAGTTGCTTTGACAGCAATTTCAGCAGCTATCCCTTTGGGGTTCTGAATAGGGTTTTGTATGTTTGCACGCTTATTATTTCCATATTTATCGGTTGTGATGAGGGTTGGGGGAGTTATAAATGGCTGATGTCTTGTTTCTTTGCGGCGATGCATTTGCTGGTTTCCTGGTTGACCCATTATCTTTCCATGGTTGTTTTGCATATTTCAAATAGCAGGCCTGGTATTATATTGCCCTATCTGGATATGGATATCATTTTGCCCGGTTTTGCCTGTTCAATGATTGGCGTGCTGCTGGGCACGGTTTTTAAAATAATTTTTACTAAAAATAAATAAAAAAGCTTTAAGAACAGGCTCATCTTAACGGTGAGCCTGTTCTTTTGTCTGCTTGGAAAAATTGGATTGGGATTGACAAAAAACATCTTCATATGGTATAATAAATCAATTTGGAGTTATTTTTTTGCAATTCTAAATCTGCAATTTATAAAACATTGACAGGAGTGAGGTTTGTGCAGGATTTATATCTGATTTTAGAGAATGGTCGTGTGTTCGCTGGTAAGTCTTTTGGCTGGCAGGGCGAGGTTATGGGTGAATTGGTATTCACCACGGCTATGGTTGGTTATTTGGAAACACTGACCGACCCAAGTTTTTATGGGCAAATGGTTATCCAGACATTTCCATTGATTGGCAATTATGGGGTTATTCCTGCTGATTTTGAAAGCACGAAACCACACCTTTGTGCTTATATTGTTCGTGAATGGTGCCAGGAGCCTTCTAATTTCCGTATGGAGGGCAATCTTGACACTTTTTTAGTGGAAAATCATATCGTAGGTTTGTATGGTATTGATACACGAGCTTTGACGCGAATTATTCGAGAAAAAGGTGTTATGAACGCCAAAATTACCAGCAATCCGGAGGTTACGCCGGAGGTTCTGGCAGAAATTAAGGCGTATAAACTGAAAGACGCTGTAAATTCAATGACCAGCCGCGATAAAGC
>CANSKT010000133.1 GCA_947647555.1 uncultured Peptococcaceae bacterium | reverse complement strand
CCCTTGAACCGATTGGTTCAAGGGTTTTTTTGTTAACATATAATGCCTGACAATAGCATTTTATCTGAAATACTCCGGGTTCATAAACGGAATAACCAGCTCCACCGGCGCGCCGGCCGCGTCCAGCCCCCAATATGCGCTGTAAACGCCATCGCCCAAACCGCTGGTAAACATAATCAGCCTGCTGCCACTCTCCGGCAACTGCCAGCGCAGAAAATCAATACACTCGCGCTGCTGCTCCGGCTGCTGGGCATAACTTTGCTTAAATAATTCCGCAAAATAATCATTATAAATATTTTTGCCCTGATTATCCTGATACCACTGCCCGGCAAAACGCTGATACTCCTGCGCCTGCGCCATATCCGCAAAACAGGCCAGACCGGCGTCCACACCAAAAAAGCTGAAAACACGCGGCTTGCCCAAATCCTCCGGATTATACCCCTTAGGCATGGCAATTTCATGCCGCACAGCCGGCTCCCGGCTGAAAAGCAAACGCGCCGCCACATAACGCAGCCCGGCATAGCGCGTCCGCATCACCGCCAGCTGCACTGGATAACTGCCGGCCGCCACCTGCCGCGCCAAAACGGTCTGATACTTCGTCCCCAAATATGACAAGGGGTCAGCCAAAACCAACTCACCCGTCGACAAATCAATCTCGCCCACGTCAAAAAGCTGTAAAAATTCGTTCTCCTGAAATAGTCCCTGCCAAAACTCCTCCGGATATTCCGGCTGGTTCAAAAAACGCAAATTCTGCTCAAAAGCCAGCTGCATCGGGTGCTTAACCGGCTCCAAAATCGCCTTGCCGGTTTTGCAATCCACAAAAAAACGCTCGCCTTTGTCTGCACAAAGTTCCAATTCCGTCCCCACCGGCATATGGTAAACATTATAAGCCGCCGGCTCCATATCAATCAATTCATTAAAATCAATAATTGTAAGATTATCCGCATTATTAACATATTCATCGTCATCACCAGCGCCAAAAGCCACCCAACCGCTGCCATAAGGCGCTTCGTCCCGAAACAGCCACTTCAAAGGCTGATCCCCATTCAACACCGACTTGCTGATAATCATACCGCCAGCGCCCTTAATATGCAACTTTTCCGGCGGCGTTGTTTCTTGTTTAGACATCGCCGAACCTCCTTATCTATTCTTCCGCCAGGGTCTGCGGATAAGCAGAATAATCCCCAACACGCAAAGACAAAAGAAAATAAAATGACCGCCAATTCCCAGCAACAACGGCCAGCTGCTCATATGATAGGTGCTGTGCACGTAAGTCATTTCCATAAAGCCACCTCCCAATCAGTTAAACCAAACTATCACGCCATAAATCTGTAATATCGGAACCCAGCTTTTCATAAAGCTCGCGCACGCGCATTTCCCCCTGCATAATTGCCTGCAACTCCGCGTCCGTCGCCCCAACCAGTTCCACAAACTGCACCTGACCATAAGGCGTGTCCAACTGCGTCAAAAGCGGCTCCGGCACGGTGAAAAGACCAGTCAGACGGGATTTCTGCTCATAATCAATACCCTGCTGCTGACCAGTATAAATGTACTCATAAGGCCAAAAAGCTTCGCCCTCCTCAAATGTCAGACGCGCCAAATCCTGAAAAATACCAATAATCGTTTTAATCTCTCTATCCACATCAGCACAGCCGGCTTTCAGCAGCTTAAAAGTAAATTCCATGCCGTAACCGCTAACCTCCGGGTTATTTGACTCCTTTTCAAACAACTCCGACAAACCAAAACCGACAATATGCCAATATGTACCGCCATCATAAATCCGAAAACTATCTAAAGGGTCCGGCCCACCCAACTGCCAGCTAATCAACGTGCCAAACTGCTGCGTATTTTCCAAGGTGTCCGCATAAAGCCGGTCAAAAGCGTCCCGAATAGCCTCCCAACCGTTTTGTTCACTGTTCTTTTTTACCTCATCAGACATCACAAGCCACCCCTTTCAATCCTGCGTCTTTCATATATCAATTCTACAATACCATTGGCAATATATAAAACAACCTTTCGCATAAAACACTCCGTTTTACCCTAATATAAATCAGCCAACTGCTCATAAACAAAATCAGGCTCCCTGATTAAAATATCGTCCGCCGGCACGCCGCGCGCCGCATACAACAAATTATACACATGCAGCTGATAATACCAACCGCCAGTATCACAATCCACCCGGCGTTCATTCCAAATCAGGCGGCCATATTGCCCCGGCGCAAGCAAAAAAGCATTTTCATTCAGACAATCCCGACCCAACATACGCGACTGCCGATTATTAAAATCCTTATTTCGCCCACGGCGCAGTGGCCTGCCGCTGCGTTGCTCATCATAACAAAAATCAACCTGCAAATTTTCGCCGCAATAAGCCAAGGTTAAATTTGTCAAATTTAATTCATCAGCCGAGTTATAAAACCGCTGCTCATATTTTCGCATCTGCCACAGGCGTTGACTAATCCGACGGTCAATTTCAGACTGCGGCATTGCCATTTTCTGACCATAAACCTGTAAACTATGACGCATTTCCGTAACACTGTCCAGAAAATTTTCACCCTGCTGATAAAAATTCAAGCAATGCAGGGTCACATTATGCAAACCACTTTCCGCCGGCCAAACATAGGCCAACGGAAATTTCTGACGCGCACTGGCCGCCGCCCCACCACGCTCCGGCTTATGCCAGGTCAAATTTACCTCTTGAATTAGCAGCACAACAACCTCCGCACCAAATTATGCAGCTGCTCGCCCTATTGCCTGCAAAAGACTTTTAGCCTTGTCCGGCGAATCCTGAGTCACTTCCCAAATCATCACGCCGCCCAAATTCTCCCGGGCATATTTTGTCTTTGCCTCAATAGTCGGCACGCCATTATAATAAACATTCATACCATTATAAAGCACACTATCCTGACGATCCGTCCCAGGCACCTCCTGCGAAATTGCACCATAAGCCGCCCAGCTTGGTCTGGCGTAAAAAGGCACGCCAAGCACCACCTTGCAAGCCGGCAAACCGCGCGTTTCTTTCCAGTATTCCGCACAGTTCACTGCAAAATCATACTGCGAATGACGTTCACCGTCGCCGCCATCGTATGCCATAACATTAATAAAATCTACCGCATTCAACACGGCATTAGTATGCGCAGCCGCATCATAATAAATATTACCATCAGCCGTGGCGCCACTCAAAACCGCTGCGGTTAAAAGTTTATCCTGAGCATGCAGCTGTTCAGCCAAAACCAACATCAACTTTTCATACTGTCTTGCGCTGCTGCCGTCAACTCTTGGGTGTTCCCAATCCATATCCACTCCATCAAAACCATATTCATCACACATTGTCACAATATTGGCCGCAAATCGCCGGATTTTGGTATCATCAGAGGTTGCCTCCATAAAAACCGGCTCCAACGGTACATCATTATAACTCCAACCGCCAACCGAGAGCAAAACCTTAGCGCCATTCTTATGCGCAGACTCAATCAAAGCTTTAACAGTAAGCGGATTTTCCAAATCGCGCAAACCGCCGTCAGCCGTTGGAATAGCAAAAGCATAACAAACATGGGTAACCACGGCAAAATCCAGATACTGCAATTTATCTGGCTTCCAGCTGGGGTAATAGGCCACCACCTTAAAGTCATATAATCCAACATCTTGAGGCTCCTTGGCGTCAATCGGAACATTTTGCGTTCCCATAGGCTCAATCGGCTGGCCAGCTAAAACGCCCAGGTCCTCCCAAACATCGCTGACATCTGGTTTTTCACCCTGCGTCCACCATTTCGCCCTGTAAGAACGTCCCTGATAACTAACCATATCACCGCCATTATAAACAGCAGCGTTATCCCAGTCAAGCGCGGAAAGTTCCGCGGCTTTTTCTCCGGAAGCTGAACTATCTCCAGGCAATGTCTGAACGGTATGCTCAAGCAAATCCGTCCGCTGATTTTCCTTTTGGCCCGAAATTATTCCAGCGCTGGTCTGACTGCCCACGCCCAGCCAAACCAAAGTTGTCAGCAGAACCCCCAAAGCAAAACCAGACAAAATATAAAGAAAACTGCGCTCTTTTTTCATCACACTATGTACTCCAGTTTCGACAATTAATCTTGTATATAATACTAGCATATCAGAAAGAATTTTGCAAGATTTCCCAAAAAAACTGCCGTACGGCAGGAAAGGGCAGTCGGTATCTTTTAATAGAATTAAATACTCGCTGGTATAGAAATAGATTAAGTTTTTACACATAACTATACCACCACACTAATAATACAAAATCAATTTATCTTTTTATCATAAAAAAGTTGGTAAGAAATTGTTCCTTTCGCTTTACCCGTTGCATTTTCAAAACTTTATAACCTCTGCTTTCAAAAAATGGTCTTGCCGTTATAGAAGCATAAGTAACAATATTACCCTTAAATGCAGCCTCTAACCTATCACAAATCGCTGTGGCAATCCCCATTCTTTGATAATCTGCATGAACAAACAAACGGTCAATACAGCCTGCTCTATCTATATCACCAAAACCTGTAATAACTTTATCAGCAACTGCAACAAGACTATAATGCTCCTGCAAAGAACGGTTCCATTCCACCAAATCTATTTCTCCGGTCGCCCAGGCGTCTAACTGTTCCTTTGTATAGTCTTTAGCATTAACAACATGAACGGTATTATAAAAAAGCTTTGCCAATTCTGCGCAATCTGATTTTTGATACTTTCTAATTAACATTTTATCCTACTTTTTTAGTCATTAAATTTAACCCAATTATATCACACAATAATATATAATACAATCTTAAGGCAATAAAAAAAACCTGCCGTAAGGCAGGAATAGGATTACATACTCGGCTTACAGCCTGGTATGTATTAGTTCACACTAAGCTCAATCTAGGCTTTCAGCTTGATTTCGCTAAGTGTTTACAAAAAAAAATTCTGGCGACGTCCTACTCTCCCAGGGAAAACCCAAGTACCATCGGC
>CANSKT010000132.1 GCA_947647555.1 uncultured Peptococcaceae bacterium | reverse complement strand
TTAAAGAGGTGGGGCGTTTGGAAGCGCCGGGCCGGCCTATTTTGTATGGCACAACGCCGGAGTTTCTGGCGGCCTTTGGGCTGGTTTCTTTACAGGAACTGCCGCCGCTGGCGGATTTGGACGAGGCGGCTTTGGCTGATAGCCAGGAAATTAATCTGTTTAATCTGGAATAGCATGTGTCAAATATTTTGACGATATCAAATTTAATAAATTTTATATAAAAATATGCGAGGTGTTGTTAAATGCAGGAAATTAAAATTGTACCCAATCCACAGCCCCAGGCCAAGCCGGACGAAAGTCAGCTGGGTTTTGGCCAGTATTTTACTGACCATATGTTTGTGATGGATTATACCGAGGGCATTGGCTGGCATGACCCCTCCATTGTGCCTTATGGGCCAATTCCGATGGAGCCGACCATGATGGTATTTCACTATGCGCAGGAAACTTTTGAGGGCATGAAAGCGTATCGGCACGCGGACGGCCAGATTGTGCTGTTCCGCCCATATATGAACGCCAAACGGCATAATAATTCTAATACGCGCTTGTGTATTCCGACAATTCCGGAAGATGATTATGTTTATTATGTTAAAGAGTTTGTAAAATATGAGCAGGAATGGGTTCCGCATCTGCCGGAAACTTCTTTGTATATTCGTCCGTTTGTTTTTGCCACAGAGTTGGGTGTGGGCGTTCACCCGGCGCGTACTTATAAGTTTGTAATTGTACTTTCTCCCTCGGGCAATTATTATGCTGAGGGCGTTAACCCGGTTAAGATTATGGTGGAAGATGAGTTGGTGCGCGCGGTTATTGGCGGCACTGGCTTTACCAAATGCGGCGGTAACTATGCGGCTTCTATTCTGGCGCAGCAGCGTGCGGCGGCGGCTGGTTATTCGCAGGTTTTGTGGTTGGACGGCGTGCATAGAAAATATGTGGAAGAAGTCGGCACCATGAATATTATGTTCAAAATTGACGGAGAGGTTATTACCGCTCCCTGTGAGGGTTCAGTTTTGCCGGGTATTACGCGTGATTCTATTCTGCATGTTCTGCGTGATTGGGGCATTAAGGCCACGGAGCGTCATTTGTCGATTGATGAGATTATGGACGCGGCAGACGCCGGCAAGCTGGAAGAAGTTTTTGGCACCGGCACCGCAGCGGTTATTTCGCCGGTTGGTGAATTAAAGTATAAGGATAAGGTTGTAACTATCAATAATTTCCAGACTGGTGAATTGACACAAAAGCTTTATGATTATCTGACTGGTATTCAGTGGGGCAAGGTTGAGGATAAATACGGCTGGGTTTATCCGGTTAAATAGTCAGACCTTTTTTGTCTGGCAATCATTTAAATCTGAATATTTTTCAGCATTATTCTGATAAATAAAAGTGCCCAGGAGTGTATCCTGGGCATTTTTTTGTGTATTCAGATAATATGCCGCCGAAAATTGGCATATAGATAGAGCAGAAACTTAATTGGGAGGTTTATGCTTATGGTTGTATATACAGAGGAAGATATGCAGCAGGAAAACCCGGCTGCAACCGCTTCTTTTGGTTATTTGAAGATAAACGTGGCGGTGGCCCAACGAGCTCTGCCGGTTTATAATGCACAGATTATGATTTATAGCAGTATTGAAGAAAGGCAGCAGGAACTGCTGGCGGTTTTACAGACTAATTCCAGCGGCGAAACGGAGATGGTATCTCTGCCGGCGCCCCAGCTGGCCGAGTCCCAACAGCCGCACCCGGCAGGGGAGCCGCGCCCGTATAATGTGTATTATGCCCGGATTGTGGCGGCCAATTATCTGACGCGGGATAAGGTGCCGGTGCAGATTTTTCCGGGTGTTTTGAGTGATTTGGTGGTGAATATGCAGACTCCGGTTTATATCGGCTAAAGGAGGGCAAGCAGATATGGTTTTAACCGCTCCATATGTTCCGGAAACAATCGTGGTGCATTTGGGTTATCCCAGCGCGCCGGCCAGGAATGTTACAGTTGCTTTTCTGGATTATATAAAAAATGTGGCCAGCAGCGAGGTTTATCCCACCTGGCCGGAGGCCGCTTTGCGCGCCAATATTTACGCCCAAATTTCTTTTACCATGAACCGCATTTATACGGAATGGTATCGCAGTCAGGGCTATGATTTTGATATTACCAACACCACACAGTTTGACCATGCTTTTGTTTATGAGCGCAGCATTTTTGATACAATCTCGCGCATTGTTGATGAAATTTTTACAACCTATATTCGACAGATTGGTCAGGTGGCTCCTTTCCCGGCGCCGTATTGTGACGGCCGGCAGACTGTTTGTGATGGTATGCATCAATGGGGCACGGTGGAATTGGCCAATGCCGGTTATAACAGCTTTCAGATTTTGCAATATTATTACGGGGAGGACATAGAGTTGGTTCCGAATACGCCGGTGATGAGTTATACGCCATCTTATCCGGGGACGCCGCTGGATTATGGCGATTTTAGCAATAATGTTTTAATTGTACAGTATCAGCTTAATCGCGTTTCCGCTAATTATCCAACTATACCCAAAATTTCACCGGCCAATGGGGATTTTAATTTGATTACGGTGGCGGCTGTGCGCAAATTTCAGGGTATTTTTGGTTTGGAGGCTAATGGAGTTGTTGATGAGGCCACCTGGTATCAGTTAAGTTATATTTACAGCGTGGTCAAGCGGCTTTCTGAGCTGGAAACGGAGGGCGTGGAGTATGCCTCTTACACCCAGATTTTGCCTACGGAAATTTCTTTGGGTTATGATGGTGTTGGTATTGACCTGCTGCAATATTTTCTTTCAGTTATTGCTCTGTTCAACAGTTCTTTTCCACAGGTGCAGATAACCGGCGTGTTTGATGAGGTTACACAGGAGGCGGTGGAAACCTTGCAGCGCAATAACGGCCTGCCGGTGACGGGCGTTGTTGATAAAGAAACCTGGGATTTGATTTATGACCAGTTTCAGGGGATTAGTTTCATTTTACCTTCGCTGCTTTCACGCATACCGCTTAAGCCTTATGACGGAGTTTTGCTGCGGCAGGGCAGTAATGGCGAGCGCGTGGAGCTGCTGCAACGCTATTTGAACGCTATTAACGATGTATATACAGACGTGCCTAAGGTGGAGGTTTTGGGAATTTTTGGGCCGCAGACTTATAACTCGGTTTTGGCTTTTCAGCGGCTTTTTGGCCTGACGGCCGACGGTGTGGTGGGTCGGGATACCTGGAATACCCTGCTTGATGTGTATGAGTCTACTTTGCGCCGGCAAAACCCCGATGTGCCGCAATATCCCGGTTATCCGCTGGTGGAGGGTATGAGTGATTAAAGGCAGATAAAGGAGGTTTGCCGATGAATGTCGTTTATTGTGATAAAAACGCTCTGGCCAGATGGCTGCGGCCGATTGAAAGTATGCAGTACAGCCTGCGCAGTATCAGCCGAGTTTATCAAAATATTCCAGCGCCGCGCGTAAACGGCCAGTTTAATGAGGAAACTACCGACGCGGTGCGTGGTTTTCAGCGAGAGTTTAATCTGCCGGTCAGCGGTCAGATAAATTTTGCCACCTGGGAAATGATTGTAATGGTTTACCATAATTTGGAAACGCTGCGCGTTGGCAACGGCGGCCTTAATCTGGCTTTAACGCCGGGTGAAACCGTGCTTTGGCAGGCTGATGATAAGGCCTGCAATGCGGTTCTTTCCGTGGTGCAGGCGGTTTTGAATAATATGGCCGGTGATTTTGATAATTTGGAGCAGGTCACGCCGCATTGCAAGCCGCAGGTTAACGCCGACGCTATTGCCAGTTTCCAAAAGCTGGCCAATCTGCCGGCCACTGGTGTTTTAGACCGCAGAACCTGGAACATTATGCTGCGTTTTTACAGCGATAATATTATTAATAATCTTCAGTAAGCAAAATTTAATAAAAGAAAAACGGCGCAACCGGTGTTACGCCGTTTTATATTTAATCCGAAAGGGTTTTTCAGACTAAATAAGAGGAATTTTCATACGCTTATGGCTGTAAATTTGGCTGATTAGCCCTTATAAGCCACCAAAATTACATTTTTGCCACATTCTGAACAAAATTCATTTTGCAGCTGTTCCAGCT
Organism: uncultured Peptococcaceae bacterium; assembly: GCA_947647555.1. GTDB lineage: Bacteria > Bacillota > Dehalobacteriia > UBA4068 > UBA4997 > Avidehalobacter. Next base: position 875 of record CANSKT010000132.1, on the reverse strand, counting down.
TGTCCAGGTCACTGCCATTCAAAATGGCGGGATTGTCCAAAATACTGTTTGTCATGATAATTCTCCTTTGGTTGACTTTAGGCTTGAGATATAATAAAATATAAAAGTGCTTTTGCAAGCGTTAATATTGTTACCAGAGCCGAGGTTTTTTAAGCAGGTAATTTTTTTCATAAAAGCTTAACCAGGGCTTTACAAAGCTGGATTTAAATGCTAAAATAATATAGTAACAAAAACTCCGTTATCTAGTTTTTAATACTAGATAACTAAAGCGTTTGGAGGATAGAATATAGATGTGGGAGCAATTTAAACGTACAGAGATGTTGTTGGGGCAGGCTGGCATGCAGGCTTTGGCGGCTGCCAGAGTGGCGGTTTTTGGCGTGGGCGGCGTGGGCGGCTATGTGGTTGAAGCACTGGCGCGCAGTGGCGTCGGCGCTTTAACGCTGGTGGACGCGGACGTAGTCAGCCGCAGTAATTTAAACCGACAGATTATTGCCTTGTTGCCGGATATTGGCCGTCCCAAGGTGCAGGTGGCGGCGGAAAGGATTGCCGCTATCAATCCGGAAGCGCAGGTGGAATGTCGGCAGGTTTTTTTTGCCGCCGATAATGCAGCTGATTTTGATTTTGCCGCTTATGATTATGTGGTGGACGCTATCGACGCCGTACCAAGCAAGGTTTGTCTGATTACACAGGCGCAGGCGGCCGGCGTGCCGGTTATCAGCTGTATGGGCGCTGGCAATAAGCTGAACCCAATGGGCTTTCAGGTGGCCGATATTTATGCCACCAGTGTTTGTCCGCTGGCTCGGGTGATGCGGCAAAAGCTGCGTCAGGCTGGTGTTAAATCCTTATAGGGGGTGTATTCCACGGAAGATCCGGTT
>CANSKT010000131.1 GCA_947647555.1 uncultured Peptococcaceae bacterium | reverse complement strand
GTTGATGTGCCGGTTTATGCTATCGGCGGCATTACGGCGGCCAATATAAAGCAGGTTAAGGCGGCCGGCGCTGGCGGCGTTTGTTTGATGAGCAGCTTCATGACCTGTGCGGAGCCGGCGTTATTGCTGAATGAATTGAAAAATGCCGCTGGTTTGGCCTGATTTTATTTATTTTTATTCTTGCCCCTTATACATTGCACTTTGCAATTTAGTGTGATATAATGTGAGTTAGCTGGGGGGGAGGGGATATTATCATGAACCAACACGAAAATGAGCGTCAGCTGATTGAACAGGTTTTGCAAACTTTGTGTTTGCCGAAGGCGGCCGATGACCAACAGGCAGATATTGATTATAATTGGTCAAATTTTGAGGTGGCGGCGTCTTTTAAGCATTTTATGGACGAGATGCCGGGCGGATTTTTGATTTATTATGCCGAGCGTGGTGAGGAAATAATTTATGCCAACCGGAGCCTGTTGCGTATTTTCCAATGTGAAAGTATGGAGGATTTTCGGCAATATACGCACAATTCTTTTCGAGGTATGGTTTACCCCGATGATTTGGAGTCTGTGGAGGAGAGTATCTGCGGCCAGATTATGGCCAGCCAGTATGATTTGGATTATGTAGAATATCGTATTTTGCGCAAAGATGGTGAAATCCGTTGGATTGAAGATTATGGTCATTATGTACATAATGAAACGGTTGGCGATATTTTTTACGTCTTTTTGAGTGACGCCACAGAGAAGCATGACCGGCTTTTGCGTGAGAAAAAAGAAGTCATGGTGAGCTCCTTAAAACAGGCTACTCGGGCTATTGACAGCAAAAACGCCTTTCTTGCCAATATATCGCATGATATGCGGACGCCACTTAATGCAATTTTCGGTTTTACTTCACTGGCTAAACTGAACCTGGATAATCCCCAGGAGGCTGCTGATTATCTGGAGCGAGTGGAAACAGCTGCTCATTTGATGTTGGATATGATTGAAAAGACTCTGGAGGTTTCTGCGCTTTCCGGCGAGGTGGAAGTTGCTGATGTTGAGTGTGATTTGCGAGAAATTTTGCAGATAGTTTATGATAGTTTGCATAAGCAGGCGCAAGCCAAAAAGATTAATTTTGTGTTGGATTGTAATGCTGTGCAGCACAGCGCCGTTTATTCTGATCCCGAAAAGCTGCGCCAGGTGCTGTTTGGTCTGGTCAGCAATGCGATAAATTATACCCCCAAGAACGGTCAGGTTAAAATTGTGCTTAAAGAGGATATTGGCACATCTCATGATTATGCATTTTATCATTTTAAGGTGCAGGATAATGGCGTTGGCATTAGCCCGGAATATCTGGAGCATATTTTTGAGCCGTTTTGTCGCGAAAAAAATTCCACACAAAGCGGCGTGCATGCGCTGGGGCTGGGGCTGACTATTGTTAAGGGTATTGTAGATTTGCTGGGCGGCAGCATTGATGTGAAGAGCGTGGTTAACCAGGGCAGTACTTTTACCGTTGATATCAGTTTGCGCCTGCAACCGCAGTACAAAGTGGCCGCGGCTGAGGCGGCTAAAAAGGAAGCTTTGAGTATTCTGCTGGTTGAGGATAACGAAATTAATCGAGAGATTGAAATGGAACTGTTGGAAAGAATGGGTTATAATGTTTTTCCAACAGAGAACGGTCTGGAGGCACTGAATAAAATGAAAGCGGCTGCGCCGGGTGATTTTGATTTGGTGTTGATGGATTTGCAGATGCCGGTTATGGACGGCTGGCAGGCCGCTGTGGAAATTCGGGCTTTGCCAGACCAGAAAGTTGCTAATTTGCCGATTATTGCTTTATCTGCCAATGTATCGGAGCGTGACCAGCAAAAATCCAAGGATAGCGGCATTGACGCGCATTTGGTTAAACCAATGGACTTGCCTTTGCTGCGTAGAACGATTGAAAAATTAACCGAAAAAAAGCCTTTATCTTAAATCTTCATATATAATTATTAAAACAGCTGCTCACATTCTTGTGTTGTGTGCAGCTGTTTTAATGATTAAGCAATGTTATTCCGCCGTTTTCATGAAAAACCGCGATATTTGCGCATATTTTTACTCATACTTTCGGTTGATTACAAAATTTTGATTTCATGATATAATAATAAGATAAAATAAATGATAGGCCATGATTAGTTAAAAAAGGAGTCGGCCATGGAGCAGAAATTTGTTGTTAACGATAAACTGCGAAAGAATTTTGAAAATGCCTGGCGTGAACGGCAGGTGATTTTTTTCAGTGCTCCCTGTGGTTTTGGTAAAACAACCACTGCTAAATTTCTTTTAGCCAGACGAACAGTATGCTATCAGGATATTGCCGAGTTAAATAAACCAAAATTATCGCTTGATTTTGACTGTGATGCGATTTTGTTGGATAATCTGCAAATGCTGAAAGATTTGGAACTGCAAAATCAGCTTGTGGCGGAAATCAGAAAGCATAAGGAAACGCATTTTGTTTTGCTTAGTCGGGGTGTTTTGCCGGGCTGGTTAATGCCGTTCCGAAATGAGAGTCTTTTGCAGCTTTTTGCCAATAGCGACCTGCTTTTTGACCAGCAAACAGTTGCCGAGATGTTGCATTTATATGGCGTGGAACTGACGGAACTGGAACTGGTGGCGCTGCAAAAAAATGCTTGTGGTTATCCTTTAGCGTTAAATATTCTTTGCCAGCAGCTTAAAGCTGGCGCTTCTTATAATAGTTTGCTTGATGCGGATATACGCCGGGAGTTGTTTCGACATTTGCAAACGGCTGTATATAATCATTTTGATTTTGCTACCAGAAATTTGTTGTTGAGTCTGGCGCCTTTTGCGTCTTATGATGTGGAGTTTGCGCGCACGGTTACGGGCAACAGCCGCGCCGGAGAACTGCTGGGGCAGTTGCAGCAGGATACCAGCATGTTCCTTTATGATGGACTGCATGTTTGCCGTTTTTGGCCTTTCTTTAAAGAATATTTAATGTGGCAGCAGGAATTGGAGTTCAGTGCGGAGGAACAGAAAAATTTATATCGCAGGGCGGCGCTTTATTATGAATTGCATGGTGATTATATCAGTGCTTTGGATTGTTATGTTAAATGTGGTGAACATAATAAAGTTTCGGAGTTGCTTTTGAAAAACAGCGAGCTGCACCCGGGGCTGGCCAATTTTGATGAAATGGAGCCTTATTATCGTGCGCTGCCCCGGGAAACGATTATGGCTTCACCGGCTTTGATGTGCGGTATGAGTATGCTTTGCGCTGTTTGCATGGATTATGAGAATTCAGAATTTTGGTATCAGGAACTGCAAAAATATGTCAACAGTTTAAAAGACTCTGACCCGGAATATAAAATGGTCCTGGGGCGACTGGCCTATTTGGACGTCGGCCTGCCCCAGAGAGGTGTGGAGGGAACTGTTGATATAATTAAAAAGGTGGCGCTTTTGCTGACCAACCGTAAAATTAGTATGCCTGAATTTTCGGTTACCAGCTGTTTGCCCAGCATTATGAACGGCGGTAAGGATTTTTGTCAGTGGAGTAAAACTGATGATTTGCTTTATAAGACAATGCGTTTGCCGATAAAAATAATGTTGGGGCGCGATGGCGTTGGCTTGCCGGAATGTGCCATAGCGGAAAGCAAATTTGAGAAAGGGGAGAACATTTCCGGCCGGATTTTAGACTTGCTGGGCCGGCTGGACGTTATTCAGCGCAAAGGCACGCCTGATATAGAGTTTGCCATAATCGGCCTGTTGGTGCGGCTGCGCATTGAGCAGGGCGAGGCCAATCATGCCAGAGAACATCTGGCGGCCATGCGAGAGCGTTTTGTCGCGCAAGGCAAAACGCGCTTTTTGCCCAATATTGACGCGATGCTTTGCCGGGTGGCGATGTATGAGGGTGATGATGTGGCGGTGGACGCCTGGTATCAGGAAAAATGCCCCCGGGATTTGCTTAAGCTGCGTGTGATGCTGCGCTATCAATATCTAACTCGGGTTATGGTAGAAATTGTTTATGGCAATTATCAGGAGGCCATGTTGATTATGGCCAAGCTGCGTCCTTATTTTCAGACCTGTCGGCGTGTTATGGATCTGATATATTTGGATTTGCTTACGGCCATTTGCTGTTATCAGATGTCGGCGGCGGATTGGCAGACTTCGCTGCATGCCGCGCTTGCGCTTTGTCAGGAGTATCAGTTTATCCAGCCGGTTGCTCAGTTTGGCGTGGCTATTTTACCATTATTGGAACAATGCAGCTGCTCTGAAAAGGATTTTCTCGCCAGACTGACGGCGGCAGCGCGGCGGCAGGCGGCGCAATATCCTGATTTTCTGCGCAGTCGGGGGCGATTGGTGGAGCCGCTTTCCCTGGCCGAACAAAATGTTTTGCGCCTGCTTTGTCATCATAAAACCAATGCTGAAATTGGCGAGATTTTGGGTATTAAACTGCCTACGGTTAAAACGCATGTCAGCAATGTTTTGCGCAAACTGGAGGTTAAAAGCCGGGGCGCGGTAAAAGACGCGGCTATAAAAAAACACCTGATTTGAAAAGTCAGGTGTTTTTTTGAATATTTTTGGAGCCAAAATATGCTGGCAGCTTTTGACAGCCGGCAAGGCGGCATGCCGCTATTTGGGCGTTGTTTTCAGCTTTTGCAGTAAGTCGGAAAATTCTGCCAGGTCGCGGGGCGCGTTGGAAACAGTCAGACCAAAAGTTTCCGTTAATAAATCGGCGGCGGCAAACAGCAGTGGTTTGCGCAGGCCGGCTCGTTCAATAATTTCATTATCATGCAAGACGCTGTTTATTGGGCCGTCAGCAATTATTTCGCCGTCGTTAAAGACGATAGCGCGTTCAGCAAAGCGGCAGGCCAGGTCAATATCATGCGTGGAAACCAGCATAGTTATGCCCTCCCGACTGAGTTGTTGCAGCGTTTGTTCCAGTAGATTGGTGTTGTATGGGTCAAGCGAAGCGGAGGGTTCATCAAACAGAATAATCT
>CANSKT010000130.1 GCA_947647555.1 uncultured Peptococcaceae bacterium | reverse complement strand
TCGTTTTTTTTCGCCGCCGCTTAAATTCTGGGGCGCTCGGTCACGATATGTTTGCAGCTGCATGCTGGCCAGCGCCGCGTCAACCTGCTGTTGTACCTGCTCCAGCGGCAAACGCAAATTCATGGGGCCAAAGGAAACCTCGCTTTCCACAGTGGAGGCGATAATTTGATTGTCAGCGTCCTGAAAAACGATACCAACATTCTGTCGTAGTTCCAGCAGCTGTTTTTTGCTGTATGTGGGAGTAATTTCTTGTCCCCGGCAGAAAAGGGAGCCGGTCTGGGGCTTTAAGATACCGTTGCAAATTAGAAAAAAGGTGCTTTTGCCCGCGCCGTTGTTGCCTAAGACGGCAATGCGTTCGCCGGGATAAACCTTTATTGAGATATTGCGCAGCGCCGGGGCTGCTTCAGGATAGCTGAAAGATACATTTTGCAGTTCCAGCAATGGCGTCAAAATAAATCAACTCCCTTTTGGTTCAGATATATGGCCAGACCGCTAAAAGCCAATAAACACAGCATGCAAACGGCAACATGCTGCGGCTGAAGCGGCGTATTGTGAGTCAGAAAACGCAGACGGCCGTTATAACAGCGCGCGTCCATGGCGTCCAGACAGTTACTGCTGCGGCTGAATGAGGCGGCAAGCAGATTACCGCTGATATGTGTAAAGCTAAACCAGGCGCTGCGCAGGTTGGCATAGCCCAAACGGGAAGATGCGGCAATCGTCATGCGATGTTGAATATCCAGCAGCATAAAAATGTAGCGGTAAATCAGATACATCAGTTCAATGATTAGAGGAGGCAGATGCATGGCGTCCAGCATCATAATAATTTCCTGCATGGGTATGGTCAGACTGAGAAAATAAAGGCAACAAACTGCTCCATAGGCACGGCAGGCCAGTAAAGCGGCGGCGTGTATGCCTTCCTGCGTGGCGCTTAAATAGCCAAGGCCGCCGGGCAATGGCAAAGAAGCCAGCCCCAGCGGCTGATTTGTGAAATCCAGCGCAATGGCCAGACAGCTGACGGCAATAAAAAGCAGCGGCACGGTTAAAAGTGAGCAGATATAATGCAGCGGTACGCCGCTGGCCTTGTTTATTACCAGCATAATAAACAAGGCAACGGTCAGACCAAAGGCGGCGTTGTTAGCAGCCAGACATAAAATCAACATGCCCAGCGCCAAAATCAGCTTCAGATACGGATTAACGCCGCGTAATCGGGAATGTTGCGCCCAATGGTCGATGGAGAGCATACCGCCCTCATGTAAATGAGCATGCAGGTGGGGAAGTTTCATAGTTGGCTTCACCTGGCGTCTTTTTGACTGTAATTTTTGCGTGCCACCAGATAGCCAAAACCATAGCCGATAATCAGAGCGCCAAAAGCTGCTTGCAGACAGAACAGCAAAGACTCGGTTTCGCCGCCCGGCGGCTCCAGCAGGCTTTCCGCCCATGGCTCATAATTTGGAGCAATGGTAGCAATGACTTCTTCTGCCTGTCCGTCTGCACCACCGAACTCACTGTCATGAATGGTTAACAGCGGTACAACGGCAATTACTACGCAAAGCAGCAGCAAAACAGCAATTAAAGTAACAGTTTTCTTATTCATATTATTATTCCTCCTTGCGGTCAGGCTTTGGGCATTATGCCAATTTCGCGAAGTTCTGGTTTGGCAAAGTTTTGCAGTAGCATAAAGACAACGGCGGAAAGAATACCCTCCACAATAGCCAACGGAATTTGGGTTATAGCAAAGATGCCTAAAAATTCGATGATAGAAGCCATTGTGCCGCCGGTGGCGCTGGGGTGTGCCAGACCAAGCTGTATAGCTGTGATAACATATGTAAATAAATCACCCAAAGCGCAGGCCACGCCGACCGCTACTGGTTGGTTAACTTTGGCTTTGTTCAGCAGATGATAAACGCCCATGCTGACAAAAGGCCCGGCTACCGCCATGGAGAAAGTGTTGGCGCCAATAGTTGTCAGGCCGCCGTGCGCCAGCAAAATGGCTTGAAACAACAGAACAATTATGCCCAGAATAGCCATGACCGGCGCGCCAAATAATACTGCGCCCAGGCCTGTTCCGGTTGGGTGGCTGGAGGAGCCGGTAACGCTGGGAATTTTCAGTGCGGAAAGAACAAAAGCATAAGCGCCTACCATGGCCAGCAGCAATATGGCCTTGCGGTGATTGCTGGTTATTTTTTTCAGAGAGAGCAGTCCCCAGACTAAAAAGGGCAGACTGATAACGCTCCAGGCAATGGCGTGCAGCGGTGGCAGATAGCCCTCCATAATGTGCATGGCGTTGGCGGAAGCATTATGGCCAAAAAAGACGGCCAGAATGGAAACAATGAACAGTAGGCTTTTTTCCGACTTGGTATATGACATAAAAAAATCCTCCTCAAATATAAACTGTTATAAACTGTAAAAATGGTATTTATGGTGTTTATTGCAAATTTTTCCAGGCCTGGATAAAATTCTGCCAGAAGTTACAAAGCTGACAAAAGAAAAAGCAGCTTTGCAGCTGCATATTACGTATATAATCCGCCTGAGTATAGAATGAGCCTAAGGAGGGTAAATACGCTGATGACCGCAGCTGTATTCACTAACAAATGGCAAGCAGGTATCCTGACTTAAGTTCATCGCTTTTATGCGCCTTCTCGGAATAATCCAATGGCCTATGCATAATCGCTCACTCTCACAGTGACGGGTTCGTTTTGGATTTGCACCAAATTCCCTGACAAGACATCGATTTTATGTGATTTTGTAATACAGCATAGCACATTTTTGGTGTTTTGTCAAATGGTTTTATGCAGTATATTAGTTTATTTTGCGGTCTGGAAAAAAGATTGTTTGGTATGAAAACTATTAAATGATAATATTTTTTGATTAAGGCTCGATAAACAGTATTTTTTATCTAATTATAATATCGCCCGTTGACTTTTCAGAGTGGTTTAAGTATAATTATGCCATATTGGTTTTTACAGCATTTAATTCATGAAGTAAAAAAATAAAACAGGAGGCTGAAAGGTACATGAAATCAATTAAGTACAAAATCTTGGTTGGTATGCTGTCTGTGGTGCTTTTTGGTTCCACTCTTATTGGCATTATTACTGCTCTTTTGAATGCTGGCGGAATTGATACGCTGATGCAGAAAACATTGGGACCGGCCACACATATGGCGGCCGATGCTGTTCAATGGAAAATGGATAATTATTGGACGGCGCTTCAGGAAGCTGCGGCTTCTGATATTTTCCGCAATTCAGATCCAACCGCACCGGAGTTGGTGCCGGTTCGTGATGAGATTGCAGCGCGTAATGGTTTTATTTATGTTGGCAAAATGGACGCCAGCGGCTATTCTTCTACGGGATACAGTTATGCTGATGAAGATTATTTTCAGAAGTGTAAAGCAACCATGCAGCCTTATATTTCTGATATAATGAATGATGGTTCCCAGATGGTTTTTATTCTGGAGATGCCGATTATTAAAGAGGGGCGCTTTGACGGTTTGGTTTATGCCGGTATCAGTGCCGACTTTTTGACGGATATTGTCGTAAATCTGGCTATGGGTGATGACGGCGTGGCCTATGTTCTGGATAATCGGGGCTATGTTATTGGGCATCGTGACAGTTCTGTTGTGGTGGAGGGCTCCAACATGATTGAAGCAGCCAAAACCGACGACAGTCTGGCCGACGTGGCGGCGCTAAATCAGCGCATGATTCAGGGTGAAGCCGGTTTTGGTACATATAAGTTTTATGGTGATAATAAATTTGTGGGTTTTGCACCGATTGGTGGCAATCAAAATTGGAGTATAGCGATTGAGGCCAGTCAGCGAGAGTTTAAATCAACGCTGGATAAAAGTATCATGCTTACCATATTGGTGGTTTTGTTTGTGGTGGCTTCTTCTTTCTTTATTGCCATGCGTTTGGCTCGCTCAATCTCCAATCCTATACGTACCTGTGTTACACGATTGCAGCAGCTGGCGGACGGCGATTTGAAGACGCCAACGCCTTTGGTAAACTCCACTATTGAAACAACGGAACTGACCAAGGCCTTGGAATCAACCATCGCCCGCTTAAACGATGTTTTGCAGGACGTTTCTGTTAATTTGGGCAAGATGGCGCATGGTGATTTTCGGGAAAACTGTATACATGCTTATTCTGGCGATTTTGTGGCGATCGAAAAATCAATAAGCACTATTCACAATTCTCTGCGTGATACGCTTTTCCGTATCAGTCAGTCTGCCGGAATGGTTGCCTCAAGTTCCGGGCAGGTGGCAAGCAGTTCTCATTCCCTGAGCCAGGGCGCTACGGAGCAGGCAAGCGCTGTTCAGGAACTTTCCGCAACTATCAATGGCATTTCCGAAAACGCCAAGCAGACGGCCGCTGCGGCCGAGGAAGCCGGTCAGTTTGTTAATGAAGTTGTATCCAAACTTGGGGTCAGCGTGGATTATGTTAATGAATTAAATCTGGCGATGAAGCGAATTTCCAATTCATCAGAGGAAATTGGCAAAATTATTAATACGATTGAAAACATTGCTTTTCAAACTAATATTTTGGCCTTGAATGCCGCGGTGGAGGCGGCTCGGGCAGGCACAGCCGGCAAGGGCTTTGCGGTTGTGGCTGATGAAGTGCGCAGACTGGCCTCAATGTCTGACGAAGCTGCTAAAGCAACCAAGGATTTGATTGAGGGTTCAATTATGGCTGTTGCCGACGGCGAAAAGGTGGTTGTCAAGGTTACAGATTCTCTGACCCAGACCAATACTATTGCCGGCAATGTAACTGATAAAATGGATATCGTGGTTACGGCTGTTGAAAGCCAGACGGCGGCCATCTCGCAGGTTACGGAGGGTATCGACCAGATATCGGCGGTGGTTCAGGTTACTTCTGCCACTTCAGAGGAAAGCGCTGCTACCTCGCAGGAACTTTCTGAACAATCTAAGCTGATGAATAATCTGGTTGGTGAATTTCAGTTAAAATAAGCGAAATAACAGGGTGGTGCAGAAAA
>CANSKT010000129.1 GCA_947647555.1 uncultured Peptococcaceae bacterium | reverse complement strand
TACTAATGACCCTATTCTATTCCCTTCCTGGTATCTAACAAAACTTTCAATATAATACAAATCAAATTTTCCCCCCAGTTTTTTTCCCTTCGGGGTTTCTAATTAAATTTTCAATAAAATTCAATTAAAATTTTCGCCCCAGTTTTTTCCCTTCGGGGTTTCTAATTAAACTCCAAATAAAATTCAACCAAAAATTTCGCCCCAATTTTTAATTTCATCGAGTACTTAATTATTTTTACACCAAACTATCATTAATATTTACATTTTCTGGCGTCAGATACATTCATTATCAAAAAATCAAAAAGGATTTTTCTTGATAGCCGCAGAACGTCTGGGCAAATCGCGCCGACAGGGAACAACCTTTTTAATCACCACGATACTGCGCTTTTCACCGCTCGGCAATTTATACTCGCGCACTTCCTCCAGCCGGCCGCCCAGTTGGAAAATAGCGTTTTTGGCCCCGTCCACTTCCTCCTGATAATTGTCGCCTTTCATTGCCAGAAAACAACCGTCCATCTTCACCATAGGCAGGCAATATTCAGTTAAAACATTCAGCGGCGCCACAGCCCGAGCCGTAGCAAACTCAAACTGCTCGCGATACAGCGCCAAACGCCCAGCCTCCTCCGCACGCATGCGGCCAATATGAATATTACAAATATTTATCCGAACCGTAGCAAATTTAACAAATTCAAACCGTTTATTCTGTGAGTCAATAACAGCAAAACGATGGTCCGGGTGTGTAATAGCCAAAGGAATAGCCGGCATACCAGCCCCCGTGCCCACGTCAATCATGCGGTCTTTAGTGCTTTTAGTCAAAAAAGGAGAAAGCATTAAACTATCAATGATATGCTTAACCGCAAATTCCTCCGGGTCAGTAATCGCCGTCAAATTGATATTAGCGTTACTGCGCACCACAACCTCATAATAATCGGCCAACATTTCTTCCATTTCATCGTCCAATTCCACACCGGTTTGCTTAATATGCTTATTCACCGTTTTAAGAAATAATGCCCGGTCAATTTTTACACCGTCAGCCGTATAATCGCGCAAATCTGTTAAATCCTCGTCAGCAATAAGCTCACCATAAGTAAATTTTTCCGCCGCCGGAGAATTAATCGTTACCCTCTTTTTAAATAAATTAAACATCTGCACCTCAACATTGTTTCACGTGAAACATTTTTAAATATTGACAAACTATGTTACTTCATATTTCTATTATCATTTTACCTTTATAGAATAAGTCTGCCTACTGGCATATTAATCTAACTTAACTCTGGATTGCCAAAGCCTTAAAAAATATTGACAAACTATGTTACTATATATTTCTATCAACATTTTACCTTTATAGAATAGGATTGTCTTACTAACATATTAATTTAACCCTGTTCCAGATTGCCAAAGCCTTAAAAAATCTTGACAAACCATGTTCCTTTATTTTTCTATTAAAATTTCATCTTTATAAAATAGGATTGCCTTACCAACATATTAATTTAACCTTGCTCCGGACTGCCAAGGCCTTAAAAATATTACAAACTATGTTTCATTATTTTTTTATTATCGTTTATCTCTGTAAAATAGGATTACCCTACCAACATATTAATTTAACCTTGCTCCGGATTGCCAAGGCCTTAAAAATATTTCTAACATATATAATAGATTATTTTATTATGATTGTCAATATCTTAAAGAATGTCAATATCTTAAAAAATATTGATATCTTAAAAAATCAAAGTGAACGAAGCCAAACCAGCAAAACAGCAATATCAGCCGGCGAAACGCCGGTTATGCGTCCGGCCTGCCCAAGATTTTCCGGCTGAACGGTATTTAACTTTTGGCGTGCCTCCAAACTTAAGCCGTCAATTTTCAAATAATCCACATTTGCAGGCAATTTTTTACCCTCTAATTTAGCAAAACGCTCCACCTGCTCCTGCTGCTTTTTGATATAACCGGCATATTTAGCTTCAATATCCAACTGCTCGGCTATCTCGCGTGGCTGCGGTGCACGCTCCAGCATATAACAAATCTGCTGATAATCAACCCCGGGGCGTTTCATTAACTCCCAGGCACGAATATTAGCAGCCAGCTGCAAACCATTCTCAGCTGCTTTTTCTGCCGTCACCACGGTTTGCTCCAAATGGCGTCTTTCCTGCTCAACTGCCGCTGTTTTTTGCTGCCAGCGCTCATAGGCCGTTTGCTCCGTCAGACCAAGCTTATAGCCTAACTCCGTCAAACGATTATCCGCATTATCACTGCGCAGCAGCAGGCGATATTCCGCCAAAGATGTAAACATACGATATGGCTCGGTAACGCCTTTGCTAACCAAGTCGTCAATCAAAACGCCCAGATAAGCCTCAGCTCGGTTCAAAACCAATGCCGGACGCTCCAGCAAACTCAAAGCAGCGTTTGCGCCGGCCAAAAGCCCCTGCCCAGCCGCCTCCTCATAACCGGAAGTACCATTAATCTGTCCAGCAGTATAAAGACCTCCCACCAATTTAGTTTCCAGAGTTCGTTTAAGCTGTGTTGGCACAACAAAATCATATTCAATAGCATAGGCCGGCCGAATAATCTTAACCTGCTCCATACCGGGAATTGTACGCATAAAAGCATATTGCACATCTTCCGGCAAGCTGGTAGACATACCCTGCACATAAAATTCATTAGTATTCAGACCCTCCGGCTCCAAAAAAAGCTGATGATGCGGCCTATCCGGGAAACGACGCAATTTATCCTCAATCGAGGGGCAATAACGCGGCCCCACACCCTTAATCAAACCGCTGTAAAGAGGACAACGGTGCATATTATCCAATATTGCACGATGCGTTTCTTCATTAGTATAAGTCAACCAGCAAGAAATATTAGGCCGATTTAAGCCATCAGGCAGCGGCTGATAAGAAAAATGCAAACCGCTGGTATCCCCGGGCTGTTCTTCCATGCGACTAAAATCCAAAGTTGTTTTATCAACCCTGGCTGGAGTTCCCGTCTTAAAACGACCCAGTTCAAAACCAAGCTTTTTCAGACTATCCGAAAGATAAACCGCAGGCGGATAACCAGCCGGACCAGAGGGATAAGCACAACTACCCATAATCACACTACCCTTAAGATAGGTACCGCTGGTAATAATCAAACGCCGACAACGATAAATCGCCCCCGTACGCAACCGCAGACCACAAATCTGCTGTTTGCCCACCTCATCAGAGTTTGTCAAAATATCAACTGCTTCGCCCTGCTTAATATCCAAACCGGGCTGCTCCTGCAAATAAGCCAACATCGTCTGCTGATAAAGCTTTTTATCAATCTGCGCGCGCAACGCCTGCACTGCCGCCCCCTTGCTGGTGTTCAATAAACGTATCTGAATTTGAGTCAAATCCGTAATCTTTGCCATCGCACCGCCCAAAGCGTCAATCTCACGCACAATAACGCCTTTAGCCGGCCCACCTATTGACGGATTACAAGGAGCCATGGCCACGCTGTCCATAGAAAGCGTTACCAAAAGCGTACTGACGCCCAGCCGTGCCGCCGCCAACGCCGCCTCACAGCCCGCATGCCCAGCGCCCACCACAATCACATCATACGCCCCAGCCTCAAAACAGTCCAAATCATTATTATCCAAAAGTTCTTTTAAATCTTGACAAACCATTTTTTTTAATATTGACAGACTATGCTCTGTCGCCTTTCAATTTAACTATTATCTCTATATAATAAGATTACTTTCCAGCATACTAAACTATCTCTGTAAAATAGTATTGCTTTACTTGCATACTAATTTACCCTAAATCCGAATTACCAAGGCCTTAAAAAGTTTCACGTGAAACATTTTTAAATCCTAACAAAGATTTTTAAATCTTGACAAACTATGTTACTTTGATTTTCTATTCAAATTTCATCTTTATAAAATAGGATTGCTTTCTAGCATACTACTTAGTTCTCACTCCAGATTGCCAAGGCTTTAAAATAACTCCGGATTGCCAAAGATTTAAAATATGAGATTTGGCGGCGGTGTCCATAACTTTATCCAAAACATGAAGCAAGCAAGGAACAAGCACATAACTATCGCTGTTGATATCAACTTGCAACAGACAGAAATTTAGCGTCTGCCAATTTTTATTAAGTTCTGTCAGCCAGAGTTCAACATCATCATCTTCAAAAAGGCCAAAACTGTTAACCGGCAAGCTCATGGCACGCACGATAAAAAGTTGCTCAACCGCCCAGACAAACTCCTCAATATCCGCTTTCCAATCCAACTCACAGGCATAGTCATGTTTAATCAAAATATCCACCAGACCAAGCAGCCATATTTTGCCGCTGTCATAAGCCGCCAAATCAGACATAGTATCAATGCCACGTTCCGCAAAAGATTGCTTATGCATATGAAAAAAATTTGAAGCTGAACCAATGTCGGCATAATCTATTTCATTCATTACTGACATGTCGCCACCAGTCAACAGGCGCGCCAGACGTACAAAATCCAAAGGGTCAGCTATATTAATTTCTGGCTCTGTAATTGTTTTATCAGCTTTTGCCGCCTTTTTGCGCTGTTCCGCAGCACCCTTATAAGCGCACCAGGCGCCAAAACTGCTATCAATCTCTCTATTTGGCAGAAACAACAAATAATCCAGCAACTCCGGCTCCTTCATCAAAAGCTGGTCAAACTGCCTGTCCGTCATTTTGTCAATTACTGTGCAAGGCAGATTTTTCACCATTTCCTTAAACTGCGCAATAGAAACTTCCAAATTCAGCTTTTTGCGCAGCTTCAGCAATTCCTTAGTATCCGCCGGCGCTTTAACTAATTGTACCTCACCCTGCTTATAAACCATACCTTTTAAAATCTTGACAAACTATGTTAGTTTAGTTTTCTATTCAAATCTCACCTTTATAGAATAGGATTGCTTTATAGCATACTAAATTAACCTTACTCAGGATTGCCAAGGCCTTAAAAAATCATGACAAACAATTTGACATTAACTTTCTAATCTAATTTCATATTTATAATATAGGAATACTTTCTAACTTCAAAATTAT
>CANSKT010000128.1 GCA_947647555.1 uncultured Peptococcaceae bacterium | reverse complement strand
ATTCCGCATATATTGCAAATCTATCTTATCTGCTAAACAAGAATTTGAAGGAAAAATAGGTTGTGAGGTGTGTTCTATTGTGAATGCTAGTGAAACACCTATAGCTTTATTAAAGCTACCGAAAGCTAAAGACTCTTATTTTAATGTGATAAGCAATATCGAAATCAAAGACGACTTAAATTTTTATTCTTATGGTATTGCATCTGGTTCGCTTTCAAATTTAACACAAATACTCGCACACTCTGAATAATATGGTGCAATCACATGCCTTGCAGTAACAATAATCTCTGGCTCAATAAGAAAACCACTACCCTGTTCCAACCCACAATTTATACTACATATTACACCTAAAGGCTTATTCACATTACCCATAGTTTTTCTCCCTAAATTTCCAAAGTTCCAGTTTGATAACGTACTTCATAATTATATTTTTCTTCAGCAAGCTGGTCATTACAAAGTTCATACATACGATTTTTATAGTTAAATAATATATATCTTTTATTTTCTGTAGAACGAACAACTATTTTTGCAATAGTTTCTTTGCTGGAGTGTTCAAATTTTTTACCGTCTGTCGAAACCAAATAATATGTTCCATCAATCTTATCAAGCATTTTGAAACAATTATTGATTGAACCATGATGTGGTAATTTTATTACATCAAAATGATAATTTTCATCATTCTGTTTTTGCCAATTACCAAGTGCCTTTAGCAAATCCTCCGCACAAGAGTCACCAGTGAATAGTAGCTTTTTATCATAAAAACTAATACATATGACAATCGATGAAGCATTGGTCTTGGAAGAATCCTTTACAAATGAAGTACTAATCCACTTTTCTATATCAACTATATCATATTTGTTTTCTGCAATATCTTCAATTAAATCATACGAAACTTCACTATCTAACATGACCTGCTCAAAAACAGCTTCCCCATTTGGAGTTGCAACAGCCTTAGCTCCCCAAACGGCCTTAAATACTTCAATTTGAAACAATGATTTCAATTCATTTAGGCTTTTTTTCTCAGGTAAAAAAAATCAATATAAAAATTTGATGATAACTTAATTGAAGGACCACCTTGTATAATAGGCATTTCATTAATAAATGCATTAACCTTTTCCCTCTTTTATTCAGCAAACCGGCAAGTGTCATAGACTGCTTTGCACTAATATCTTCTGGGGATTCTTGAAAATCATGCCAGTGAGTAGCTTGTAACTTACGAAAGGCCTTTTCATCTTTTTCTGTACTTTCCATATCCGTTGATATAATTTGTTTCAAACCATATATTAAAAATTTTGTTTTCAAAAAAGAACTCCAAAAAGAAACAATCACTTTCGGCAGCCCTTAACATTGTTATACAACATCTATGATTTTTTTCGTTATTAATATTTTTTCTTTGCACATTCATTACAAATACCCAAGTTTACTCGCCCAATACCGCCATAAACAGCAAAACTGGCTGTTGGATTTATCTCGCCGCATTTCTCACACTTAATCCAACGCCGACCGGTATCATCACAAATCCACGCAGTTTGCTGCGTAAATTTGTCGCAAACCTGCGCCCGGCACCGTGCATATTCATAACTAGCAGCGTCCCATTTTTGCCGTTTTATTTCATCACTCATTATTTCCTCAATAAAAACGCTTGTTCGATCCTTTATTGCTATTAAAAACAGATTGTTTTTCGCCCTTGTTATAGCCACATAAAACAAACGTCGCTCCTCTTGATAGCTAATAGCTAATTTTTTATCGTTTTCATCAGTACTAGGCAATATACCATCATAGGCGTCCATTAAATAAACCGTATCAAATTCCAATCCTTTGCTGGAATGAATAGTTGATAGCAAAATACCGCTGCCCACCGCCTTTTGTTTATAAAAATGCTCCAAAGCGTTAAGACGTGCCAAAAATCCAGATAGCGTATTCTCCTGCTCCGCCAATATCTCCAACAGTTCAAGATTGCTATAACCAAATTGGTTTTCATCCAAATAATCGCCATACCCATTTTCACAAATATGCGTAATTGCCTGAATTGGAGTCATATTCTGCAACGGCTTAATAAGCGCCTTAAAATCCTTAGCCTGTTCTTTTTGGAACACCTTAACATAATCCATTTGCCTTTGCAGAGCCTCAAAAACCGAAATATTAAACTGCCGGCTTTTCTTACTTGTCCATTCCATTGTATTTTTGCTGACAAACAAACCGCATTTATTGTAAATCTGTTCAAAAGCCTCCCGGTCATAGGAGTTAAGCGTCAGGCGGATAAAAGCCCTTATATCCTTGGTTATTTTATGCCCCAGCAGCGTCTGCTCATATTTGGACATACTAAAAGGAATCCCCTCCCGCAACAGCAAATCCACCAAAGGCACTGCACTATTATTTTCTCGATACAAAATTGCCACCCCAGGCTCATTTTGACGAGCGACGTCAACCAGATATTGATACTGAGCCAACCTTGTATCAACCTCTACTCTGTGCACAACCCCAGAATCACCACGCCTGGCAAGCATATTTTTTTCATTGCGTTCCTGATTCTGCTGAATAAACTGGCCTGCCACCTTTACAATCTGTTGGCCGGAGCGATAATTCTGCTCCAATAACAAAACAGATGCATTGGCATAAACCTTGGCAAACCGAAGCAAGGCCTGCGGATAGGCTGCCCGATAGCTATAAATACTCTGATCCTCGTCACCAACCATAAAGATATTATTGTTTTTCGCCGCCAACAGATAAATAATATTATGTTGGATTCTAGAGGTGTCCTGCGCTTCATCAACACAAATATATTTATAGCTTAACCTTAAATTAGTTGCCATTTCTTGATCATTTTGCAGTATATTTAAGGCATAGACCAGTTGGTCATCGTAATCCATTCGGTTGTTTTCTCCATTACTTGTGCAATATGCCTTATAAATTTCCGCCAGCTGCGGTGTTTCCCAGGTTGTTTCTGCAATATCTTTATCTTTCATCTGCTTATTTTTTATACAAGAAATTTCGGTTACCAAAGAACGAATATCGCTTTCGCCAGCAAAGTCCCCAGTAACATCTTTATAAATTTTACTTAGCAACTTCTTTTTACGATCCTCCTCTAATAATTGAGGAATCTTCTTTTGCTGTCTATTACAATAACGTTTAATAATTATATTTGAAATACTATTAATGGTATGAAAATTCACTCTTGCTACAATCCGTTCACCAAAGGTATCAGCGAACCGTTTCTGCATATCCTTCGCCGCCGCTTTAGTGTAGGTAAGCGCTAATATGTTTTCAGGTTTAATACCTTTGCCAAATATCATATAACCAATTCGTGCAATAAGCACAGTGGTTTTACCACTGCCAGGCACAGCCAACAGCAAGGTTGCTCCATCAACAGCCAGTACTGCTTGTTGCTGTTGTTCGTTTAGTTTTATATTATATTTTTGACAAAAATCTGCCAAAGAATAATTTTTAGAAACTCCCATCATTATTTAACTATATTTCCTTTATCTTTAATAAGAACTTACTTTTGTACTTTTTATATCAATTCTTTATTCTCAATTACGGCCTTACAATTTCCTCATATATACCATTTTGCACATAACCAGGATAAATAATTTCTTGTTAAAATGTCATTAGTTAAATTCTATATCTTCGTTCACTTTGGCATGAATAGAAATTCGGTTCTTAATATCGACCTCATTAACCAGCCAACCATTCAGATGACAATTTCTGATGAATTCATCAATTCGGTTTACTCCATTTATTTCCTTAATAGTAACAACAACGCCAAAGCGCAGCCCCACTCCATCTTTAGGATTTAGTCTGTTGTTTGTCTTTATCTCCATACCCCAGTTTTTATTTTTATATGACCGTTTAGGCCTTTTTCTATCTGTAGGTGTTTCAACTACATATTTTACGTTATCCCATTTTCTAAAGCGTTCTCTGGCATCTCCTTCAAGAATATAACTTATTTCTGTTGCCAACACATCGTCCTGATTTTGCCTATCATTATTTATTTCACTTAACTTTCCATCATCTTTTATTCTGCCAAAATGTAGATTCAACTCAGTATTTGTGTAATCAACTCCCTGGCTTCTGTCACACACAGGAAAATAACATATAGTTGCTCTTGCAATATACGGATATTTATCATCTTTAAGCGGGACTGGAAAATCATAGTTATATGTATTCCATTTTTCACTTATATCAGTTACAATAAACTTTATTTCATCATCTTTGGTTTGCACCACGTCTTCTATTCTAACAGGCACAACACCATGCCCATAAAGTGCAACCTCTTTCGGAGTCGGTAAGGGATTCCATCCCCTTGCTGCATCAATAATCATCGCTTTGGCAATCTCCCTGTTTAAACCTAAAATATCAATTAAAAATGATAACTTACGAGCAATCCACGGAGCAGCATAAGAAGTTCCAGCAACCTTTGCCGCACCCAATGGCTCACAAACCTTAATATATTCTTCTTCACTTCCACCATAATAACTAACATCTGGCTTTGCAAAAAAAGAAAGAGCCAATCCTTTTCGGGCATATTTGGTTGATAAACCGCTCTTAGTTACTGCATTTACAACCAGGCTATTTACAGAATCTGCTGGCGAACCTATTTTTTCAATCGCTGCATTAGGCTTATTGGTACCAGCAATTACAAAAATAACATCATTTTCGTATTGAATCTGGTCTAGCGTTGCCGCTTCTGCGGATATAAAGTTATCATTTATTTCTTGATTACTACCAAGCGAAATATTCCAAACCTTTATATCTTTATTATCAGCAATAATATTTCTTATTTGCTTTATAATTGTAAAAGAAGAAAAGCGTAAACCAACAGCAACACCAAAATGACGAACTTTAAATCTGCCACAGCCATCGTCTAACCATGGATTTAACCTAGGGCCATCTACGATAATCGAAGATACGGCAGTTCCATGACGATAATCCTCCTGTTTCTTAGGAATATTATCATCAACCATATCATGGTATTCAACCCATTCTCTGAAATACACCTGATTATCAAAAAGCGTATCAATAACCCCAATAGTAGGTTCTATGCCTGGTGCAGGAATCTGAACAATATCCTGCTGTTCATTATCCCGGAAATCCTCTGGTGATAATTCAAACAAATTCTCTGTTGACATCGCAACAAGATATGGCGCCTTTGCAAACAATGTTCTGGCCTGAGCTTCATCTAAAAAAACGGTTCGATTATCTAATATTCTGCTTGATAGAATATCAACTCCGATATTCTTAAATAACTGCTTTAGTTCTATTTTTACATCATATAATGTAAATATACTTTCATTCAAGTGCTGAGCAG
>CANSKT010000127.1 GCA_947647555.1 uncultured Peptococcaceae bacterium | reverse complement strand
CTTGACGCCAAAGCTTTGGTTACCGAGGAAACCTTTACCTGCTATAACTGTGGCAAAGCAACTCAGTTCACAGTCTGGCGCACGCCTGAGTATACCAGAAGCGGCAATAGTAATCTGAGTCATAATGTGAAGTATTCAGACGGCACAATGGTGGACGGTGTAACTAAAGGCAATGTTGATGAGGGAAAGCCTGGAGTTAACGCCTACTACACATCGAACCATTGGACGAAAGCTGCCTGCTCTCAGTGCGGCACCTTTAACGGTCAGATGGATAAGGCAGTTGAATATTGTTATGACAAGAATGTTTACTGGCTCTACGATTGCGACGCTAACTTTATGCAGGATTTAGATGAGGAAATCACATACGAGTATGCGGACAAGCAGTACCACAAAGTAACGGTTAAGGGTGGCCAGTATTGCGCTTTTTGTTATGGCACCAATTATACCATCAACAGCCGTTTGGAGCGGCATAGCTTAGATCAGGAGGTGCTGCCTCAGCTTTCTAACCAGCGCTTCGCTATTGTGGAGCATTGCCGGGACTGCGATTATATTAAATACGATTATGTGGCAGCCAAGGTGGTAGTAGCCAGCTATTATGGCGTGGTTGACGGCCAGCCTCATACCATTACGGTTTCGGATTTGTCCGAGGTGGGGGTTAGAGCTTCGGTGCGCTATGGCTATACGGCAGACAGCTGTAACTTAACCTCTGTGCCTAACTTCAGCGAGGAAGGTCAGTATACGGTTTATTATGAGGTTACTTACAAGTACGATAGCACCGAGATGGTGGAAAGCGGCGTGGCCTATGTGTGGCTGCGAGATGAGAGAAAGCTGGAGGGAGGCTGCACATGTGGCTGTGGCGATCCTAACTGTAACTGTCAGGATAAAGATTGCAACGGCGGCTGTTGCGGCGGCAATCCCTGCGGAGATAATCATAACTTCTCTTTGGTAGAAAGTATTGTCCCCCCCCCTCCAGTTGTCTGGCTCTGGGTTATGACCGCTATTTGTGCGTAAACTGCGGCAAAGTGGAAAAGCGGGACTATGTTGACTCCTTGGGTCACGCTATGCAGCAGATTGTAATCAGGGACGCTACCTGCGAGGTTGACGGTAAAATTTTGAATATCTGTGCCCGTTGTGGTTTGGCAGAGGTAGAATATACGCCTAAGGGCGAGCATCAGTATGAAAGCTATTCTATTGCGTCCACTTGCACTGGCCCCGGTTATACAGTTAAAGAGTGTTCCGTTTGTGGGGACAGACATATCACGGATATGACCGAGGCTCAGCTTTGCACGGTTTGCGGAGCGGTATTGGCTAACGCCAAAGGGCATAGTTTTGAGGAAACAATTATGGCGCAGACCTGTATAGAAATCAGTTATACCGAAGTAAGCTGCAAGGATTGTGGTTTAAGCTACAAAACGGAATACAGCAAGGCGCTGGGACACAATTATAATAAGGAGGTAACTGCTCCGACTTGCCTGGAGCAGGGCTATACAACCTACACTTGCGCAAATTGTGGGGATTGTTATACCGCAGATTATACCGAGGCCACCGGTCATAGTTGGGGCGAAGGTAAATATGTGGTTAATGCAACCTACGGCGGCGAGGTAATGATTGAATATCGCTGCGCTAACTGTGAGACCGTAAGATTGGAAAATGAGGAGGCCGTTGGCCATACGCCAGGCAAAGAGGCTACCTGTACGGAAGCGCAAATTTGTACCGACTGCGGCGCTGTTATTCAGCAGCCAACCGGCCATAATATGCAGGCTGAGGTAACTCCGGCTACCTGTCTGGAAGTGGATTATACGGAATATTCTTGCTCTAATTGTAATGTAAGCTACAAGACGGAATATACAAAGCCGCTGGGGCATAATTACAAATCGGAGGTAGTGAATACGGCTTGCCTGGAAAAAGGCTATACTACCTACACTTGCCAGAATGATGGTTGTAAGGATAACTATGTTTCGGATTATATCGAAGCTATTGGTCATAAATGGGATAATGGCACGACTGTGACTGATTCAGTTTGTAATTCCGAGGGTATGATTGAGTATAGCTGTGCGAGTTGTAATGAATTAAGATTGGAGGCTAAATCGGCTTTGGGTCATACGTCGGGCAAAGAGGGAGCTATTAAACGGCAACGGCTTTGTACTGGGGGTATCCGGCAGCGGCAAATCTTTTACGGCAAAACGGGAGATTGTAAATGTGGCGCTTTCCACTGATGACGATATTATTGTCATCGACCCGGAATCGGAGTATGGGCCGCTTATAGAGGGCTTGGGCGGTGAGGTCATCAATATATCCGCTGCCTCGCCTAACCATATTAACGCACTAGATATGGAGCAGGAATATGGGGACGGAGATAATCCGGTGGTGTTGAAGTCGGAGTTTTTGCTTTCCTTGTGTGAGCAGCTGGTAGGAGCCGGTAAGCTTACCGCCAAAGAAAAATCCCTGATAGACCGCTGTACGGCGCAGGTGTATCGGGACTATATCCGGCACGATTACCACGGCAAAGTTCCTACCTTGCAGGATTCCCACGCCTGTTTGCTGGGGCAGCCGGAGGCTGAGGCTAAAGACGTGGCGCTGGCTATTGAGTTGTTCACCGAGGGTAGTTTGAAAACCTTTGCCAAGCCCACCAATGTAGATACTAACTCTCGTATCATTTGTTATGATATTCGAGATTTGGGCAAGCAACTGCTGCCGGTTGGTATGCTGGTGGTGTTGGACAGTGTGTTTAATCGGGTAATCCGCAACCGTAAGCTGGGCCGGAACACCTGGATATATATTGACGAGATTTATTTGTTGTTTCAGCACGAATACAGCGCCAATTTCTTGTTTACGCTTTGGAAGCGAGTACGTAAATATGGGGCCTGTGCCACAGGATTAACCCAGAATGTGGACGACCTGCTCCAGAGCCATACGGCAAGGACGATGCTGGCTAACTCCGAGTTTTTGGTAATGCTCAATCAGGCGGCGACGGACAGAGCCGAGCTGGCAAGGCTGCTTAATATTTCAGATAATCAATTGTCATATATAACCAATGTGGATTTCGGCCACGGACTGCTTAAATGTGGCAGCGCTATTGTGCCGTTTGCAGACAACTTTCCTCAGCATACCAGGTTGTTTAAGTTAATGACGACTCGCCCTAAAGACATAACCGGCAATTTGTAGAGTTGGGGCTTGGGTTATATATAGGACTGTTTATTAAATTTTTAGAGCAGAAGATAAAAAAACAGGTATTTCGTAAAGTCTATACACTTTGCGAAATGCCTGTTTTGCCTTTTACGCTGTTTATTATAACTTTTATTAGAAGAAAATGCAATAGCTTTTGCAAAATTATATACAAAATTAGTTATATAACTTTTTTCCATTGTAATTTATGGACCTTTTTTATATTTTATCCAGTAAAAATACAATTTATAATTAATTAAATTATTATAAACCGTCAAAAATTTGGTCAAAAAAAGGAGATGATTATTCGATGAGTAAACGGGGAGAAAATATTTACAAAAGAAAGGACGGACGCTGGGAGGGGCGTTACCTTACATACAAAGACGGAGCCAAAAAGTACATTTCTGTTTATGGCAGAACCTATGCAGCTGTTAAAGATAAGTTATTAATAGCCAAACAAAATGCAGTTGTAAGTCAAATAGAAAACAACCTGCCAGATTGCACTTTGACGATGCAAAATCTTTTTGTCAAGTGGCTGAGGGAAAAAGCGTCTGTAATTAAACCTTCCAGCTATATTCGCTATACCGGTCTTTTGAAGGCCCACTTGCTGCCTGCTTTAGGTAGCTGCGCTGTAAGCAAGCTGACGGTGCAAAAAATTTCCAGCTTTTTGCAGGACAAGCTGCATAATGGTCGTTTGGATAAAAAGGGCGGCTTATCTGCCAAAACCATTGCTGATATACTTTGCCTGATAAAATCTGCCGTCAAAATGGCGCTGAGGGATTTTAATTTGCCCCAGGCTGCCGCTATTCTGACTATGCGTTCACCAATATCAATTCGCTCACGTAAACCGGAGATTTTGAATGAAAACGAATGCACCAACCTGAGCAGACAGATCGTGCGGCGGCCGGAGTCGGAAGCGGCAGCTATTCTGTTCTGTCTGAACACCGGTCTGCGTTTAGGAGAGGTTTGCGCCTTACGTTGGGCAGATATTGATTTTGAAGCTAAAACGCTGACTGTCAGCCACACAGTGCAGAGAGTTACCCAGAATGGCAAATCTGTTTTGCTGTTGCAATCGCCGAAAACCGAAGCCGGTAAACGCACTATACCGCTGACGGCGGAAATTATTCTAATGCTGCAAAATCGAAAAAAGAAACATAGCAGGGAGTATGTGTTTGGTTCAAATAAGCCTTTGGAACCTCGCACCTTGCAGTATCGTTTTGCTGCTTTACTTAAAAAATGCAACATCAGTAGACGTAACTTTCATACTCTGCGGCATACCTTTGCTAGCCGTTTTGTGGCTTTAGGCGGTGATGTTAAGAGTTTGAGTGAGATATTGGGACACGCCAATGTCCGCACCACTATGCAGCTTTATGTTCATCCTAGCTTGGAGCAGAAGCGGGCAGACATGGAACTTATCAATACAATGCGCGATTTGGATTGCGCATGAGAATGTTAGGCGGAACTGGATTGCCGTCATTTGAGATGGTCAGAGATTGGCAAAGTATGCCAAAAATAATGTTTAATGACGGAAAATTCGCAAAGTGTATAGACTTTACGAAAGTTTTTATTGTTTCATATTTTGGTTTTGACAATATGTTTTCCTTTCGATAGCCGGTTTGGTTGAGAAGTTTTTAGCTGTAAAGAGGTGATAGTATGGCAAAAGCATTGGAGCAGCAGAGCTGGCCTTATGAGGTTTATTCGCAGCCTAAAGAGGAGCCAAAGCAGTGGCCGGGCGGCGTTAAGCTGAGACGTGAAGATATAGAGGGCTTTATTAAGCAGATGTTGGATAATGGCTTCAAGATTGGTACGGTTAAGCAGTATCAGTATTGCTTAAATCGCTTTTATGTGGATTTGCCAGAGGATAAGACTGTTTATGCGGACAGTATAGATGTTTGGCGAGATAAGACGCTGGCTGAGGGGTTTGCACCAAGAACCATAAATACCACTATTTCGGCTGTTAATCGATTGCTTGGCTATTTAGGCAGACGTGATTTACAGACCACAGAGAGGGCTAAGACGCAAGAGCCTGAGGTGCCAGAGTTGAGCCGGGCTGAGTATTTAAGAATGTTAAGCACGGCTAAAAATTTGGGTAAGGAAAAGGCGTATCTGCTTACTAAGGTGTTTGCTTCAATGGTGCTACCGGTACAGGAGTTAAAGTTGTTGACGGTGGAGTCTGTGAAAAAGGGTTATGTGGAGTTGC
>CANSKT010000126.1 GCA_947647555.1 uncultured Peptococcaceae bacterium | reverse complement strand
ATTGCCTTACTATCTCACCAAATTAATCCTAACTCCGAATTGCCAAGGCTTTAAAAAATCAAAAAGAGGAGGTGAAGCTGATAGGCTGAATGGAAAGAGAGATCTCACCGGTGCGAATAATCTCAATAATGCCGTATTTTTGCATAATATCGCAAAAAGCGTCGATTTTATGGCTATCATTGGTAACCTGAATAACCATAGACTGGGCGTTGAAATCAATAATCTGACCGCGAAAAACCTGAACTACGCTTATAATTTCCTGACGCATCTCCTCGGAGGACTTAATTTTAACTAGCGCTAATTCGCGCGTGATAGAAGCCGCTTTGGAAAGATGTACCACCCGATACACCTGCACCAGCTTTTCCAGTTGAGCCATAATCTGCTCCAGCTGCCAGTCCTCCGTTATCTGAACCACCAGAGAAATACGCGTTACATTATCCTTTTCGGTTTTGGAAGCCGCAATCGACTCAATATTATAACCGCGACGGGAAATAAGACCGGAAACATGCGTTAAAACGCCGGGACTGTCTTCAACAAATACCGCCAGCTGTTTTCTTTTCAAGCGCTTTTCCATCAACAGTCACCTCCTGCAAAAACCATGTCGGAAAGTGATTTGCCCGGCGCCACCATCGGCATAACATTCTCCGTTTCATCAACCAAAACTTCAAGCACCACCGGGCCGGCCGCCGCGCGCGCCTGCTCCAGAGCGACAGTTAAATCCTGCGGCCGCTCAACCGTCAACCCCAGACAACCCATAGCCTCGCCCAGACGAGCAAAACTAAGCTTAAACTCATGCTTGGAAGCCGACATACGCTCATTATAAAACATGCGCTGCCACTGCCGCACCATACCAAGCCCCCGATTATTCAGCACCAAAACCTTAACCGGCAGCTGCTCCTCGGCCAGAGTTGCCATTTCCTGGCAATTCATCATAATACTGCCATCACTGGAAATCAACCAGACTTCATGCGGCTTTTGGCTTTGTTCCTCGGCCAGCGCTGCGCCCAGCGCCGCCGGCAGGCCATAACCCATGGTGCCAAGACCGCCGCTGGTCAGAAAACTGCGCGGCTGCTTAAAACTCATATACTGCGCCGTCCACATCTGATGCTGGCCGACGTCAGTACAGATAACCGCTTCGCCCTGGGTCAGGCGGTTCAATTCCTCAATCACCGCCTCCGGCTTGATTACCTCTGCTGAATTTTCATAGGTAAGCGGCTTCTCCTCTTTCCAACGACGGCAACTCGCCTGCCAATCACTGATATTGCCAACAGAAGCCTGCGCATTGAGCAGACCAAGAGACCATTTCAAATCGCCCTGCAAACGCCAGTCAACGCGAACATTCTTATTAAATTCCGCCGGGTCAATGTCCAGATGCACAACGCGCGCACCTGGCGCAAACGTCTGCAAAGTACCGGTTACGCGGTCATCAAAGCGCACGCCCAGACCCAACAGCAAATCGGTATGCTGCACGGCCATGTTCGCGGCATAGGTGCCATGCATACCCAACATGCCCAAATGCAGCGGCTCATCAGTTGGATAAGCAGAAAGCCCCATAAGACTGGCGCAAACTGGAATACCGGTTTTCTCCACAAACTGGCGCAGCTGTTCCGACGCATCACTGCTAACCAAACCACCGCCTACAAACAAAACCGGACTATGACTGCGACCCAGCGCATCACAAATTGCCTGCAAATCAGTCGTATCGCCCTCGCTTTGCGGCTGATAACTCCATTTCAAATCAGCCAGACTGGTTGGATAATTCCATTCGCCATCTTCCACCAAAACGTCCTTGGGTATATCCACCACCACCGGGCCGGGCCGCCCCGTCCGGGCAATATAAAAAGCTTTTTTCAAAATCAAAGGCAGCTGCTGCACGTCCTGCACCAAAAAATTATGCTTGGTAATCGGCGTAGTTATGCCAATCATATCAGCTTCCTGAAAAGAATCCTTGCCGATAGCCGGCCGCGTCACCTGACAGGTTATACAAACCAGCGGAATGGAATCCATATTAGCAGTAGCAATACCCGTCACCAGATTAGTCGCGCCCGGGCCGCTGGTGGAAACACAAACCCCAACCTGACCGGAACGCCGGGCAAAGCCGTCCGCCGCATGCACCGCACCCTGCTCATGTCGGGTCAGAATGTGCCGCAAGCCGCTGTCATAAATCGCATCATAAAGCGGCAATGCCTGTCCGCCCGGATAACCGAAAATTATATCAATGCCCTCTGCCTTGATGGCCTCCACAACCATTCTTGCACCGCTTAACTGCATTGTTCAACCTCCTTTACAGCCAGCCAGATTGCACATTCCAAACGCATCTGGCTGATTTGGCAGCCCAACTCATAAGGCTGCATGATATCATGATGAAAAAGTTCCGCATTAGCATGGCAGCCGCCGCTGCAAAAGAAGCGCGCCCAGCAAACGCGACAGGATTTTTTATTATAAACATGCGCTTGCCGGAACTGTTCAGACAATTTCTGACCATGCTCGGTAATACCGTCGGCCAAATCGCCCATTTTGAACCCCTCGCGGCCGACAAACTGATGACAGGGATATAATTCACCCTCCGGCGTTACTACCAGATATTCATACCCAGCGCCGCAGCCGGTTAAACGCTTGGGCAGACATGGCCCATGTTTCAAATCCAGCTTAAAATGAAAGAACTCAAAAGGCTGACCGTCCACACGCCGCTGCTCAAAAAGTTTGGCCAGTTTCCAATACTCCTCTTTCAGTTGCGGCAAATCGCTCTCATGCAAACAGCGCTCACCGTCCAACTCAACCGCCGGCTCCATAGAAAGCCGCGGAAAACCCAAATCCAGCCAATGCTTAATATCCTCGCAAAAATCCTTGTTAAAAGCTGTATAAGTGCCACGCACAATCGCATTACCGCGTGAATTTTGCGCCAAAAACTGTTTAATATGTTCCGTAACCAGCTGATAACTGCCTTTGTCATTGGCAAAAACTCGCTGTCGGTCATGCACCTCCGGCCGGCCGTCATGACTCAAAACCACGCTGACATTTTCAGCCTCCGCCCAGGCAGAAATCTCCGGGGTCAACCCCACACAATTAGTAGTAAAGGTAAAACGCAGAGTTTTGCCGTATTCTTTTTCACGCTCGCGGCCATAAGCCACCAGCTGCTTAACCACATTAATATTTAAAAGCGGTTCGCCACCAAAAAAGTCAACCTCCAGAAAACGCCGCTTGCCGCTATGCTCCAACAGATAATCCAAAGCAGCCGCGCCCACTTCAAAACTCATGCGCGCCCTCTTGCCGCCAAAGCTGCCGGTTGAAGCAAAACAATAACGACAACGCAAATCACAATCATGGCAGACGTTCAAACAAAGTGATTTTAAAACCGGCGCCGGCGGTTCATATTTATCCTGATAAGCGTCGTCACTGAAAAGCAGACCCTGCTGCTTCAGCTCGGCCAACTCCGCCAAAATCTCCGCATCATCGGCCAAAGGCTGCTCGCCAGCTTGCAAACGCTCCAAACAATTTGCCGTATCCTCATCAATCCGCAAAACAGAGCCGCTGTTAATATCCAAAAGCAAAAAACCGTCCGGCACTGCAAACCAATGTATTTTTGCCAGCTCATTAGCTGTAATATTCTGCATAATAATAACTTCCTTACTTATAATAATTCGCAAAAATTGAGAAAAGACAGAGGACGCGGCTTGGCCTGCGTCCCCTGCATAACGCCTGCTTATTTTTCGCAAGCCTGATTGCCAACTGTGCAAGAGGTCTTGCAAGCCGACTGGCAGGAACTCTGACAACTGCCGCAGCCGCCGGTTTTTGCAGTCTGCTGCAATTTACCGGAAATCACAACTTGAATATGTTTCATTTTTCTGCCTCCTTATTTTTTGCTTATTTGATTGATTATAGCACAATCCGGCCGCTTCTTCAATAGCCCAAGCCCAAAAAATATAAAACTGCTAAAAAAATCCATTATCCTGCACCACCCCCCTTTAATCAGCATAAATATAAGTATCAAAATTAAAAGGAGGTCATTCAAAATGCTTTTGAACTCTATCTATGGCAACACTTGCAGCACCTGTGGTGGCTGCGGTAACAACGGCACCTTATTTGCCAACAACAATGGTTGTAACGGCTGCAATAGCTATGGCTGCAACAGTTGCGGCAATGGCTGCGGTAACGGTTGTGGCTGCAACAGCTGCGGTAATGGCTGCGGCTGCAACGGCTTTGGCGCCTACGGCAACAATCTGGGCAACGCCGCTTACGGCTTTGTTGGGGATTGGGTAAACATTGTAGTTACCCTCACCGTACTGCAAAGCATTCTTGGCTTGGTCTGCAACTGGAATTGCGGCTGTGGCTGCGGCGCAACCACATACAACAACTAAGCAAGGCCAAAATTATTTAGTCGCAAAAATCAGGCGGCCGGTGCATAAAAAACCGGCCGCTTTTTTAAAGGAGGTTACTTAAACTATGAACAATCAGGAATTAATCAGCCGTTTGCAGGAAACCAGTCTGGCTCTGGAACAGCTGGCTCAACATTTAAGCGCTATCGAACAGCCCATTGCTGAAACTGCAAGTTCCGGCGAAGCAGAAGAAAATGAACCATTACCAGAGCCGCTGACAGAAGAATTAAACGCTGAAGCTGAAGCCGAAACAGAAGCTGCAATATCAGTTTCCGTTGAAGAAGCAACCGAACCGCAACCGGAACCAGAAGCGGAAATGACCGATATTATTATCGAAACAACATTTGAGCCCATAGCTGATGAAAGCGAAGAAAAAGCAGAAAAAGAGGCTCCTCAAACCACTGCCGCCTCAAATAACAACCCGGCTAATAACAATCCCTTTGCCAAAATTGTCAGCAATCTGCTGAACAAACCGCTACCCAACGCCAACAGCATGCCCGGTTTTAATCCTTTGCAAATGTTAACCGGCGGTTTAACCGGTATGTCTAACATGCCCGGTATATCAGGTTTATCCGGCATACCTGGCTTAAGCGGTTTAACCGGTCTGCCCGGCTTAAATCAACAATCACTGCCCACAACTCTGGCTGAACTGCATGATAATCCCCAACTTTTAGGTATGATTAAAAATGTCAGCAACAATCCGCAAATGCTCAATATGTTGGCCGGCTTAACCGGTCAGGACAGCCAAACCTTACAGCAGACTCTGCAAAGCTTGCAGCCAAATGCCGCCGCAGCCGCTGCCAATACTGTTTCTGCCGCTGCTACTGATACCGTCAATGCAGCCATCAATCCAACAGTTGCTGAAAATGCTGCGCCGGCCGCGCCCATGCCAAATATTAATTTTAATCCCATGGCTGCGGTTGCACCAACCAACCCTATGCCTTCCATGCCAACCAATAATTTACCAGACACTCCCTACCTTGACTCCCTGCTGGCAGAATGGCATTGGCAACCCTACGCTCGTGCCTGGACTTTTTAAGATATTGACAAACCATGTTAGATAATGCTGTTATACAAATGTACTGCGTATAGAATATCTTTAAGATATTGACAAACCATGTTAGGTAATGCTGTTATACAAATGTACTGCGTATAGAATATCTTTAAGATATTGACAAACCATGTTAGGTTGTGCCATTATACAAATGTACTGCGTATAGAATATCTTTAAGATATTGACAAACCATGTTAG
>CANSKT010000125.1 GCA_947647555.1 uncultured Peptococcaceae bacterium | reverse complement strand
ATTATCTATTTGCATACTGGCAATTATATCCACATAAGTCTCAATATCAATCAGCAGACGAATAAAGTTTGCGTGCGTGGCAATTTCACGCAGCAGGCGGTTATTTATTTTGCCGCTTTTAAGTAAATCAATAATATTATCACTCAAATGCAGCTCTGTGTTTGGGTGATTTTTTTGTTCTGATAAGCCAAGCAAATAGTCTGATGAAACAGCATAAAACTTTGCCAGCGCTGCCAGATTGAAAGGGCTAATATCTTTATAATCATCGTTTTCATATTTGCCTAAAGCAGATTTGGAAATGCCTGTTTGTTCTGACAGCTGCTCCAATGTTAAGCCCTTTTCAATGCGCAAATCTTTCAATTCTTCCTGTATAGTTAAAGTTATATTCAGTTCACATCGCACCTCTGAAAATATTATAGCACTATATTCCACGAATTTCCATAAGCGTGGAATTTTTCTATTTTCAGAGGTGATTTCCATCATCTTAGACATACGGAATATGGCTTGCCAAAAAGTTATAATAATTTTGGTAAGCGGTTCTTTGAAATGTGAATGACCGGCCTAAAGTGATATGCTCTTTGGTTATGCAGGCCAAGACTCCAGCGTCTGCTGGACGAGCCTGCCTAGGGGAGCAATACGCCGCTGAAATAATGGGAACAGGAACAGCTTTAGGGTAGACCGGCAAAAAGAAAAAACAGCTTAAAAGCTGTCAGGGTTGATTTGTTATAATAAAAGATTAAGGAGTTTTGCCTATTGAAAAAATTAATAACAATGGAGGAAAAAATAATGCAGGGAAATATTTACGGCTATATTCGGGTTAGCAGTATTGACCAGAATGAAGAACGGCAGGTACGAGCGTTGCGAGCTAAAGGTGTAAAGGATAAATTTATTTTTATGGATAAACAGTCTGGTAAGGATTTTAATAGACCTCAGTATAAAAAGATGTTGAAGAAGTTAAGGTCAGGTGATTTACTTTACATATTGAGCATTGACCGACTGGGACGTAACTATGCGGAAATTCAAAATCAGTGGCGTATTTTAACCAAGGATATTGGGGTTGATGTTTGTGTGATAGATATGCCAATGCTGGATACCAGAATAAATAAAGATTTATTGGGAACCTTTATTGCGGATTTAGTGCTGCAAATTATTTCCTTTATGGCACAAAGTGAAAGAGAGAATATCCGCAAACGGCAGGAGCAGGGAATTGCTGCGGCCAAGGCTGAAGGCGTGCATTTGGGCAGGCCTCCCAAGCCATTGCCGGAGAATTACCATATATATTATCAGAAGTGGGAAGCTGGCAAGATTACTGGCACAGCAGCGGCTAAGGAGTGTGGTATGCCGCTGACGAGTTTTCGACGTAAGGCAGAAAAATATGGTAATTTATAACCTGATTTACCATAAAGCCACTTTATGGCAAGAATAAAAATTTACCAAAAGGTATACCTTTTGGCAAACTAAATTTCATTCCAAAAAATATATATAAAATATTGTAAATAGTAGATTCTTATGATATTATATCTATATATAGATAATGTAAAAATTTACCAAAAGGTATACCTTTGGGTAATGTTGGGAAGGAGGTTATTGTTAGGCTTATAAGTATTATTATATTAAGGAAAGGATTTTGGTAATTATGAAAACATTATTTTTGAAAAGAAAAGTTTTTTTTGCAGCGGCATTGTCGGTTATTTGTTATTGTATGTTGGCTGGCGGAGTTTTGGCAGCTAATTTCCCAGATGTGCCGGAGAATGCTGCTTATGCGGAAGCTGTAAATGTTTTGGCTGATAACGGTATTTTGAATGGTGATGAAAATGGTAATTTTAATCCCAATAATACTGTTACAAGGGCAGAATTTTCAGCTATAATTTGCCGATTGCTTGGTGTTGACGAAGAAGCCAAGGCATTAACACAATCCAAATTCAGTGATATATCGTCTTCGCACTGGGCCAAGGGTTATATAGCCAAAGCTTCAGAAAAGGGCATTATTAATGGCAATGGCGATGGAACTTTTAGCCCGGAGGATAATGTAACATATGAACAGGCGGTAACAATGGTAGTTAGGGCTATGGGTGGTGCAGAGGCTGCTAATGAAATTGGTGGCTATCCCAATGGCTTTTTGAAATTTGCAGAAGATGCGGAATTAACCGTTGGTGTTCAAGCAAAGATTGGAGACCTGCTTGCTCGTGCGGATGTTGCTATAATTGTTTATGCTTCTTATTGTAATATGTCAATTTTTTAGGTATAAATAAGGAGAATATAATTATGAAAAAGAAATTGCTAATTGTCTTGTTGCTTGTTTGCTTTTGTATGTCATTTTTTGCCTTGCCTGTTTATGCAGCTGACTATACATATTATAGTCAGCATGGCTGGAAAAATAACGGCGGGCAAAAACTTTCTGGTATGTGCTATTTAACTTCAATAGCAATGCTTGTTTCAGATTTAGTAAAATCTGTTACGCCTGTTGATGTGTATTATGCTAATGGAGGCAAAGTTCTCTACAATGAGGGTAAAATTACTCAGGCTTATGGTCTTACAAAACAATCCGTAAATCTTGTAAATAAATACGGTGCAAATGAAGGTCAAAAGCGTCAGGTTATTGCTGATTTATTATCCAGCGGACAATATCCGGCCGGGATTTTGGTTTTGGGGCGTACTGATGGTGTAAATCATATGGTTGTGGCAAGGGAAGTGGTTAATGGGGTTGTTTATTGTGATGATCCTTCAAAAGGGCAGCATATTCCTATTGATAAAACCCAAAGAATTTCGGAAAATCTTATAGGGTATTGGACGCTTACAACTTCTGATCTTTCTGTTTGCAATCATGTTAAAGGCGAATATCTGTGGCCGGAGCAGGCTCATCCACATTATCAATATTATAAATGCTCAATATGTGGTAAAAATTTTACTGATGGCAGTACGATTAAACTTGAGAGCTGTCCTGATTGTCAGCCTGAGCCGCCTGTTATCTCAATCAGCGAACAAAATGCACCTGACACGTTGAATTTAGGCCAGCATTTTGGTCTTAGGGGTATTGTCAGCACAGATCGTGGTGTTTTAACTGAGGTTTGGGGTGTAATATTAGACAGCAATGGTAATGCGGTTCAACAAGGTAGCTATTATCCAAACGAACAAAACCATAACCTACGTTATTCAATTAACAATGATTTAATTTTTAACAAACTGGCGGCAGGCAATTATACCTATAAAGTAACTGCAAAAGCTGCTAATGGTGAATGTAAAACGGAAATTACATTGATTGAGAAGAGTTTTACCGTAGGTAATTCACTCATTATCTCTATTTCCGGCCAAAATGCACCGGATAAGCATAAACAAGGCACTAACTTTGGTATTCGTGGCATAGTTAGCACTGATTGTGGTGTTATTACCAAAGTCTATGGCGCTATACTGGATATGAATGGTAATGTGGTTCAAAGCGGTACATATTATCCTAATACACAAAGCCATAATTTGCGTAATTCAATCAATAATGATTTGATTTTTGAATGGCTATCTGTTGGTACTTATATCTATCGTGTTGAGGTAACGGCAGAGAATGGAAATCTAACTAAAACCGAAAGATTGATTGATATTACGTTTACTGTTGAAGATGATGGTGTTGTTTATTTATAAGCAATATTTTATTAGAAAGGATTAAAAATAATGAAAAATAATGAAAAAAAAGATTTTAGCTATGCTGGCGCTGGCAATCCTGTTGGTGTTGAGTATGGCGCCTGCGGTTTGGGCGGATGATCTTTCTGGTCAATGTGGCGAAAATGTTACTTGGAGATTAGATAATGGTTGGTTAATTATTAGTGGTAGTGGAGCAATGACAAATTATAGCACCGAAGAGTCTTTTTTAAATGCTCCATGGATACAATATAAAGATAATATTAAAAATGTTAGAATTGAAGCTGGTGTAACTACTGTTGGTGATAATTCTTTTGTACTTTGTAATGAATTATCCAGTGTAACATTGCCGGATACTATTACGAGTATAGGTAATTATGCTTTTATGAATTGTGGAAATTTGAAAAGTATAAATTTGCCTGATAGTGTAACTTCTATTGGTAAGGAAGCCTTTTCTCATTGTCCTGCTTTGGAGGTTATTTCTATTCCTGATAGCGTTACTTCTATTGGTGAAACAGCCTTTGGTTGGACAGGATTGCGAAATGTAGTAATTCCTAATAGTGTAACAATTATAGAACCACATTTATTTTATATGTGTACAGATTTAAATAATGTAAAAATTTCTAATAATACTACAAGCATTGGCGATGGTGCCTTTTATGGTTGTTATGATTTGACAAATATTGAGATACCAAGCAGTGTAACTAGTATAGAGAACGGAGCTTTTTCATATTGCGTAACTTTGCAAAATCTTGATATTCCTAATAGCGTTACAAATATTGGCGAAGGCTTGTTTAATATGCGCAATAGCACATCAGCTTTGACAAGTGTACGCTTACCGAATGGTATAGTAGATATTCCTGCAAGAACATTTTTAAATTGTGGAAAATTAAGTGTTGTTAATATTCCGGATAGTGTGAAGAATATTAACAATCAAGCATTTTTACACTGTAGTTCTTTAACTAGTATTGATATTCCAATTAGTGTAGAACTTATTGATGAATATGCTTTTAATGGATGTGAGAATTTAAAAGATATTTATTATGCTGGTAATAAAGAACAATGGGATAGTATTATAATAAGACAGAGTAATGAACCTATTATTAATGCAACCATTCATTATTTAGCTGAAGATAATCCCAGTGAAGATATTCCTGTAAAGTTCTACCCCGAAAACGGCAAAAATATGGATTTGGATAATCCTGCTAACGGTACAAGTTCTGTAAACTATGCGGATAATAAGCTG
Source organism: uncultured Peptococcaceae bacterium (assembly GCA_947647555.1). GTDB lineage: Bacteria > Bacillota > Dehalobacteriia > UBA4068 > UBA4997 > Avidehalobacter. Next base: position 777 of record CANSKT010000125.1, on the reverse strand, counting down.
CGCATTTTCTTTGATAAAGAATTGGCTAACAGCGGCGGCAACCGGGCAGATTTAGATTTCAGTGTGGGCGCTTTGGAAATTCGCAAGGTTGAGGGTGATTCTGTTGTGTATACGGTTCAATCAGCAACAGATTTACCGTTCTGGGGTGAAAATGGAGTATATAATAAAGCTGTTCGTTTGGAAAATGCAACGGCAAAATTAGAATATGGCACGCAGTATTATGTAACTATGCCGGCAGGATTTATTAAGTTTGCGGACGGTACAACTAGTCCTGCGATTAATAAAGGGGATTGGAGTTTTATAACTAAAGATAAATCTGGCAACATACCAGAAATTAAGCCTGTAACAGAGGTTAATGTAGAAATTCCCAAAGACGGTTTTGCGGTTGTTGTTATGGATGAAACCTTTACGCCTATCAATGGTGCAACTGTAACAGCACAGAATTTGCCTATGTCGCCAAGCGCTAAAACAGATAATGGTATTGTTACTTTTAATCGTTTGCCTGATGGGGCAAAGGATACTGCAACAGTGCGTATTAAAGTTGAAATGGACGGTTATCCGACATTGCTGGTGCCTAGAGAAGTTAAAAAAGGTAGTTTGGTATCTGTTGTTTATAAAAAGAGCGATGATTTGCAAATTTATTCTGTTGAGGGTACGATTGACGGTGTAACGAAAGATTTGTTGTATAATTATTGTTATTTCAAAGAAAATGTTAACAAGGTTGAAGCCGCAGAGGATAAAAGAAATGTAAAGGAATTTGTTATTTCTGTTGGTACA
>CANSKT010000124.1 GCA_947647555.1 uncultured Peptococcaceae bacterium | reverse complement strand
ATTTAATAAGTCTTTCTATATCACAGAAAGTTACCCCCAGCATAAGAGTCATCAACAGCACAAAACCAACAAAATTAACCATAGCTTCTTTATCTCGGTCAATCGGCTTGCGGCGGACAGCCTCCACCAACAGGAAAACAAGTCTGGAGCCATCAAGCGCAGGAATAGGCAGCAAATTCATTACGCCCAAATTAACGCTCAAAACACCAGCGAACAGGAAAAGATACATTAAACCTACATCAGCATCTTCGCCAAACATGGATACCATACCAACCGGCCCGGCCACTTCCACAGCCATCTGACCGGAAATCATCTGCCAAAGCGCAGATAACATCAAAACCGTAAATTCCACTGTTGTGGCAAAACCCCTTTTAATTGAAGCAAAAAAATCGGCTTTAGCCACACCCTGCGTAATGCCCAAAACAGGATTGCCCTCTTCATTAGCAACCAACATAACCGAGGCACTATTAAGTTCGCCGTCACGCTGATAGCCCACAGTAACCTGCTGGCCAACCTGCGTGTTCTGCATAAAGGCACTGATATCATTCCAGTTATTAATTTTGGTATCGTCAAGCGATACCAACACGTCACCAGATTGCAGTCCGGCCACCGCCGCCGGATAATCAGGATAAACCTGCCCAATCAAGCCGTTAGAAGCCGGGGAACCAAAATACATAAAAGCAATCATGAAGAAAATGATAGCAAAAACAAAGTTCATCGCCGGCCCGGCAAAAGTAACAGCCATTCTGGACAAAATACTTTTATTACAAAAAGCGCGCTCATTATCACTGGCTTCATCTTCACCCACCATTTTCACAAAACCGCCAATTGGAAAGGCGCGAATAGAATAAACCGTTTCTTCTTTGCCCCAACTAAAAAGTTTAGGCCCCATACCGATAGAAAATTCTTCCACATAAATGCCGTTCAGTTTGGCCACAGCAAAATGACCAAACTCATGCACTAAAACTAATACACATAAAATAATTAAAGTGTAAACAATATTCATGCAATACCTCCTCTATAATTAATTACAACTAAAATCACAATTTATCGGCACAAATCATAAAATATTAATATCTATTTATTATATAAAATTTTCTGCATTTTTTAAATAGCCAATACAGATTTTTTTAGATTTTTTGCAAATTTTTTCAATAAATTTTATACATCTTAAATTTCAATTTCAATTAAGGCAGCCAACTCGCCACAAAATCCCTCGCCCATTTATCGGCCTGCAAAATTGCCGCCAAATCAGGCTTCATAATATTATCATGCGCCGCCAAAGCAGCCGCCAAACCATCGGCAATCTGCCCCAGACGAATACGACCAGCCAAAAACGCGCTAACCAAAGCTTCATTGGCTCCGGAAAGCACTGCCGGCATCGTACCACCAGCCAAACCGGCCTCTCTGGCCAACCGAAAACAGGGAAAACGCTCCTCGTCCGGCTTTTGAAAGGTCAGGCTGCTTAATTCAGCAAAATTCAGCGGTTTAAGCTGATTAGCCCAACGCTCTGGATAAGTCAGCGCATACTGTATCGGCAAACGCATATCTGGATAGCTTAACTGCGCCATTAATGCACCATCATTATACTGTACCATGGAATGAATAATACTTTCCGGGTGAATAACCACTTCAATCTGCTCATAAGGCATATTAAACAGCCAATGCGCTTCAATAACCTCTAACCCCTTATTAAGCAAAGTAGCAGAATCCACCGTAATTTTAGCGCCCATTTGCCAGGTCGGGTGATGAAGCGTTTCAGCTACGCCAGCATTAGCAATTTCTTCAGCGTCAGCATTACGGAACGGCCCACCGGAACAGGTCAAAAGCAAACTCGACACTTCACGATTAATCGTCCATGGCTTTTCCGGCGAATTAAGACACTGCCAAATAGCTGAATGTTCACTGTCCACCGGCAAAAAACTGCGGTTACTTTCAGCAACCTGCTGCATTACCAATTCGCCGGCCGCCACCAAAACCTCTTTATTTGCAAAGGCAATATCCAAACCGGCCGCCATACCTTGCAAAGTTGGCATTAAACCGGCCAGACCGGAAATTGCCGCCACCTGTATATCTGCTCCCGGCCAGGCCGCGGCTTGCAACACACCGGTCTCTCCCAATAAAATTTTAGTCCGACAGTTAGGAATTTCCGCCAACAACGCCTTAAAATCTGCATACTTGCTTTCATCAGCCAACGCTACCACCTGCGGCTTAAACTGCCGCACCTGTTCAGCCAAAAGCTGAATATTACTGCCGCCAACCAAAGCCACCGGCCGTAGCCTTAATGGAAACCAGGCACAAACATCTAAAGCCTGCCGGCCGATTGAACCTGTACTCCCACAAATTACAATATTTTTCATAGATATATTTTCTCCATGTTATAAAATAAAAATTTAAGAAAAGCTTGTTTCTTTATCAGTATCGCCGGACTCCTTATAAACAAAATAAAGCAAACTGGCCAGCAGCGGCCCCAGCAATAGGCCAAAAGCACCAAGTAATGTTAAACCTAAAAAGCCGGCCGCTAAAGCTGCCAAAGGGTGTAACCCCAGACCAGCGGCCATAATCTTGGGTTCCACAAACTGTCGACTGACTAAAATCACCAGATAAATCAGCAGAAGACCTCCAGCCAGCCGACTATCTCCCTGCGCCCATTGCCACAGCGCCCAAGGCAACAGTATAGTACCAGACCCCAATACTGGCAGTAAATCACAAAATCCAATTAACAGGCCTAACAGTAATACATAATCAACACCCAACAGATGCAGTCCCAACATCGCCCAAAGCGTACTGGTAAGCATAACCATAGCCTGAGCGCGCAGATAGGTACTGAAAGCAGTCAAAGCGCGCCGATAAACCTGTTCCAAATGACCGCGCCAATTTTCCGGCGCCAGCAATATTAAAGCCCTCAGCGGCAAATCAGGCTCCGCACATAAATAATATGTAGCAAAAACCGTCACAAATAATGAAACCATTGCCGAGGGCGTAGCTTGCAGCAAATGCGCCAGCCCAGCCGCCATCTCCAGACCATAATCCGCCAGATAACCGGCCAGACCATCACGCCACCAATCAGTAGCCAGTTCCCAATCGGTCAAATGCAACAACAACTTTTGCAGTTCTGCAAATAAATGAGAAAACCCCAAACCAGCCGCCAACAGCAACAAAGTTAAAAACGATAAAAAAACCAACAGCGCCGCCAATTTACGGCTACCATAAAGTCTGGTTAACAAAGCAATCGGCGGTTCCAAAATCAGAGAAAAAAGCAAAGCCAGCAAAAAAGGAGTTATAAGCACTGCCAGCATAGTCGCCTCCAGCCAAAATACCGGCCAGACACGTCTGAATACGTATCTAAACAGTATTAGAAATAGATACTAATACTATGATAGATAATCAAAAGATAATACAACAACGGCGCCACTAACATCAAAGAATCAAAACGGTCCATCAAACCGCCATGCCCGGGAATTAAATGACCGGAGTCCTTAAACCCTGCCCAGCGTTTAAGCCATGATTCCAGCAAATCACCAATTTGACCAAAAAACGAACATATCAACGCCGCAGCTAAAACAAAACGCCAGGTATAATCCAAAACCAACTCATTATAAACACTAACGGCCAGCAAACAACACAAAACACCGCCAATAGCGCCTTCCCAGCTTTTTTTGGGACTAATAACCGGCGCCATTTTGTGTCGTCCAAAAAGCATACCCACACAATAAGCCCCAGCATCAGTTGACCAGACAATCAAAAATGCCAACAGTGTTAAACGCCAGCCCTCGCCCATCGTTTCCAGACAAAGCAGGAAAGAAAGCGTCCAGACAATCATCATATAACCAATGAAACCAAAAGCAAAGTTAGCAAAAACGTCCTGCGTGGTAACCAGCCAGACAATCATGGAAATAAAAGCAATCAAAAGCGCCAACTCGCTGATAATACCAATATTATAACTCTGCATGCCAACCATCAATATCGCCAGTATTATCATTAATGGCAACGGCACTTTATAACCTTTGTTCATCAGCATATCCGCATATTCCTTAAGCGCGCCCATCATCACCAGCGTCACCAGTAACAACCAAACCCAGCCGCCCAGAAACATACCAGCGCCTAATACCAAAACAATGCCCAGACTGCTTATTACTCGCTCAATAAACATTTGCAACCCTCCGTTTATTTTAAGCCTATTTTTATAACATACCCTTTAGGCTTCAGCCAGCGCTCCAAATCTTCTTGAGCGGCTCTGATAAGCGCAAATTGCTCGAAAAAGCTCGGCTTCATCAAAATCAGGCCACAGAGTATCCGTAAAATAAAATTCAGCATAAGCCAGCTGCCACAACAAAAAATTGCTCAAACGCAGCTCGCCGCTGGTTCTGATTAACAAATCCGGCTCCGGCAAGTCAGCCGTCTGCAAAAAACCGGCAAAATCAGCTTCCGTCATGTTTTGCACTTCCTCCGGCGTAAGCTGACGAGCCGCTTGCTTAAAAGCCTGCAATATATCCGCCCGACCGCCATAATTCAGCGCCAAATTCAAAACAAGTTCTTTTTCCTGCGCCGTAGCGTCCAACAGATGTTTAAGCGCCAGCCGCTGCAACATCGGCAGACCGGCAAAATCACCAACCACCTGCACTTTTACCTGATTAGCCTTGAGCCGGTTCAGCTTTTTATCAGCAAACTCACTCAATAACTTCATCAAAGTGCCGATTTCTGCTTTAGGCCGACTCCAATTTTCAGTGGAAAAAGCATAAACCGTCAAATAACGTACGCCTAACTTTCGACAACCAATAACGATATTTTCCAGCGCTTCAACGCCACGCCGGTGCCCCATATTGCGCTCCAGCCCACGTTGTTTGGCCCAGCGTCCATTACCGTCCATTACAATAGCAACATGCTCCGGCACGCGTTCAGGATCGAAAGTCAGCCCCAAACGTGATGAAAATTCATCAATATAAGCCATGTCCATAAAATCACACCCAAACAATTCCTCATATTTAGCATATTATACTAATTATATTATTATATCATAAAATAAACCGCAAAACAACCTAAAAAAATAAAAAGGCTCAAATTGTGATATACAATTCAAGCCTTTTATTTAACACTGCAATCTGACAGTCTTATGTTTTCTGATTATTCCTCAACAATAGCGCCAACCGGGCAGGCAGCCGCACAAGCGCCGCACTCCAGACAAATATCAGTGTTGATTTTGAAGCCATCGCCAGCGTCATTGGTAACAACCGCCTCAGCCGGGCAAACTCCCTGGCAGGTGCCGCAGGCAATGCATTCTTCTGTAATTCTCATCATAATAAATTACCTCCCTAAAAATCTCATACATTGATAATATTTAAGACAATTCAATAATAGTCTTTAATATTAAGATATCAACATTAACGCAAAAAATCAATACCTAAAAACAATTTTTTTGTAAAAAATTATGGAAAAATAAAATTTTTTTGTATCGTCCGGCGATATTTGTCTTCAGATATTTTAATTTTACAGGTAATGTTTGTGTTTTGCTTTATTCTATGATATAATAAATAACGATAGAACAAGCATTGAATATTAAAATAATAAGGAGGTTAAATAAAATGATTTACATTCCCAAAGGCGTCTGCTCACGCCAGATTGAAATTGAAATTGAAGACGGCTTGATTACCAAGCTGGAAATTATTGGCGGCTGCAACGGCAATTTACAAGGCATCAGCAAACTATTAATGAACCGCCCTGCTCAAGAAGCGGCGGAACTG
>CANSKT010000123.1 GCA_947647555.1 uncultured Peptococcaceae bacterium | reverse complement strand
CTGATATTCTGGTCGGTCAGCGTCGGGTGATTTAGCCCAGCCCAGAAAAATATAACCTGACCGTTGCGGAATTTTATCAGATAGTTGAAAAATACAGCCGCTGATGCCCGCTTCAAAGCTTTGGACTGCCGGTATATTTTCTGCTTCGTCGGCATTGTAAACCAGCGTATAAATTAATTTGGGTTGTTCTTGCCAAACGGCATAGAGAATATTTTGTTTATTAATAGTACTGAAAATATCGCCGGAAAAATATTCTGCCTCGGTGGCATCAGGGGTAAGACTCCAGCCAATAAAATCAAAACCAAGGCGATTTGGTTCTGAATCTGTAATTATGAATTGACAAAACAAAACGCCGCCAGGAGCAGTTTGGGCCGCGGGCGGATTGCTGCCGCCATTAGCGTCATAAAACAGAATAAAAGCGGACTGTTCCGGACGCCAGACAGCATATAATGCAAATATTTCAGCGCTGGTTCTCAGATAGTCACCAGGTTGGTATTCTGCAATTTCAGCGTCTGGCTGGCGAGCCCAGCCAAAGAATGTATAGCCTGTACGTTTGGGAATATCTCGGGGGATAATAAACTCCTGCATGTTTGTAAGCTGTTCAGTAAATATTGTATCGCTGCCGTCATTAATATATAAAATTAAATGTTGAGTAGGCAGGGGAGAATCTGGCGGGGGAATAAGTTCCGCAGCGGCATGCTTGGTAAAAAGAAAAATCTGCGTTGAGAGAACGCAGACAAATAGGAATGAGCGGAATTGTTTCATTATTTTTTATCCTCTATACTATTTTTTATAATTTCTTGGGTGAATTCTCCAAATTGTTCATTTAAAAATAGTTTGCCGTGTGGCTGCATACAGGCTATTTATTAATATAATGTCTAATTTTATCTATTATAATATATTTTTTGTACATCTGCAAGTATTTTGGCGATTTTTGGCATTGATGGTTTAAAAAAATTTTCAGCAAATTTATAAAATAAATATTTACTTAAGGCAAAAAAAAGTGTATAATTATAAGATGTAACCAGTAAAAAAGCGGTTGACAACAAAAAAAGAGAATTTAAGACTGAAAGAGGTGTGTGTATTGTCTTATACGCAGGAAATTTATGAGAGAGTTGTGCAGAAAAACCCACATGAGCCTGAATTTTGTCAGGCGGTGAAAGAGGTTCTCGATTCTATTGAAGTGGCAATCAGTGCTAATGAGGATAAATATCGCCGGGCTTCTCTGTTGGAAAGACTGGTGGAGCCGGAGCGGGCAGTTTCTTTCCGGGTGCCTTGGTATGATGACCAGAATGTAGTGCATGTAAACCGTGGCTATCGTATTCAATTTAACAGTGCCATTGGTCCATATAAGGGTGGTCTGCGTTTTCACCCGTCCGTAAACCAGAGTATTTTGAAATTTTTAGGTTTTGAGCAGATTTTTAAGAACTCGCTAACCGGTTTGCCTATTGGCGGCGGCAAAGGCGGTTCCGACTTTGATCCCAAAGGCAAATCTGACCGCGAGGTTATGCTTTTTTGCCAAAGCTTTATGACAGAACTTTTTAAACATATTGGGGCGGATTGCGATGTGCCGGCTGGTGATATTGGTGTAGGCAGTCGTGAAATTGGCTATCTTTATGGTCAGTATAAGCGCCTGACTGGTCTTTATGAAGGCGTTTTGACCGGTAAAGGCATTGCTTACGGCGGTTCATTAGGGCGTACAGAAGCCACTGGCTATGGTCTTATCTATATGCTGGAGGAAATGTTGAGCCATGCTGGTGATAAGTTGGAGGGTAAAACCGCTTTGGTTTCTGGTTCTGGTAACGTGGCAATTTATGCCGTGGCTAAGGCTCAGGCTAAAGGTATGAAAGTGGTTGCTATGAGCGATTCAAACGGTTATATTTATGACCCTAATGGTATTCAGCTGGATATCGTTAAAGATATTAAAGAAGTGCGCCGTGGGCGTATTCGTGAGTATGCTGAACGTGTGGATTCGGCTACTTATACCGAGGGCAAAGGCATTTGGACTATTCCCTGTGAGATTGCTTTGCCCTGCGCTACTCAGAATGAATTGGAATTGGCTGATGTGCAGACATTGCAGGCTAATGGCTGTCGGGTAATTGCCGAGGGTGCTAACATGCCTACTACACGCGAAGCCACTGATTATGCTATTGAGAAAGGTATTATGTTTATGCCTGGCAAGGCGGCTAATGCAGGTGGCGTGGCAACCTCTGCTTTGGAAATGGCTCAGAATAGCATGCGTTTAAGCTGGACATTTGATGAGGTTGATAAACGTCTGCAAAACATTATGATTGATATTTATCATAAAACTGCTGATGCTGCGGCGCGTTATGGTCAGCCTAATAATTTTGTACTGGGCGCCAATATTGCCGGTTTTGAGAAAATTGCCAGTGCAATGCTGGCACAGGGTGTTTGCTAATTTGATAATAAAAAAGGCGCTTGGTAAAGCGCCTTTTTTATTATCTATTTTTGTTGCTTAAGTTACGATAAAGTAGGGTAACAATTTGACCACGTGTACAGGTCTGCTGCGGTTCAAATGTGGTGGGCGTAGTACCCGTAGTAATATTTTGTTCCACGGCCCAGGCAACGGCCAGATTATAGGCTGTGTTAACAGGAACGTCCGCAAAGTTGGGAACTGTTTCCGGAGTTGGGCTGCCTGCGGCCAGCCACATATAGTTGACTGTCATGGCGCGGGTGCATGGTGTGTCGCCAGCAAAGCGATTGCCGGCAACTATACCGTTTTCCACTGCCCAAAGCGCGGCGTCATAAAAGTAGTCACTCTTTTGTAAATCGCGAAAAGGATTGGGTATAGATGATTGCGGACTGCCATAAGCACGCCAGAGTAGGGTAATAATTTGGGCTTTGTTACAGGTATTATCCGGTTCAAAGCTGGTATCTGACTCTCCCTTGGTTATACCCTTGGTTACCGCCCAGGCCACAGGTTGGGCAAAATAATCGCTGCTTTGCACGTCAAGAAACGGTGTTTCAGTATATTCCGGTTCGATTGGCTCCGGATCTGGTTGGTCGGTTGGCGGTATCGCGGTATCAAATTCTCCAAGATTAAAAAATTCCACATCATAAGTTAAGGTAACTTTGCGCCCATCAAGATATTGCAGGCCGCTGATGCTGATATTATAGCTGCCCAGATATTCAGAAATATTATTTGGACGAAAAACAATGCAGTTATTCATACTATCTTTGGCTGTTTCAATCACATCTACGTTAAAATACTTACCACTGTCAGCAGCTTTATAGTTATCGCCGGCAAAATGCCATTTCTCACCGTCCATTGCGCGCGTTACATTGATATGTATAGCATAAATATCCGGAGTTTTAAATTTATCTGGATTTAAGGTTATGCTCCAAGGCGTATCAGCGCTAAAAATGTCGCTGGGAAAATTGCCGGAGGACGGCCAGGCAATATAATCATAGTCATAAGCAGCATTGTTGGTTGTTTCCTGACCCAAAGCAGGATTGAGCAGCCAACGACGATGCATAACCGTGGCTATATTTTCAGCTTGGAAATCGGCAATCATAGCATCTGGCCAGTCAGTAAACTGTTCAGCGCTATTTTTATCCAGTGTGACCGCTGGCAGACTGACAATTTGACGCATAGCATTCAGACGCGTTAAAGCCGCCTGCCAGGCATTGTTCTGATTGACTAAATCTTCAGCTGAAAAATCAAACTTTGGCGCTGCGGCCAGAAGCTGTCGAATTTGTCCCTGACTTAACTTACTAACGGCTTGACAGCCGCTGCCCTTATGTAATACTTCATCAAGGTTGGGGGGTATGGGCTGTTCATTCTGATTTGGTTCGGTTGTAATTATGTCGTCAGCATTTACTGCCTGCGGATTGGAACGTCGCCAGGCGGCAATCTGATATTCAGAAACAGCCGGTTGCATACGTAATTTAATAGTTTTGCCGCATGATTTGCAGGTATAAGTATATTCTCCCTCGTTAATCAAACTGGGAATAACCGTAATGCGTCCGTCCCAATAATGTTGTCCCTCTGGGCGACTTGGGCAGTCGTTCGGTCCCAAGTCCTGAATAAAAAGTTCATCGATGCTATATGCACGATTATATTCTGGCTGTTCAGCAGCCCAGACCAGATTGATGTTAAAACAGAATAGACTGCTTAAAACCAGCAGCCAGGCAATTAGTTGTAGATTAAAAATTTTTTTGTTCATTTTGCGGCTCCTCAACTTAATATTTTTGGTTAAAACACAACTATAATCATAGATTAGCACGAAAAAAAGTATATGTCAACACTTTTGTGCAACTTAATGCGTTTTAATTAAATACTTCATTTTATAAGTTATCGTGACAGAGTAAGGCGCATAAGCATTATCGTTATTGATATGGAATATTGGGGTGCAGCATAAAGCCTAATAAAATAATCGCCGGGTTTTTATTTTAACATAAAACAAAAGCTGTCAAAAAAAGACAGCTTTTGGTAATTATCAATATGGAGCGAGTGAAGGGAATCGAACCCTCGCTAAAAGCTTGGGAAGCTCTTGTTCTGCCATTAAACTACACTCGCACGGTGTTTATATATTATATCACTTTGGCGAGAGTTTGTAAAGGGTTTTTTGCTAAGTTTTGGTTGTAAATTTTAATAGAGGGTAGGGGCTGCTATTGCAAGCCGCCCCTACCCAGTTAGAGAAACTATTTGTCAATTTCAGGATATTGCAGCGCAGCAAACCCTTCCTTGCCAGTGCGTACCTGAATAACATTTTTTACATCATAAACAAAAATCTTGCCGTCGCCATATTTTCCAGTATAAAGTACCTGGGTGGCAGCATGCACAATATCTTCCACTGGTACTTTGCTTACTACAACTTCCACCTTAACTTTTGGTAGCAGTTTTGTTTCCATGGCGATGCCGCGGTAAAATTCAGTAGCACCTTTTTGCAGACCGCAGCCCATAACATTGGTGACAGTCATGCCCGTAACTCCAATGGCAGAAAGCGCATTTTTTAGAAGTTCAAAACGGGTGCGCCGGGTGATTATAACTACTTTGCTGATATGCTGATTGTCAGCAGCAGGGGCAGGCGCGGTTGTAATAATTGGAACAGGCGTATTGACTACGTTGTTCTGGATATTTTCTTCGTCTTCATATATGTTATGTGTGACCGACATAAAATCCGCATAGGAGTTTACCAGTCCATGTTCAGTGATATCCAAACCGGTAATTTCCTCGGCCGGGGTAACGCGCAGTCCAATCTTCTTATTGAGTATGCTGAAGATGATGAACATGCTGATAACTACCCAGGCAATTACACTGATTACGCCCAGCATCTGCACACCTAAAAAGTGAGCGCCGTGTCCATAAAGCAAGCCCTCGTCCAGCGATAAAAGACCAGGCAGGATAGTGCCGGCGGCTCCGCAGACTCCGTGTACGGCAATCGCGCCAACGGGGTCGTCGATTTTAAGGACTTTATCAATAAATTCCACCGCCAGAACAACTAAAACACCGCAAATTGCGCCGATAATAGCCGCGCCCAGTGGGGAAACGACATCGCAGCCGGCGGTGATACCTACCAGACCAGCCAAAGCGCCATTTAAGGTCATGGAAACGTCAGGTTTGCCATAGCGAGCCCAAGTAAGCAGCATTGTTGTCAGTGTGGCCATCGCCGCGGAAAGATTGGTCGTGACAAAAATCGACGAAGCGGCAATGGCGCTGGCATTAGAGGATATGGAAACGGTTGAGCAGCCGTTAAAGCCAAACCAGGCAAACCAGAGAATGAACACGCC
>CANSKT010000122.1 GCA_947647555.1 uncultured Peptococcaceae bacterium | reverse complement strand
GCCTGCTAATATGCTGCTGGAAACGGTTTTACAGGCCTCGCCCAAGCAGGCAGAGGCGCATCTGGGCGGAGTGTTAGTTGGCAGTATGAGCAGCACCGTTTTGCCGCAGTTGGTTTGGGAAAAGCCAATGCAGCAGCCGTTATATATAGCGGCAGATAATCTGAATATGACAGAAACAGCATTGCAGCCAATACCCTGGCAGCAACAATTAGAAGCTGTTATTCACAGTGCTGGTGCAATGGGCAATATTACAGAGAAAGAGGTGGTCTGAAAATGAATTATGGATTTACAATAACCAAACAGGGCTGGAAGTTGCTGGCTAAACTGCTGACTGGCAGTCAGCTGGAAATAACCAAAGTTATGGTGGGCAGTGGCAAAGTGCCGGAGGGTGCGAGCCCTGGTGAAATGACAGGGCTGGTGCAGCCGGTGGCCTTGGCAACGTCTACTATTCCACAGGTAGAAAACGAACAGGTCAGTTTCATTGTGGAGTATCGCAGTGACTTAAATGGTGGTCTTAAAGAGGGCTTTTGGCTAAATGAGTTTGGTGTTTTTGCTAATGACCCAGACGCTGGAGAGGTGCTTTTGTATTATGCTACAATGGGCGATTATCCCCAGTATGTTTCAGCTTTTAGCGGTAGTTCAGTGGATATTCGGCGTTATCCGGTGAGCATTGCTTTGTCTGAAAGCCCGGAGGTGCATTTAGATTATCCGGCTGGGGCCTTGGTTACGGCGGAGGAAATGGAGGAGGCCTTGGATAAGCAGGGAGTTCCCTCTGGTGGACTTGCCGGACAAATGCTGATTAAAGCCAGTAATCAGGATTATGCAACAGAATGGGGGCCTTGGCCGAGCAATCCTAATCTGCTGTTAAATTGGGATTTTAGAAATCCGGTTAATAGAAATGGCAAAAGGGAGTATAGTGGTGCTGGCTATTCGATTGACAGGTGGCGGTTAAATACCTCCGATGTATTATCTATGAATCTAGAACCCGATAACATTGCATTGTCTGTATCTGGCGCAATTAATGGTTATCCTTATATTGTTTATACTTTTGAATACCCAGAACAATATATTGGAAAGCAAATGACTTTCTCTGTTCTTATTAAAAACCCTGACGGACTTGCTTATTTATTAAATGCAAAACAGGCTTCAAACGGTGCTGGGTTTACTAGAGTGGAAAACCCAGAAGGTACTATTCAAGAAGGTTATACTTTAATGCAGTGTACAGGTATGTTACCTGCAAATAGCACCAATTTTTATCTTTTCTTATATGTAGGTCAGCTAGGCACTATTAGCGGAACATTGCATGTAAAGGCAATAAAAGCAGAACTTGGCAACCAGCAAACACTTGCTCACAAAGAGGGTAACAACTGGGTATTGAATGATCCACCAAACTTTGATTTACAATATACCTTGTGCAGTCAATATAGTCCTAGCACTGGTGAATTTGTTAGTAGTCAGCATAGCAATCCTAATTTGCTGGATAATGCTTACTGGGCAGATAGAGAATGTATTATTAACCAAAGAGGGCAAGATAAGTATACTGATACAGGGTATGCAATAGATAGGTGGAAAAATTTTAGCGCCAATTTTAAGACACAGTTATTTGATAGTTATATAAGATTAACTGCTAAAAATACTAATAACGGAAAATTTATAGTTCAAATTATGGAAAATCCCCAGTTCTATGCTGGTAAAATGGTTACGTTATCTGTCTTGGTACGAAGAGGAGGTAATGCAAAAGTTAATATACGCATTACAGATAGTGCTTTGAATATGTCTTATCTTAGTGCCATTACAACAGATGATAATTTTGTATTAGTTACAGTAACTGGAACATTGCCTGATAACTTAAGCAATGGCATTGGTGTTATCCTTGGTATAGACAATGACCGTTTAATAGATATTGATAATGCATATGTTGACATTAAAGCCGCTAAATTAGAACTTGGCCCTGTTCAAACACTTGCTCATAAAGAGGGTGATACTTGGGTATTAAACGACCCACCGCCAAATAAAGCGCTTGAGTTGGCGAAATGCCAGCGGTATGCTATTGGAAATTTACGAGGGTATAGGATAATAGAAACTCAAGCAAAAGATATTGGCGGCTATTTTTTTCCTACACCAACTACAATGCGTTCGACACTAGCACTTGCCAAAATATATTTAGAAAATGATATTGGTACGGGCAATTTGCTTGAAAAATCAGTAATTAATTGGTCTTTATTTAATAATGGAATTTACGCAAATGTAAATATTTCAGATTTGACAGATGCTCAAAAAAATATTTATAAAAATGCTAGGATACCTGTTGGGCAAGTTGTAAGTGCTGACTTATAAAGGGAGGTGATATCATGAACGAATTAGACTTTGAAGAGGTTATAACTGAAGAACCTGAAATTGATTTGGAACCGTTTTATAATCAACATTATATCGAAATTGACAAAAGCGGTAATATCATCAAAGGCTGGTCTGACGCTTTTGCTTCAGCCACAGAAAACGCTATCTGCATTAACGAGCAGGGCGGCTATCAGTTCAGACTTTGGCCGGACGGCGAGGAAAATCCGAACCTGTTTACTATGGATGGCATACCGCTGTATAAATGGGACGGCGATCAGGTTATTGCCAGATATGAAGCAGAGATTGAATCGGACAAGGCAGCAATACCTAAACCGCCGAATGTGCCAACATATGAGGAACGGATTGCGGCAATGGAAAGTGCTATGCTCAGCATGGCTATGGCGTTAGGAGATGATGAAAATGTTTGATTTTATTCGTATTCAGTATCATCTGGACAAGTTAACGGCAGAGCAGGTGCAGGGGTTTGTGCCTAGGTGGCTGACAGCAGAACAGGCGGAGGCGATTATTAACTGGGAGGTGTAACATATGGAAGAAAAATGTGGTGAACAAAAATGTTACCTTGGGCAGCGAGTAAAAACGCTGGAGGAGCAGTTTAAGTTGTTTCAGGAGCGCAAAAATACTGACCACCACGAAATCTTTAGTCGGCTGGGAGAGTTGGAGCAGCTGGCTGCTGTGCAGGAGGAGAGGGATAAAACTATTAATGATAAGCTGGACAAGCTTATAGGCTGGCAGGAACAGCAGCAGGGCAAGCCTGGGCGTTTACAGGAGCGCCTGCTGGAGGGTGCGCTGCTGGCTGTGGTGGGCGGTATTATTGGTGTTGTATTGGCTCATATCGGTATAATGTAGGAGGGAGTATGCAGAAAAAACCTTGGGAGTTTAGCAAAAAGTTGGCCGCCTGGGCGGTAGTGGTGGCAACTCTGGCGGCAGTGTTTTCCTATCTGCTGGCCGCGCTGGACAAGCAGTCAGTTAGTGATGTAACCACTACCATATTCACTGGTTGTATTGGCTATCTGGTTACATACGCAGCCAAAAGCACCATAGAGAAGATAAGCCGGAATAAGCACGGTTTAGACGCGGACGGCAATCCGTTTAATTATGAAAGTGAGGTTATAAATGATGAATTACATTGTTGAGAATTGGTATATTGTTGTGGGGCTGCTGGCCTTGTGTGTGGGCATGCTTTATGTGCGACTGAACGATGTGCAGGAATGGCTGTTGGGTGTTGTAACCGAGGCAGAAAAGCAGCTGGGCAGCGGTACCGGCCAGCTGAATCTGCGGCAGGTTTATGATAAGTTTCTGGAAAAGTTTCCGCTGTTGTCGGTGTTGGTACCGTTTAAGATGTTTTCTGAAATGGTTGATAAGGCGCTGGAGAGAATGCGTTTAATGCTGGTGGGCAACAGTTATGCTCAGTCTTATGTGGAGGGTAGATAAATGCGTTATCCATTTAACAAATATCGTTTAGGTACCCGTTACAGCATTAAAGGCAAATACTGGAAATGTGGTTATCACAGTGGACAAGATTTTTTGTCTGCCAATTATGGTGGCTATGTTCTTAAAGTAACCGGCACTGGCAGTTATGGCAACTGTGTTTATGTGCAGCATAGTGACGGCTATATTAGTTTGTATGCGCATATGCGGACGGTTTATGTTAAGCCGGGCATGAAAGTTAGCGAGGATACTGTACTTGGTATTGAGGGTGCGACTGGTAATGTGACTGGCAAGCACCTGCATTTGGAGATACATAAGGGAGCGTATCATTACCCGGCCAGCATTGACCCTTTGGCGTTTATCAGGGAAAGGTTAGGAGGTGATGAGGTGGAGAAGAAGATTAAAATCCGGCTGAATGGCGTGAACAAGCAGGTTACGGCCATTGAAAAGGGTGGGCATAACTATGTTATGTTGCAGGATTTGAGGGACAGTCGGATTGATATTGGCTATGACAGTAAAGCCGGGGTGCCGGTTGTGGCAGTGAAGTAAAAGAGAAAGATGCGCTGACAGTTTTTTTGCTGTTGGCGCACTTTTTTAAAAGAAATTTATAAGAAAATTTATTTTCGTTTTAGAAACATTAATAGATCAATAGACAAAATTATTGATAATACGAAAGCTACTGTCTTAAAAACTGGATTTGCATTCGAGAATAAAATTGATAGTTGCTCATTGTCAAACATGAAAGGTGTTGCAGTAATAAAAGCTGCTAATATAGATGTGCTTATGCTTATAAGAATATATGCAGGGTATTTTAATTTACGTTTTTTAATTTTTTTAATTGTTATATTTTCTGTTTTTTTAGGTGTTAATACACGACTAAAACTTAATGATTTCGTGATATGTGGTGTATCGTTTAATTTGAACTTACATCTTAATAAAGCATGCAAGTATTCTTCTTTTTTATCAGCAGAAACATATTTATTATCTACTATCGCTTTTATTAATTCTTCACAAATTGTACTAATAGAATATAATTCTTTTTTTTCAATTTTATATTTTCTTGCTATAGAAGATATTATCGCATTAATAACCTCTTTATTTGGTAAGTTTTTTTCTGCTACATATGGTTGTAGTATGCGAATAATTTCATCATTTGCATTTTTCTTTAATTCATAATATTTAGAATTAGTTTTATATTTTAGGAATGAGTTTGTTATAGCAAATACTATCAAACCACTTATAATACCTCCAATAATTCCTACTACCCATTGATTTTCTAAAAAGAAAGACATCTGTATATTACTCCGTTCATTAAATTTTAAGTTTGGAAATTTTATTATAGAAAAGAAAAGCCCACAACCGTGAAGTCAAGGGCTTTTAGAGATTAGCTTTTCTTATCAAGCGTCTTTAAGTCAACTTGATTGAGTTTAGGTGTATTGTTGTCTTATCAGACAATAAGGTCTGTTAATTTGCAATCCAAAGCCGCACATATTAAATCAAGCTGTTCAAGATTAACGTGTTCGGTCATCTCATGATATAAGTCATTAATTGTATTTGCTTTGATTCCTATAACAGGAGATAAATCCATTTGGGTCTATTCTCACTCGCTAAACAGTTTAGACAATAAAATCCTTATCATAATACAAACTTCTTTTAAATAAATAAAATTATACCCAAAATCACCTTTTATTTCAGACTTTTGATAAATAATATCAATGTTATGTGAAGCTTTTCTTAATAGAAAAAATCCATATCGTTTATTGCTAACCAAGCGGGATTAAACTATTTGACAAATCTAACCACAACAACCACGGTTTTCTTGAGAAAGTATAGCCTTGTGTTAAATTTGCAACTCTTTGTATATATTTTACTTATTAAGTAAATTTTCAAATTCTTGTTTGTAGCTATTGCGAAAGGTTTCATTAAAATTAAAGGCAGCATCTAATAGCACAATTATCAGAAAACATATTACAGCGCAGGAGGTGTTTACAAGGGTAAATGTATCTAAACAG
>CANSKT010000121.1 GCA_947647555.1 uncultured Peptococcaceae bacterium | reverse complement strand
CTATAACTCACGCATGCCAAAGCCTTAAAAGTAACGGCTGTAATCGTCTTTAGTGGTAAAGCTGGGCTCTGCGGCTTTGGGTTTAACACGCCCATTTTTGGCGTCGCGCGACCGCCCTTTGGGCTTGTCCGAGTTGGCGGCCGGAGTTTGCCCCTCCTTGGCTTGCAGCTGCTCCATGCTGGCAATACCCTCACGCTTCCAACGCAACAGAATTTTGTCGATATAAGCCAGATTAAGCGCATTATGCAGCACCGCCCGACGCATGGCCTCTTTCAGCATGACGAAATCCCAGCCGTCAGCAATCAGCCAGGCGTTCAGCTTTTCCATTTCCAGAGGAGAAAGCGGTCGCGCAAACTCGCCCTCAAAAAGCTGATAAGCCGCTTTGATAATCTCGGTCAATTCTGGTTCCGGCTCCGATTGAGGAGAGTTTTCTGCGGCCGGACTTTCTGACGGCGGCACGCAACGCTGAAAAACCCAAAGCTCCAGCAGTTTGGCATAAAGACCGGCCAGCGTATAAGCGCTGCCCTCGGCGTCCACCGGACGCAAAACGCCTTGCTGCTGCAAAGCGGCCAGAGAAGCGCTTAACGCCGCTTTATCCCCACGCCATTGCGCCAGCAGCCGCTCCTGCCTGATATGGGGCTGATATTTCTGCTGACAGGCCAAAACACGCAGCAAGGCGATAAGTTCCTGATCGGAAAGGCCAATCTCCCGATAATTAGCCAGCAGATAATCCGGCACCTGCGTACACTCGCCATAAAGCGAGCGCAAAAAGGCCGGCTCCATATTATGTGCTAAATCATTATTTCCCTGTTTGTTCATTAAAATATAATTCCCTCTGTTTTTTACTTCCGCCAGAAACCGCGTGTAAACAGCACCAGCACCGACATCAATTCCAGTCTACCCAGCATCATATAAAACGCCAGAAACATTTTTGCTGGCCCCGGCAAAGGAATGTAATTGCAGGTTGGGCCGAAGCTGTCAAAGGCTGGGCCGGCATTACTCAAAGAAGCCAGCGTTACCGAAATCGACTCAAACGGCGTAAGCCCAAAAGCCGACATAACAATAGTGCCGAAGCCCGTCAGCAAAAGAAAGATTAAAACAAAAACCTGCGCCGAATTGATAGTGGTTTGCGACTGGATTTTTTTATCCAGCTTAACCGATGATACCAGACGAGGCTGCATAGCCTTTCCCAGACTGGCCCAACAGCTTTTGAAAACAATTATCCAACGGCTGATTTTTATTGAACCGGAGGTTGAACCAGCACAGGCGCCGGAGAACATCAAACATAGTAACAATATTCGACAAAACGACGGCCATAAATCATAGTTATCCGAATAAAAACCGGTCGTTGTTATAATATTGACCACCTGAAAAGACGCCTGACGAATAGTGTATTCCAAAGGACGGCCAGCAAAATAATCATTATGCAACAAATTAAAGGTTACCGCTGATACGGCCACCAAAATCAGCTGCATATAAACCCGAAATTCCTCGCTGCGCCAGAAAAAGTTACGGCGCTTGGCCAGCAGCATATAAATAAAAGCAAAATTGGTGCCACAAAGCGCCATAAAAATAATCACCAGCCACTGCGCCATGGCATTATCATCAAATGCCGACATACTGGCATTGCGGCTGGAAAAGCCGCCGGTGGAAACCGTACCAAAAGTATGGCACATTGCATCAACAAAATTTAAACCGCTCAACATCAGCAGCAACATTAAAAGCACAGAAATCCCCACATAGGTCAGCCAGAGAATTTTTGCCATATCATCGCTTTTGGGAGCCAGTTTTTCCGTAAAGGCATTGCCCGGCGCTTCGGCCTTATACATCTTGTTAGCAGCATTGCCGGAGGCCAGCGCTGCCAACAGAACCACAATACCCATACCGCCCAGCCAGTGCGTTAAACCGCGCCAGATTAAAATACCGGCCGGCAGCGCCTCCAAATCCGGCAAAATAGAAGCGCCTGTGGTCGTAAAACCGGACATACTCTCAAACAGTGCGTCCCAGACGCTGCAAGTATGGCTAAAAATATAAGGCAGCGAACCCAAAGCGGCCGCCAAAATCCAGGCAAAAGTGGCAATACCAAAACTTTCCCGATAACGCAGAGTTGTGCGCCTGGCATACCGAAATATCAACATAAACAGCAGCCCGGCGGCCAGCATAACCAGCTGCGCCCCCACCAGCGCCCCCATAACGTCCTCCCGGGCCGCCAGTTCAAAGCTGATAGGCAACGCCATAGAAGCAGCCAAAACCAGACATATTTTGCCCAAATTATAAAAAACCACACCAAAACGCATATTTTTCTCCTAAAAGACCTAAACCTGTAAAATGTAATCCATAACCGCCTCAGAATTTTCAGTGGCGGAAAAAGTCAGCAAATTATCGCCCGGCAGCAGCCTAACCTCGCCGTTGGGGATAATAATATCACCGTTGCGCACAATCAGCCCCACAATAGACTGCTCCGGAAAACGCAGATTTTTCAGCGCTTTGTTGGCCAGCTTGGAACCCGGCGGCAACACAAACTCATTCATCTGCGCCATATCGTTCTGCAAAAGCTTCAAATTCAGCACAGAACCGCGGTTAATAAAACGCAGAATAGCGGCCACCATTAAGCTGCGAGGACTTACCGCCTTATCAATGCCAAAATTCTCAATCATATTCACATAATCAGAACGGCGAATTTGAGAAATAACCTTGCGCGCGCCAACATGCTTGGCAATCATGGAAATCATAACATTAGCTTCATCATCATCATTAACCGCCAACACCACGTCCATATCCGCAATATTTTCGTCCTGCATTAAATCCATATCCCGGCCGGAACCGTTGATTACCACCGTACGGCTCAAATCCTCGTTCAAATCCAGGCAGACCTCCGGGTCTTCCTCAAAAAGCTTCACATTGATACGCCGGCGCTTGGACTCAAAAATCTGGCAGAGATAAAAAGCCAGCAAACCGCCGCCAAAAACGGCCACATTATTAATAGCGCGCTTGCGTACATTCATAAAAATTTCCAAATCCAGCATATCCTTAGAAGCCGAAAGCAGGAAAATTTCATCTTTAGGCAAAATTTTGGTGGAGCCGTTGGGAATAATCATCTTTTCACCCCGAATAACGCCCACCACCACGCAGGAATGCGGAAAATGAATATCTTTAAGCTGTGAGCCCACAATGCCGCTGTTCTCGTCCAGCTTTAAGCCAAGCATTACCACTTTGCCGTCGACATAATATTCCACTTCATGCGCCTCCGGGTGCAAAACCAGCTTGGCCAACTCCTGCGCCGCCAGCAACTCCGGATTAATAATCAAATCAATACCCAGCTGCGCCTGGCGTTCTGACTTGGCCAACTCGCTGTACTCCTGCTTGCGCACCCGGGCAATAGTACTCTTAACCCCATATGACTTGCCGACAAAACAGGTCATCATGTTAATCTCGTCCAACTCCGTCACGGCAATCAGCAAATCGCTGCCGGCAATACCGGATTTTTCCAGCACTGACATCGCCGCGCCGTTGCCGGTCATCACCTGCACGTCCAAATATTCCTGCACAGTTGAAAGACGTTCCGCGTCAGTATCAATCACCACCACATCAATATCTTTATTCGACAAAGTTTCAGCAATACTGAAACCAACCTTACCTGCTCCAACGATTATTACTTTCATTTAGTTTATTCTCCAATTTCCTGCTCCGGCGCCGCCGGATAATCTGCCAAAATGCTTTCCGCCTGCGTTTGCAGCTCCGGCCAAGCATGTTCCGCCGCCGCGCCGATAATATCCTGCAAAAGTTCGCGCTCAATGGCATAATTCAAACGCCGCGCCTGCACCAAAAAGCTGCCCAGCAGACCGGCCGGGTCTGACAGGCGTTCATCAGATATCCCCAAAAGCGGCCCCTCGTCTAAAAGCCCGGCTAACAAACCGGCCGCCGCGTCCAGCTGCTCCAGCGTCAAATCCGGGCGTTGCAAACGCGCCGCCAAATCGCCTTTAAGCGTACACTGCAAAGCTGAATAAGCCGCCAAAATGCCATTGCGCCAACCCTCGTCTAACAGCCATTCCTGCATGGCCGGCGTTTCCGGCTCCAACTCCGCCACCGCATGCACGCGTCCCCAGCCTCTGGCGCGCTGCGCCATCTGCCAGATTTCTTGATTGGCGTTCTCCCACTGTCTGGCCACAAACACACAATACAAAGTAAATTCATCACAAAGCGCCAGCGTATGCAGCAAACCGCGCCAGTCGCCCTCCGCCTGCGCCAGCAGTTCCAGCACGGAAAGGGCATATTTCAACGCACCCACACTTCCGCTATGCCGCAAAACCTGCACCGCAAAATCAAAAAGCGGCTGCGGCGGCAACTCCTCTCGATTTTGCAAAATCCATTCTTGCAAAGCATCTATGCAGCCTAACATGCCGTCATAACTGCCCACAATCTTATCATGCGCCTTTTCCTTAGCGGCACGGCGCTCAAAACAGTCCGCCAGCTGCGCCTCAGCCGCCGCAAAATCTAACCCGGCCGTAACCTGCCGCGTTAGCTGCTGCAAATCAGTCAAAAGCGCGGCGTCAACACCGCCGCCGCTATGATATAAAATTATGCCGTCCATCGCTCCCGGCGCAAAACATATCTGCCCCGGCTGCGGTTCCGCGCCCAAATGAAATTTCTGCGACAACAAGCCGTCCGGTTCAATCGCCTGCTTAATTTGAGCATAGATTGATTTATCTATCGCCATCGCCGGTTCAGCCGGCGCTTTTTTGCCAAAAAATTTCTTCACTTCTCCAAACGCCCCTCATTAATATTTCCCTGCTTCACATTTCGCTAATTCATATTTTAACACCAGACGCCGCAAATAGCAAGCGCCGCCGGCAAACTCTTGCAAATTTTCGTGAAAAAACTCCCCCAAGCCCTTGACATAAAATTTTTATTAGTTTATCCTTTAAGCCAATAGCTATTAAAGCACTGCCGGCAGTCGAAAAAAGTAAGGAGAGTGCTTTAACATGAAACAGGAAATTTTTTACGGCTCACATTACCAGATTGGCCTGCAATTTGGCCAGAAACAGGCTGCGGACGGCATTTTTATTTCCGACCGCCTGCCATTCCCTTTAACGCAAACCAGACGCGACTTCGCCGCCGCCTGTCTGCCCATTTATCAGCAATTTTTTCCGGAAATTCTGGCGGAAATTGCCGGGCTGGCCGCCGGCCAAAACTGCGCGGCGGAGGATATTCAGGCGATTTTATTCAGCATGTACGCCCTGCCGCCGGTCGCTCAATGTTCCTGTCTGGCGTTGACTAATCCCGGCCAGATTTTGCTGGGCCGCAACAGCGATTTTTTAACCGCGCTGGCTGACTTCAATTTGAATGTAATATATCATTTTCCAACCGACGCTGAAAATTCAGCTGATTTTTGCGGCAACACCACCGCTTTCATTGAAATGGAAGACGGCGTAAACGCGCACGGGCTGGCGCTGGGCTTAACCAGCGTGGCGCCGACGCAGATTAAACCGGGCTTTAACGCCGGGCTGTTGCTGCGCTATCTGCTGGAAAAATGCCAAAACACTGAGCAGGTTCTGCAAATATGTCAAAATCTGCCCATAGCCTCCGCCCATACGCTCATCGCCGCTGATAAGCAGGGAAATATCGCCCTGCTGGAGATGTGCGCCCAACATACAGAAATTATCCGACCCCAGCCAAACAGCCCCTGTGTTTGCGCCGTCAATCAATTTTCCAGCCCCGTCCTGCAAAGTTGCCAAAACGGGCACATTGATAATTGGCAGGCCGCAGAGCGCTGGCAAACCCTGCAAAAGATTTTACCAACAGCAAGCCAGCAAATGGATTTAAGACAGGTGCAGGAACTGCTTGGCGGTCAAAAAGGCTTTTTATGCCAGTATGAGCGCCAAACCGGTCATGATA
>CANSKT010000120.1 GCA_947647555.1 uncultured Peptococcaceae bacterium | reverse complement strand
GACGTGGTGTGGGCAGTTTGCCGTCGTTGGCCACGGCGGCCAGCAGCCGGGCCAGCATCAGCGGCGTGGCGCGGATACCTTTTTCGCCGATAGAAACATTTGCCACGTCGGCAGGCACCGCGCTGTTAAAATCCAGCTGGCTTTCGGAATTGTTAAGTTGAAACCCCATTAAAACCTGCTCGGTCATGCCCAGCCGGTGGGCGTATTCGCTAATCAAATCACCGCCCAGTCGTTGCCCCAGCTGAATAAAATAAGGGTTGCAGGAGTTACCCAGCGCTGTGGCCAGATTTTCCTCGCCGTGGCCGCTTTCTTTCCAGCAGCCGACGCTGTGACCGTTGGGCAGGGTGATGCTGCCGCTGCATTGAAAAAGCGCTCCGTCCTCGTCAATGCTGATTTGATTATCAAGCGCGGCCAGAGTTAAAACGATTTTGAAAATGGAGGCCGGCGGATAATAGGAGCTGGCCTTGTTTACGTAAATATCGCCCTCGGTGGCCGGCTGGCCGATATACTGGTTAAAGCTGGGCGCGCTGACCATAGCCAGAACATCGCCGTTGTGTACGTCCATTAGCACGACTGCGCCGTTTTTGTCCTGCATGGCGCTTTCGGCAATGCTTTGATAATTGTAGTTAAGCGTCAGCTGCAAATTATGTGCGGCGCTGCTGTTGGCTGCAATAAACCGCAGGCTTTCGGCGGTGGGCTGATTTTTTTCGTCCACAGCTACGGCAATATGGGCGCTGTTTTGCTCGCGCAACAGCAGGTCATACTGTTTTTCCAGACCGCTTTTGCCGCTGTATGCCGTATCGGTATAGCCGCTTTTTTTGAGCGCGGCGGCCTCCTGGGCGGTACTGGCTCCAACATAGCCCAGCAGATGGGCGGCCAGACTATTTGCCCCATAACGTGGGCGCAGGGTGGTGGTGTATAAGCCCTCGGTTTGCTGCAAAATGGGCGCCAACTGTTCTATTTGCCGGGCTGTCAGATTGCGTGCCAGAATAAACGGCTCGCCATTTTGCAGCATTTGCTTCAGATTTTGGCTTTGTGCGGCTGCCGTCAGCTGACAGTTTTTTAGCAGGCTGTGCAAATAAGTTTGCCAGTAGGCCAGACTTTGCTGTTTATCGGCCGTCAGCAGCCGGGGGAATACCAGCAGCACATTTTCCGCCCGGTTGGTCAGGCTTTGTCCCTGGCAATCCAGAAAATCGCCGCGCTCATATTCGCGCTCGCTTACGCTTAAAAGCCGCTGGCGCTGTACTTTGGCAATGTAATTCTGACCCTGCGCAAAATTTATCTGCCAGAGCCGGCCGGCCAGCAGACAGAAAATTAACAGCAGCATTATGGATACAAAGCGGTGGCGGCGCAGGGAAATCAAAAAAATCACCTCAAATATTTTGATAACAGCAAGCTGTAATATTTAAGGTGATTTTTTTTATGGGGTTTTATACCGGACAATTTAGTTTTAAATCTGTATTATC
The DNA here is from genome assembly GCA_947647555.1 of uncultured Peptococcaceae bacterium. GTDB lineage: Bacteria > Bacillota > Dehalobacteriia > UBA4068 > UBA4997 > Avidehalobacter. Next base: position 4,529 of record CANSKT010000120.1, on the reverse strand, counting down.
TGTAATTTTTTGGGAAAATTCGTTAGCGGCACCAGCCCTTTTTCGGTAACCAGGCAGGAGTCTTCAATCCGCAGGCCAAAGCCGGCCTCTGGCAGGTACACGCCCGGTTCCACCGTTACAATCTGTCCCGGTTGCAAGATGACCTCGTTGCCGGCGCGCAGTGTGGGCGCTTCATGAATGTTCAGGCCAACGCCGTGGCCGAGGGAATGGCTGAAATATTCACCCAAACCGCCCTCGGCAATTACATCACGCGCCAGTTTGTCCGCCTGACCGGCCGTCATACCCGGTTTAATCTGTTCCAGCGCTAATTCCTGCGCTTTTTTAACCAGCTGATAGGCGGCCAGCTGTTCCGGCCGGGGCTGACCGATAATAAAAGTACGCGTACAATCACCGCAATAATGCATATAAACTGCGCCAAAATCCAGCGTAACAAAATCGCCGTCTTGCAGACGATAATCCGAGGGAATAGCGTGTGGTTTGGCGCTGTTGGGGCCGGCCGCTACAATCGTGGGGAAGGCCAGACCCTGTCCGCCGTTTTCATGCATGGCCTGTTCCAGCGCCCAGGCAATTTCCTGCTCGCTGACGCCAACGCCCAGCAGCGGCATAATGTCTATCAGGGACTTATCTGCAATCTCACCGCATTTTTGTAACGCCAGCTGTTCGCCGGCATCTTTACACAGGCGCGGTTGTAAGGGCAGAGCGCCGGCTTCCTTAAGTTTTAGTTCGGTATGCTTTTCTGATAGCAGTTTTTGCAGCTGTTGCCATTGATTATAACTAAAACTTTCGCCTTCAAAGCCCAATATTTGTATATGCTGTTCCTGGCAGATTTCCAGCAGCAGGGCAAAATGGCTTTGCCCGGTTTTTTTGCAGATAAATTCAGCATTCGGCGCTTCGGCCGCCGCCTGAGCAATGAAACGCCCATCAGAAAGCAGCCAGGTTTGGCGTTGGCCGACCAGCAGCAGGCTGTCATCTCCGGCAAAGCCGGAATAATAATAAATATTTTGTTTATCGCTTAAAAGTAATGCGTGCAGGTTTTGCTCATGCATTAAACTGCGCAGCTGATGCAGGCGGTGTTGTACGGGGTTTGGTATGCAGCAATCCATATTTTTCCTCTTTTGCTTAAATTAATTAATGAAGCCAAAATTATCAAACGGGTAAATACGCACCAGCGCCTTGCCGTTGATAGCTGAAATTTTGATGAATGAAACATCGCTGTCGCGGCTGTCATGGCTGATTTCCCGGTTATCGCCCATGACAAAAACGGAGTCGTCCGGCACCAGCGTGTCAATATAGCCCTGAGTGGAACCTTGAGCAAGATAGTTTTCAGTCAGCTGTTTTTCGTCAATATAAACCTGACCGTCCATAATTTGCAGATGCTCGCCGGGCAGACCAATTATCCGTTTAACATAGAAGATACCGTCGGCTTCATTGGGCGCCTGAAAAACCACAATGTCGCCGCGCCGCGGCTGACCCCAAAGATAGGGCAGGGGCGAGGTTAATACTTTATCGTTCTCTGTCAGGGTCGGTTCCATGGAGCCGCCGGAAACCTGCGTGGGCATCAGCACCCAGGTGCGTATGGCGAAAGCCACGGCCACCGCCAGCACAATGCAGATAAGATAACTTTTCCAGCTGCTGCGTTTTTTCTCCGGCAGCATTTCCGTTTCAGTTTCCGTCGTTTCGGTTATATCTTCTGTTGCGGCTTCCGCGGGCGGTTTGGCAGTGTCATTCAGCTTTAAATAAGCATGTTGCTTGGCTTCCCAAAAGTTAGCGTTAGCATGCTGGGGCGCATGGGCGGTATTCTCGCTGTTGGGAGCGGCTGTCTGGGTGGTCGGCGTGGCTGTGCCGTCTGCCGGCGTTTCGGTTTGCGGCTTGGCCGGCGGTTCTTCGATAACCGGCTCTGGCGCAATTAATTCCTCCAGCTTGGGCAAGTTATCTTCAAACTCCAGCGGCGGTAAATCTTCCTGGTCGTCAAGCGGCGTGTTTTCCAGAAGCTGACGCAAAGCCAGCAGACGGCGTTCCAATTCCTGGTTGACGGTCTGCTGCTTTTGCAGAAAGAAATTATGATTTTGCCAATTCTCCATCAGCTGTTTGATTGTGTCCTGTTGCTCCTGCACGGCGGCGCTGTCAGCCTCCAGATGATTGTGCAGGTTTTTGATATTGTTCAGCTGCTCATTATAATTATGCAGCGCCTGTACGCTTTTCTGTTTGGCGACGGCCAGTTCCAGCAGGGCGTTTTTGTTCTGTTCTTCCAAGTCGTTCAGCAAAATTTGTTCAGCCTTGAGCTTTTGACGATTGGTTTCTTCTATATTAAGCGCAGCCGTCACCATGGTTTGCTGGCGTTGCAGCTGTTTGCTTAAATGCTGGGTGTTGTTTTGTGTTTCCTCCAGCAGCTGGTTCAGCTTTTGCTTATAAACAATGGTTTGTGATAGCTGCTGTTGGGCGGATATGGGTTCATTCAAAGCAATATTCCTCCTGGGTACAGATAGAAACACACTGTTCAGACAAAATGCCGTTGGCAATCTGCAAAATGGATTGCACTTTGCTTGTTCCTATGATATAATATATTATAATATTCGCAAAAAGCCGGCATTTTCCTGCTGCTTTTGCCCAAGTTTGCGAGAGGGGTTGGAGATTTCTTGCCAGAAAGTAATAAAAAAGATTTTAAAAATGAAAATAATAGCAATATTAATAATAAGCCGCATAATCAGGACGGTTTTCTCTCAGGTGTGGTAATTTATACGGATGGAGCCTGTTCCGGCAATCCCGGGCCGGGCGGCTGGGGTGCGGTTTTGATGTTTGGCCAGCACCGCCGGGAGATTTCCGGTTATGAGGCGAACACGACCAATAACCGTATGGAATTAATGGCGGCGATAGCGGCGCTGAACGCTTTGACGAAGCCTTGTCTGGTTGATTTATACAGCGACAGCGCTTATCTTGTGAACGCCTGGGAGCGGCATTGGCTGGAGGGTTGGCAGCGCAACGGCTGGAAGAACGCAAAAAAACAGCCGGTGGAAAATCAAGATTTGTGGCAGCAGCTGTTGGCTTTGGCACAAAAACACCGGGTGACCTGGCATAAGGTTAAGGGGCATGCGGACAATCCTTATAATAATCGTTGTGATGAGTTGGCGGTGGCGGAAGTTAAAAAACACCAAAAAGATAGTTAAAGATAGTTAAAGATAGTTAAAAAACAGGAGTAAACAGGTAAAAATGAAAATAAGAAAAAAAACTCTGGCGCTGTTGCTGTTTTCCACCGGTTTTATCTGTACGGTGGCTGTCAGCGCGCTGGTGCTTTGGCAAACTGATGTTTTAAACCTGCCGCATGGGCAGGGGGATAAGCCGACTATCAGTGATAATGTGTCCACGCAGGGCACACTTTATCCGGCCTTGCGAGAGGACGGGCTTTGGGGTTATATTAATGAGCAGGGGGCGCAGATTTTGCCGGTTTCTTTGCAAACGGCAACGCAGATTGAGCATGAAAAGCCGCCGCAGGCTTATCAGGAGGCGCGTCCATTCTTGGGTAAAACTGCCTGGGTTAAGCAGGACGGTTTTTGGGGCGCGATTGATACAGAGGGCAATTTTGTGGTGCCGGCGGAATATGAGTCGATTGAGGTGTACAAGCATAGCGACACTTATTTTGTGGCAGCTTATAATGCGCTTTCTTCGGCGGTTTATCCCAACCCTAACACGGCGCTTTATGATGTTAACGGAGCCAAGCTTTTTGGTATTTCCAGCCGTTTGGGGCAGCTTTGCGATGGTTTGATGACATTCTCGCGTAAGCGCGGCGACCAGTTGACCTGGGGTTATATTAATCCGCACGGGGAAATTGTGATTGAGCCGATTTATGCCGAGGTGGGCAATGTTTCCGGCAATTTTGCGTTGGTGCGTGATTTTGAGGGGCGCACGCTGCTGTTGAATATTTATGCTAAAAATGCCGTAGAGATAAGCGAACTGTCGGTTGATTTAAAATCTTCGCCGCCGGTTTTGCCAGATTTAAATGTTATTGGCAGCCGTCTGATTTTGATGCAGAAAGACGGCAAATATGGCTATGTCAGCGTTACGGGCGGCGTGGTAATTGATTTTGCGTTTGATGCGGCTTGGCCTTTTCAGGGCGGCGCGGCCGTGGTCTGGCAGGGCGATATGGCGGAATTGATTGCGCCGGACGGAACTGTTTTGGTGCCGGCCAAAAATTATGTATCAGTGCTTCACCTGGGTTATGGTATTTATGCCTTTAAAGAGCAGGGGGCGGCCGGTTGGCTGGTTTATAATGCCACGGGTAAGCTTTTGGTGGACGAGCCGGTTTTCGGTTTTGGCGGCTGGCAGAATGAGCTTTGCAGTTTTTGGACTGCTGATTATACCAGTTTCTTTAACGCCGCAGGACAGGTGCAGCCGGGGCTGCGTTTGAATTTGCAGCCGGGCGTTTTTCGGCTGGGGCATCTTTATGGCGTGCAGGACGTTAATGGTCAAACCTGGTTTGACGAGCATGGCCGCACGGTTTGGAGCGTGGGACGTGACCGGGAACTGGCGCCGGG
>CANSKT010000119.1 GCA_947647555.1 uncultured Peptococcaceae bacterium | reverse complement strand
CCGTGCCGGATAAGGCGGCGGCTGGTGCTTTGCCGCAGTTGATAGCGGCCAGTCTGGCTCCTTTGATTGCTGATATTCATTTTGATTATCGGCTGGCATTGTCTGCACTGGAGGCTGGTATTGCCGGTCTGCGCTTAAATCCGGGGAATATTGGCGATAGTGAAAAGGTTCGGCAGGTGGCTCGGGCAGCCAAAGCGGCAGGAGTGCCAATTCGCGTGGGTGTAAACAGCGGTTCTCTCTCCAAAGAGGTCTTGGCGCGCCATGGCGGTGTGCAGGCGGCGGCGCTGGTGGAAAGCGCTATGCATGAAATTGAGCAGCTGGAAGCTGAGGGTTTTACTGATATTGTGGTTTCGCTTAAAGCTTCTAATGTGCCGTTGATGCTGGAGGCATATCGTCAACTGGCCGGACAGGTGGATTATCCTTTACATATTGGGGTAACGGAGGCCGGCACGCCGCGGCGCGGCAGCATTAAATCGGCGGTGGGCATTGGCGCTTTGCTGGCGCAGGGGCTTGGCGATACGCTGCGAGTTTCTTTAAGCGGCGACCCAGTGCAGGAAATATTTGTGGCGAAAGAAATTCTTCGCAGTCTGGGACTTTATGCTCAGGGTGTGGAATATATAGTCTGTCCAACCTGTGGGCGTACCAAGATTGATTTGCCGGCTATTGCTGAAGAAATTGAGCGTCGTGTGGAGGAGTTGGCAATAGATAAGCCGTTGAAGCTGGCTGTAATGGGCTGTGTGGTTAATGGCCCCGGCGAGGCTCGAGAAGCTGATTTTGGTTTGGCCGGCGGCAATGGCGAGGGTGTTTTATTTGCCAGAGGACAGATTGTGGGTAAATATCCGGCAGAGCGGCTGGTGGACGAGTTTATGCATTTATTGCAGGATAATTTACCTGAAAAGGTAATATAAAAGTTTTTATTAATATATGCAGGGGGAAAAGTAATGAAAGCAAGTAATATGTTTGCGCCGACTTTAAGGGAGGTGCCGGCAGACGCGGAAATAATCAGTCATAAGCTGATGTTGCGTGCCGGTATGATAAGAAAAACGGCTTCTGGTGTTTATACATATCTGCCGCTGGCCTGGCGTTCTATTCGGAAAATTGAAGAAATTGTCCGGCAGGAGATGGACGCTAAAGGAGGCCAGGAACTTTTGATGCCGGCAGTGCAGCCGGCTGAAATCTGGCAGGAAAGTGGCCGTTGGAATGTTTACGGCGCTGAACTTTGGCGTGTTAAAGACCGCAATGGCCGGGATTTTTGTCTGGGGCCAACTCATGAAGAAATGATTAGCATGATTTTCCGTAATGATGTGCGTTCTTATAAACAGCTGCCGCAGCTTTGGTATCAAATTCAGACTAAATATCGTGATGAGCGCCGGCCGCGTTTCGGTTTGATGCGCAGTCGTGAATTTATTATGAAAGATTTGTATTCTTTTGATTTAGATGAAGCTGGTTTGGATAAAAGCTATAATTTGATGTATGACGCTTATAATCGAGTGTTTACACGTTGTGGCTTGAACTTCCGGCCGGTAGAGGCCGATAGCGGTGCGATTGGCGGTAAGGGCAGTCATGAGTTCATGGCTTTGGCGGAAGCCGGGGAAAGCGCAATTTTGTATTGTGATACTTGCGATTGGGCGGCTACTGATGAGATTGCCGGCCGGGAACCATTGCCAGTTGAGCCGGAAGAAATGTTGCCGATAGAAAAGGTGGATACGCCGAACTGCGGCACTGTGGAAGACGTGGCTAAATTTTTACATTTGCCAACTAATCGTATTGTTAAAACCATGTATTATAAAGCTGATGAGCAGTTGGTGATTGTACTGGTACGCGGTGACCGTCGAATTAATGAGATTAAATTGCAGAGTTTGCTGGGCTGTAATGAACTGGAACTGGCGGATAATGCCAGTCTTGCCACCGGCGGCCAAAAGGTTGGCTATCTGGGGCCAGTTGGTGTTGACAAGATTAAAATTTATGCTGATAATGAAGTGCCGTTGATGTATAATGTGGTGGTTGGTGCTAATGACGGCGAGCGTCATTTGTTAAATGTTAATTATCAGCGCGGCGATTTCCGCATTGACCAGACGGCTGATTTACGCTATTTGGAGGAGGGCGAGCAGTGTCCGCATTGCCAGGGTCATGTTAAACTGGCGCGCGGCATTGAGGTTGGCCAGATTTTCAAACTGCATACCAAATACAGCGATAGCTTGCATGTTAATTATGCCGCTGAGGACGGTCATGAGCGTCCAGTGGTTATGGGCTGCTATGGTATTGGTATTGGCCGTACTCTGGCGGCGGTTATTGAGCAGAGTCATGATGATGACGGCATTATCTGGCCGATGCCGGTGGCTCCATATCAGGCGGTGATTATTCCGGTCAATGACCGTGAGCCGGAATTGGTAAACACAGCGGAAAATCTTTATACCGAACTTATTGCGGCAGGCGTTGAAGCGGTTTTGGACGACCGTCAGGAGCGAGCCGGCGTTAAATTTAAAGACGCTGATTTGATTGGTTATCCGGTTCGTATCACCGTCGGCGCAAAAGCTTTGGCACGCGGTAATGTTGAGGTTAGATTGCGTCAAAACGGTGAGATGCAGGAAGTTGCGGTGGCGGAAGTTAAAAGCTGGTTGCAGGATTACATTACGGCAGAAATTGCTAAATGCAGTATAAATTAAAGGAGCCTATTTTGAAACAGACCTTGTTAAATCCTTTCTTGCAGGAAAGCCTTTTGGCTGTGCGTGGACTTTTGCATAAAAACTGCCAGCCTTATATTGACCGGCTGGCTCCGGAATATCAGCCGGCATTTGATTGGTTAAACCGTGATTTACTGCCCGTTTTGATAATTTTGCCTAATACCTTGGGTAAAAGTCATTGTAGCATAAATAATAATATTTGCAATCTGGCGCTGGCGATGGAAATTAGTTTTTTGGCAGGCCGTGTGCATGATTTAATGGCGATTGTCAGAAATAATCAGCCAGGGCAGGGACGTTCAGGTATGAGCGAGGCCAGTCGGGCTATTTTGGTTGGCGATTATCTTTATACTCTGGCGGCTAATAAGCTGGCGCAATCCGGTTATAGTCAATGGCTGGAACGTATTGGGCGAACGCTTTGCCGACGTTCAGAAGCTAAATTGGCGCGCCTGCGTTGGCAAACGCGTCCTTATGTATCAGAAAAAGAAAGATTGGCCAACTTACATAAGGAACATGCGGAGGGCGTGGCTTTGGCTGCGGAAATGGCGGTGGCAAATACGGACTGGCCAGAAAAGGAGCGTCAGGCCTGGACGGAATTTGGTTTTTATGTGGGTCAGGCACAGGGAGTATTGTTAAACGAGCCCGGGCGTGATTGTGCTAAAGCTATATATCAGGCGGAGCAGGTTATCAGCATATTGCCGTTGCAACTTCAGGCGTCAGCCAAGGCTGTTATTTTAGACCGGTTTGAGCAGGGCCCGAACCGTTGGCGAAAGGAATATGAGCAAGCTGTTAAATAAAAAAATGGGTAAATTTACCACCACTGGCAATAATAAATTACAGAAATTTGAAAAAAAATGGCAGAATGTTGTTAAACGGGAACTTTGCTATCTGGAAGACTATTTATGCGAAAGTGTTCGTTCTGATGATGTGATGTTGCAAACGGCGGCTTTGGGATTGATTGAAGCCGGCGGTAAACGTCTGCGTCCGGCGCTGGCTTATTTGGCCGCCAGACTTTGGGGAGCGGCTTTAGATGATTTGCTGCCGCTGTTGGCTGCTTTGGAGTTAATTCATACCGGGAGTTTGGTGCATGATGATATTATTGATGTAGCCAGATTGCGGCGAGGTCGGCCGACTGTAAGTTATGTTCATGGTGATGCGGCAGCGCTCTATGTTGGCGATTATTTGATTGGTCGGGCTATGGAATTAATATCGGTTTATCATGAGGAGCGTTTGAATTTAAGCCTGAACCGTACAGTTTTGCAAATGTGTCAGGGTGAATTAAAGCAGGAGCGTGATTTTTTCCGGCAGCAGCAAACTTATCGTGATTATTTTAAGCGAATACGCTGCAAAACGGCCTTGCTGTTTGCCGGCAGCTGTGAGTGTGGGGCAATTTTGGCCGGCGCTGATATAGCTGGGGTGGACTCGCTTTGGCGCTGGGGTTATAATTTAGGCATGGCGTTTCAGATTATTGATGATATACTGGATTTATCTGCTGATGAAGTTGCTTTAGGCAAACCAACTGGCAATGACCTGCGGCAGGGTAATCTTTCTTTGGCAGTGCTTTATGCCTTGCGCCTGTCGCCGCAGCAGGAAGCCGCAGAATTGTCCAGACTGATTGAATGCCTGCATAAGGGAGAGATGTCTGCTTTGGCGTCAGCACTGGATTTGGTGCGTAAAAGTGGTGGTTTGGTCTATGCGGTGCAAACAGCAGAGCGTTTTTTGTATAAATGTGAGCAGGAGCAAAATCTCTGGCCGCAAAGTCGCGAGCGTCAGACGCTGGCTGATGTTTTGCTTGCCTTTCAGCAGCAGCTTAACCGTTTGGCAACTGTGAACTAAAAGCTTAATTAAATATTAGGAGGAAAATAAATGGCAATCGAAAAATATTTGGAGCATTTACCCAAAATTGACCCCAAAAGCTATATTGCAAATTCCGCAGTGGTTATGGGTATGGTAGAGTTGGGCGAGGGCAGCAGCGTTTGGCCTAATGCTACTATGCGCGGTGATGTTAATTACATCAAAATGGGGAAGTTCAGCAATGTTCAGGATAATGCAGTTGTACATGTGGCGGCGCAGCCTTGTCCAACCATTATTGGCAATCATGTAACCATTGGACATGGCGCTATTGTTCATGCCTGCATTATTGAGGATAACTGTCTTATTGGTATGGGCGCCACTGTTTTAGATGGTGCGGTGATTGGTCATGGTTCCATTGTTGGCGCAGGGGCAGTAGTTGCTCCGGGCAAGATTATTCCGCCTTATTCCAAGGTTATGGGTATTCCCGGAAAGGTAATGGCTACGATGACGGAGGACGATGAAGAGGAACGCATTAAACATGCTCGGCGTTATTGGAATTTGGCAACAGAATATATTGAGGGCGGCGAAAAATATCTGTTAGATGAGCCAATTATTCCAATTGAAACAGAGGAAGAATACAAAAAATATTTATAAACGGAGGTTGAGTTATGGCTTCTGAAAAAAATGCTGATAAGAATAACGATAAAAACACAGCGTTGGAGGCAGCGTTAAAACAGATTGAGAAAAGCTTTGGCAAAGGTTCAGTAATGAAATTGGGTGCTTCTTCAGCGCAGGGAGTGGAGGTTATTCCTACCGGCTGTTTACCGTTGGATATTGCGCTGGGTGTGGGCGGTATTCCGCGCGGCAGAATTATTGAGATATATGGGCCAGAATCCTCCGGCAAGACCACTCTGGCCTTACATATTGCAGCAGAGGCGCAAAAGCTGGGCGGTATTGCTGCTTTTATTGATGCGGAGCACGCTCTTGACCCGGTTTATGCGCATAATTTGGGTATTGATTTGGACGAGTTGTTGGTTTCTCAGCCAGATAGTGGGGAGCAGGCCCTTGAAATTGCCGAAGCGCTGGTGCGCAGTGGGGCGGTTGATGTGGTTATCGTGGATTCGGTAGCTGCTTTAGTTCCGCGTGCGGAATTGGAAGGCGATATGGGCGATGCGCATGTTGGTTTGCAGGCTAGATTGATGAGCCAGGCTTTGCGCAAATTAACTGGTGCCGTTAATAAGAGTCGCACGGCTATTGTGTTTATTAACCAACTGCGCGAGAAAATTGGCGTAATGTTTGGTAACCCGGAAACTACCGCTGGTGGTCGGGCGCTGAAATATTATGCTACGGTGCGCATTGATATCCGCAGGACAGAAACTCTGAAACAGGGAACCGATATGGTGGGTAACCGTACCAAGGCCAAAGTGGTTAAAAATAAGGTGGCGCCGCCATTTAAGATTGCTGAATTTGATATTGTATTTGGCGAGGGTATTTCTCGTGCCGGTTCATTGTTGGATTTGGGTGTTAACCTTGATATTATTAAAAAGAGCGG
>CANSKT010000118.1 GCA_947647555.1 uncultured Peptococcaceae bacterium | reverse complement strand
GAAATTGATTGGAAGTGAACCAAAAATCTCTATAATAGTGCCGGTATATAAGGTTGAGCCATATCTGCGCAAGTGTTTGGACAGTATTGTTGGACAAACATATCAAAATTTGCAGATAATTCTGGTAGACGACGGCTCTCCAGATAATTGCGGCAGGATTTGTGATGAATATGCGGTCAGGGATAGTCGGATTGAGGTTGTACATCAGGAGAATGGTGGAGTATCTATGGCCAGGAACGCCGGTTTGGCTCTGGCATTTGGCGATTATATTGGCTGGGTAGATAGTGATGATTGGATTGAGCCAGACATGTATGAGTATCTGTTGGAAAATGCTTTGAAGTATCAGGCGGATATTACAGTATGTGGTCGGGTAGAGCATTACAGGGATAAAACGGTATTTAAGGGCTGGCGAAATTTGGAGGTATTGAATACTGAAGAAGCGTTAGAATTATTGCTAAAAAATGATGTGTTGCAGAATTATCTATGGGATAAGTTGTGGCGCAGAGAATTATTTGAAAATATTATTTTTCCTGTTGGTAAGACTTTTGAAGATATAGCGGTTATGCATCGGCTGTTTATTAAGGCTGGTTGTGTAGTTTGTCTGCCAGAGGCTAAATACAACTATTTGCAGCGGTTTGGTAGTATAGTTGGCGATATTTCTTTGGAAAATAGAGTAAATCATTATTTGGCAGCAAAGGAGCGTTATGATGAAATGGCGCTGGAGTGGGGGCAATTTGAATATTTGCTGGAAGCACAATGCGTAGCATCGGCTGTAAATGTATGGACGGTTTATTTAAGAATTTCAGAAGATGAAAGAAGAAGATTGAAAGACGTTATTGATGTAATAGCGTTGTTTGCTGGAGAACATTATAAAAAATCTTTGCAGTATATGAAATTGGGTTTGGCCGGAAGATTGGTTGTGTGTTTAACGCCATATGCTAAATGGTGGTCTTTTGCTTTGGCTGGGTTTATTAGCTGGCTTTATAAGTTAAAGCATGGAAGAAATTTATAGATATCAATTTTGAAAGGTTAAACTACGCTATGAATTGTGTAAATAATTTTGTGAATTGTGATTGCGACGATAATTTGATTATTGTTAATGCTGAAAAAAGTCAGATGGTTAATTCTAAAATTAACTTTTATGGTAAAAATAATATTCTGTTTGTAGAAGATGGCGTAACGCTTAAAAAATCAACTATAAATTTTAATAAAGATAACAGTGTTGTTTATTTGAGCCGTAACAGACATGATTGTTTGCTGAATTGTTCAGTAAATAATGGTAATACGGTGTATATTGGGAGAGATTGCTATATTAATGGTGTGATGAACCTTATAGCTTCAGAGGGTAAAAATATTATTATTGGTGATGATGGTTTGTTTTCTTTTGGTATTTGGGTACGAACAGCAGACCCACATCTGGTTTATGATGTCAATACTAAAGAACGGATAAATTACAGTCAATCGGTTTTAATTGGCGATCACGTTTGGTTGGGACAGCAAAGCCTTATATTGAAAGGTACACAAATTGGTTCAGGAAGTGTCCTCGGGGGGGGGACAATCGTTGCTGGTAAACATTTGCTTTCCAATGCGGCTTATGGCGGTAATCCTGCGCGGCTCATAAAGGAAGGAATTTTCTTTTCTGGCGAGTGCGTACACGGTTGGACGAAAAAGGATACTGAAAAATATGCGGCAATGCAAACGGATAAATGGATATATAAAGCGGATAGTGAACAGCAAAGATTTGATGATTTGGATAATGAACTGCAAGTGCAGAAAAGTGCGGAGTTAAGATTGAAAGTTATCCAGAAAATGCTCATTGATGATAAAAGTAAAAATAGATTTTATATTGGGCAAGAATAAGTTGTTTTAAGGGAGTTGCAGGGTGTGGATAAGTTGGCAGAGGTTAAGGAATATCCATTTGAATTTTCGGTTGTAATGGCTGTATATAATGTGGAGCCTTTTCTGAAAGAGGCTGTGGATAGCTTAATAGAGCAGGACTTTGGTTTTGAGCGTATTCAGTTGATTATGGTTGATGATGGCTCCACTGATGGCAGTGGGGCAATTTGTGATGAATATGCGGCACAGTATCCTGAAAATGTTATAGTTATTCATAAGGGAAATGGTGGTGTGGCTTCTGCTAGAAATGAGGGCCTGAAGTATGCCAAAGGCCGTTACTTAAACTTTATGGATAGTGATGATAAATTTACTGCTAATGCTTTTAGCAGAGTTTATAATTTCTTTGTGAAAAATGAAGATGAAACCGATTTGGTGACTATTCCATTGGAATTTTTTGACGCTCAGCATGGTGAGCATTGGCAAAATTATAAGTTTAAAAGGGGAACAAGACTTTTAGATTTGTATTGGGATTATCAGGCAACAATTATGTTTGTTAATGCCAGTTTTTTTGCGCATCATTTGAAAGATGAGATTGAGTTTGACGGTCATTTGGTTTGCGGCGAAGATATAAAGGTTTTGTTGACAATTCTTGTTCATAAAATGAAAATGGGCGTAGTTACTGGTTGTAAATATATGTATCGTAAAAGTTCAACGAATTTAGGGCTTGTGCAGACAGCTAAAAATAAATATGGCTGGTATTTTGATTACTTTACGTATCTGGTTGATTGGGCAGTTGCATTTTATCAAAATTGTTTTGGTTATTTGCCAGCTTTTTTGCAGTATGAATTATTGGCAGATTTGCAATGGCGTTTTAAGGAAAACTATGATATGACTTCGGTTTTGTCTGAAGCAGAAATTGAAGAATATAAACAACGCCTTTTTAGAACGCTGACGTATTTTGAGGACAAATATTTTTTAGACCAAAAGATGCTGGGCAATGAACATAAGTGCTATATGTTGAGTAAGAAATATGGTTATGCGCCAAGTTTGACTGAGCGTCATTCTAATGTGATTGTTCATTTTGATGACACAAAAATTTCTTCATTAGCTGATATGTATTCAAAAATAGATTTTCTTTCTATAAAAAACGGAAAATTTATTATTGAGGGTTATACCAAAATTTTCGGAATTGATGAAAATACGCCTATTGATATTTTTATTCAAGTAAATGATGAGTTAATAGCTTGTGAAATACTTGAACGCGCTAAAGTTAGCGACTATCGTTTGGGTGAATTAATATATCGTGGGTTGGCTTTTCGGGCAGTGTTGCCACTAGATAAAAACAACGAGGAATATTGCATTAAGTTAGTTGTAAAATACCAAAACTCTTACGTTGTTAAGCGCAAGATTAATTATGGCTTGTTTTGCGCGGTTGGCAATGAATACAGTAATTCCTACTATTATATAGATAATTGGCTTATGCAAATTAAAGGCAATAGTATTGTAATTAATAAGTGTGGGCGGAAAGGCAGATTAAATCGTGAAAAAAAGTTTTTAAAAGAACTTTGGCAGAAAAACCGACCTGGTGCCAGAAAGGCAGTTCTGGCACGTTTGGTTTATCCTTTGGCAAAATTATTTTATCGCAAACCAATTTGGTTGATTTCAGACAGACCAGGTTTGGCTGATGATAATGGTGAAGCATTTTTCAATTATGTCATTCAGAAGCATAAAGGTGAGAAAAATTTTTATTTTGCGCTTAATCCAGATTCACCAGATTATAGCAGATTAAAGAAAGTTGGTAAGGTTGTTCCGTTTCTTGGTTGGCGATATAAGTTTCTCTATCTTTTAGCTGAAAATATCATATCTTCCCAAGGAGAGCATTATATTTTTAGGCCGTATCAAAATGTGTCTGCTCCATATAGAGATTTATCTCTAAAACAGAAATTTATATTTTTGCAGCATGGAGTTATCAAAGATGATTTGTCAGATTGGCTAAATCGTTACAATAAAAATATATCAATGTTTGTAACTACAACCAATCCAGAATATCAGTCGATTTTATCTTATCCATATTATTATAGTGATAGGGTTGTAAAAAGGACTGGTTTACCGCGTTATGACCGGCTTTATCATAATGAAAAAAAACAGTTAGTTGTTATGCCGACTTGGAGAGCCTATTTGGTAACTGATGTAAATCCTCTTACAGGGGGTAGAGAAGTAAAGCCAGGTTTTGATAAGAGCAAATATTGTCAGATGTATAATAATCTACTGAATAATGAACGATTGCTAAATGCGGCTAAAAAATACGGTTATACAGTTGCTTTTGTAAATCACCCAAATATGTTGTGTTCTGATGAGTTTATGTCATTTTCTGATGAAGTTAAGATTGTTCCAAGCGACTATGCTTATAGAGATATTTTTGCAGAAAATAATTTATTGATTACAGATTATTCTTCAGTTGCGTTTGATTTTGCTTATTTGCGTAAGCCAGTGTTGTATTATCAAGCAGATGTTGATGAGTTTTTTTCTGGTATACATACTTATGAAAAAGGTTACTTTGATTATGAACGCGATGGCTTTGGCGAAGTTGAGTATGATGCAGAACCGTTGGTTGATAGAATTATTGAATATATGCAAAACGATTGTCAGTTAAACGAAAAATACAGGCGGCGAATTGACGCAACATTCCCTTTTTCTGACCAAAATAATTGTCAAAGAGTTTATGAAACGATATTGGCTTTAGATAAATAAAAAGCAGAAAGGGAGTGCGATATTGTCTATTAAAGATAAAATAAAGCGCAAACTGCCTCCAACCTCCGTGGCTATGGAGCAGAACATAAAGCATTTGTTGGAAGATATCCAAAATCAATTTATTGTGCTATCAGAACGGATTGACACTTTGGAGAATAAAATTCTTTCAGATAATCAGGCAAACTGTGATAAACTGCGGCAAGATTTTTCACAACTTTCTGCTCAATTAAATTCTTTAGAAAAACAACGAAATGAAGAAATGCAAACTCTGAATGGCCAAATTAATAATTTATCTGACGGCATAAAAGCGGATGCATTAAAGACAGAACAAAATTTGGTAAAACATCAAAAAAGTATAATTGGCGTTGTGCATAGGCGTTTTGATAGGCTGGAAGAAATAGATAACAGGTATATGCCAAGAACAGAGCTTTCATTTGAGGTGGCTTTGGCAGAGCATTGCAATTTGCGTTGTGCCGGTTGCGACCATTTTTCACCGATTGCCGAGCCTGAATTTGCAGATATTAAAGAGTTTGAGAGAGATTTTTCCAGATTGTCTGAATTGTTTAACGGTCAGGCCCAGGAGATACATTTGCTTGGTGGCGAACCGTTATTAAACCCTGACATTGTTTTATTTTTGCAAGTGGCCAGAAAAAACTTTCCACAGGCTGTTATTGATATAACAACAAATGGCTTGTTACTGAAACAAATGAGCGATGAATTTTGGACGGCCTGCCGGGAAAATAAGATAGTCATACAACCGACTAAATATCCAATAGGTTTGGATTATGACGCATTAGAAAATATTGCTGTTGAACACGGCGTGGAATACCGCTATTTTAACAATACAAACAATATTATAAAAACATTGAACAAATATCCGTTAGATTTAAACGGTTTGCAAGATTGCAGACGTAGTTTCCGTTTATGTCATAGAGCTAACAAGTGTATTTATCTACAACATGGCAGATTATATACTTGTACTGTGGCGCCGACTATAAAACATCTTAATAAGCGTTTTGGTTTGAAGTTAATGGAAAGTCCGGAAAATTCTATTGATATATATTCGGCAAAATCGGCGCAGGAAATTTTGGATTTTTTGGCCAGACCAATTCCGTTTTGTAAATATTGTATGCCAGAAAAAGTGCAAAATGGTTTATCCTGGCGACAGTCTGAAGGCGATTTGTCGGAATGGACTTTGTAATTTAATGGTGATTTATGTTTGTTAAATTGAAAAAGCATCAGTTTCTATTTGAGGAACTGGTGAAAAGAGATTTCAAGAAGAAGTATAAACGCACAGTTCTGGGTATGGCTTGGAGTATATTATCTCCTTTGCTGACGCTGTTGGTAATGAGTTTGGTGTTCACCCAGTTCTTTGGTCGAAACATGGCCCATTATACCACCTATCTGTTCTGCGGCAACCTGATCTTCAGCTATTTCAATGAGGCAACCTCTCAGGGCATGTCCTCTCTAATGGGTAATG
>CANSKT010000117.1 GCA_947647555.1 uncultured Peptococcaceae bacterium | reverse complement strand
TTAGTGTGAACCATTTCGACCAGCCGCGCCCTTTAGGGTAGCGGCTGGTTGATTAGTAATTTTTAATAATAATGCAATAAACTCTTTACATTTTATGAGAAATTTATTAAAATATATAAGTAAATTATATATAAATTTTTGTAATTTAGGAAAATCTTTGTTTATCAGGCGGGGGTTTAGCAAATGATGGTTTATAATGAACTCAAAAAAGCTAGTTTTTTGTTTGTAGTATTGGTTTTGCTTGGTTTTTTGGCCGGTTGTGGGCAGAAAAATGAAGTTGTGAATTATGAAACTCAATCTATGGCCAATCAGAAGCTGACTTTTTTCGGTAATAAGCATGAAGCGGCTAATGTTGAAGTTATTGAGGAAATCATGACCAACTTTATGGAGGTCAATCAAGATGTAATGGTGTCATATGAAAGCATTAAGGGCTCTGAATATTATGATGCATTGCAAAATCGTGAAGCTACTGGGCATTTGGACGATGTTTTTATGGTTAATCATGATGTCGTCTTGGCTTTTTCAGCTAATGACAGTTTGGCGGATTTAACTGATTTGCTGGCAAATATTAATTTTTCTGATGGTATTCTCAGCCAAATGCAATCGCCAGATGGTAAGATTTATTGGCTGCCAACTACTGTTTCAGCCTTTGGTTTGTATTGTAATTTAGATTTGTTAGAACAGCATGGTCAGAAAGTGCCAACCAATCTTGGCGAATGGCGAGCGGTTTGCGATTATTTTGTGGAGCAGGGAATAACGCCGATTGTGGCGAATAATGATATTTCATTAAAAACCCTGGTTTTGGCGCATGGTTTTTATCCTCTTTATCAGGATAATAAACAAGCGGAGGTTTTTGTTAAACTGAATAGTGGAGAGGCCAAGTTGAGCGATTATCTGGCGGACGGTTTGGCTTTGGCCAGGGATTTTTGTGATAAGGGTTATATTGATGCCGGTCAGGCTTTGCAGACTAATAGAACATCTGATGATTTGGCTGAGTTTGTGCAGGGTGAAGCCCCTTTTATGCTGACGGGGGTTTGGGCGGCCGGCCGGGTTAAAGGCATGGAGCCGGGTTTTGATTTTAAAGTAGTTCCTTATCCAATTTTATCCGATGGCGCGGTTTTGGTGATTAATCCCGATATCCGGCTTAGTGTTTCAGCGCAAAGTACCAATCAGGAATTGGCCAAGCAGTTTTTGGCATATTTTATGCAGCCGGAAAATTTGCAGCAGCTGGCTGATAATCAGGCCTCTTTTAGTCCTTTGTTAGATGAATATATGCCGTCTTTATCAGAAATTCATGATATTGTGTTTAGTTATCGTAATCAGGCGGCTGTTATTGGGGCTGATAGTCAAATTAAGTTCCCGATATGGAATATTATGGACGACGCCGTTGAGGAACTTTTGTCCGGCAAAGATTTAATGGAGATAATGCAGAATATGGACGACAGGGCTTTGGTTGTTTATAAATAAAAGAAGTTCGGGTATGACTTTTTACGAAAGGGACTTTCCAAATGAAAAAATTGCTGACATATTTTGTAATTGTCCTGCTGGTTCTGGTGCTTAGTACAGGAGTTTGGCAGTTTGTTGAGGGGGTTAGAACTCAACTATGGACGAACTCTATAAGAACTATTACGGAAAGTTCTCATCAGGGAGCCAATGCATTAAATATGCAGCTGGAAAATGGTTTTAATGTTTTAAGCAGAATTTGGCAGCATATTGAAAATGCCCAAAATCCAGAGATGGTGTTGCGTTTTTATGCGGAGGTTGAGCCGGATATTAAGCTTTATAGCGGTTCAAACCAGACCAATGACCAGGGTGTTGTTGAGTATCTGTCTGGCAATAAGCTGGAGCAGGGTGTTTTAGATGCACATATCAGCAGTTTAACCGGCGAAAATGTTTTTAATATATTTATGCATGGTGTTTTTGCTGATGGTACAGAGGGGTATTTGGTTAAGGAATACCATACCAGAGAAATTTCTGAGCAGTTTACGCTTTCTTTTTATGATAATGCCGGCTTTTCCTATTTAATTAATCGTCAGGGCGATATTATGGTGCGGCCTGGGCATCGTAACAGCAATAAAACTGTGGCTAATCTGTTTGATATGATTTCAACTCAGGGTAATGACGCTGAACTGTTGCAAACATTTAAGGACAGCATTTATGAACAGAAATCTGGTTGGGCCAAGTTTGTTTATGATGACGCTGGTTTTGTTTTCTGTTATGAACCATTGCGAGCGGATTCCGATTGGCTTCAGGTTTCGGTGGTGCCGGAGCAGGTAATTTCTTTGCAGGCCAACAGTATTTTGCGTAAAACAATGTTTTTTTCCGGTACGGTTGTGGCGTTTATTTTGCTGCTGATGTTGGCCTTTTATGCTATGAAAATGTATGAAAACAACAAACATACTCAGGAGTTGCAAGAAGCCTTGCATACGGCGGATATGGCTAACCGGGTTAAGGGGCGTTTTATGATGGATATGTCGCATGATATTCGCACGCCACTAAATGCAATTATCGGTATGACTGTGATTGCCCAGGAAAATATTACCAATCAGGAACGCATTAAAGATTGTTTGAAAAAAATTAAAATTTCCAGTACGCATTTGTTAAGTCTGGTTAGCGATGTTATGGATATGTCGCAAATTGAGCAGGGCAAAGCGATTTTGCAGGAGGAGGTTGTCTGCTTACCGCAGCTTTTTGATGAGGTTGTGGAATTGATGCTGCATAAATCAGACGACGCTGGTTTGGAGATGCAGGCGCTGCCGGTTGATTTGACAAATGAATTGGTGATTGGCGATTCTCTGCGTTTGCGTCAGATTATGCATAATATTATCAGCAATGCGGTTAAATACACGCCGCCCGGCGGTCAGGTTAAGCTTGCCTTATTGCAGTTGCCTGACGCCCCGGAAGGCAAGGCGACTTATCGTTTTAGCTGTGTTGATACTGGTATTGGCATGGAAGCGGATTTTCTGGACCGGGTATTTTTGCCATTTGAGCGAGCCAGAAACACTACTGATAGCAAAATTAGCGGTACCGGTGTGGGTTTAGCTATAACAAAGCGTTTGGTTGATTTGATGGGCGGTACGATTAATGTTAAAAGTGAACCAGAAAAGGGGTCGGCTTTTACCGTGGAATTGACGTTGCCTTTGGCGACTGCTTCTTCAACCGAAACGACAGATGAGCCTGATTGTATTCAAACCGTGGAGGAAGAAACTAATTATGCTGATAAACGGGTTTTGTTGGTTGAGGACAATGAACTTAATATGGAGATTATGGTTGAATTGCTTAGTTTGACTGATGTGCAAACAGAGGAGGCTTATAATGGTCAGGAGGCCGTTCGGTTGGTAGCGGAACACCCCGACGATTACTATAATCTGATTTTTATGGATATCCAAATGCCAATTATGGACGGTTATGAAGCAACGCGGCAAATTAGAGCCATGAACCGGCCAAAATTGCAAAATCTGCCTATTTATGCGGTATCAGCTAACGCTATGGCGGAAGATGTTAAAAACGCGCTGGAATCTGGTATGAATGGGCATATTGCCAAGCCGGTTGATTTAGATGCTTTAGAAAAAGTAATGCGTCAATGTTTTTAGATTATTCAAGCAGAAATCATGTAAAAGTGGTTTCTGCTTTTTTGTATTTAAGTAGGACAAATAAAAGCAGTTAAAAGATGTCAAATCTGATATAATCTTCTCAAGAGAAAAAATTGGGAGGATATAACTAAAAATGTTAAATTATATCACAAAAGAGATGTTGCAGCAATTTAAGGAGTATCTAAAAAATGAGGAAAGAGAATGCAGTACCATAGCTAAATATCTGCATGACATACAAACATTGGCCAGCTGGTTGCAAGGTAGAAATGTAACTAAGGAGAATTTAACAGCATATAAGGAACATTTAATAAAGAAAAGATACAACCCAAAAACCATTAATGGCATTTTATCTGCTATAAATAAGTTTCTCACTTTCATAGGCTGTCAGGATATGAAAGTAAAATATCTGCGTATTCAGCGGCAACTGTTCAGAAACTCTAATAAAGAATTAACTCAGGCAGAATATCTGAAACTGCTTAATAAAGCCCAGGAGTTGGGTAAAGATCGCTTAAGTCTGATTATGCAGACAATTTGTGCAACTGGCATTAGGGTTAGCGAGGTTAAATATATAACGCTTGAAGCAGTAAAATCATGCAAGGCGGAAATAAGTTTGAAAGGAAAAATCCGCACCATTCTGCTGACAGGTAAACTCTGTAAAAAGCTGCTAAGATATGCAAAAGGGCAAAAAATAACTTCTGGTGAAATATTTCTCACCAGAAGCGGCAGGGGGTTAGGCAGAAAACAGATTTGGGCGGAGATGAAAGCATTGTGTAAAAAGGCTGGGGTTGCGGTTGGCAAAGTTTTTCCGCATAATCTGCGGCATTTGTTTGCCAGAACATTCTATAAAGTATGTAAAGATGTAGCTAAGTTGGCCGACGTATTGGGACACAGCAGCATTGAAACCACGCGAATATATTTAATTTCTACTGGTTCAGAACATCTGAGAACATTGAATAAATTGAATTTAATATGTTAGAGTAACTCAGTTGTCGCTGGGTTACATGTTTCACATTAAGTTCTGATTTCTCCAGTTTTGTTGGATTGTCAGTGTCTAAGTGGTCAGACAAAAAATATAGGACAAAATCAGTCCTTTGCCGCAATATAAAGTAAATAATGTATAAAATTATTTGTTTCATAAGCATTAATTAGATAAATAAACATATATAAAAACAGACCGCTCAAACATTTTTTCTGAACGGTCTGCTTAAATGTACTCGAAAAAAACTGCCAAATAAATTTTTTGTAAAAAAGTCTTGTAATTCAGCAGCTATGATGTTATACTATTTGCGTATAAATATATTTTTTATCTCTATATAGGACAAAGGACTGAATTAGTCTTAAAAGATTTGTGTTGTTAAAGAGGTGATAGTATGGCGGAGTTGTTGGAGCGGCATAGTTGGCCTTATGAGGTATATAGCAGTTCTGATTGTGAAAGTGGGAAAAGCCAAAGCGGTGTTAAGCTTAACCAGTCAGATATAGATAGGTTTTTGGAACAAATGCAGTCTAATGGTTCAAAAGCAGGTACGATTAATCAGTATCGCCGTTGTTTGAGCAAATTTTATGCTGATTTGTCGGAAAATAAAATAATCTATGGGGATACCATAGTAAACTGGCGTGAGCAAATGTTGTCTGAGGGGTATGCGCCTAGGACGATTAATGTGACCATATCAGCAGTTAACAAATTATTGGATTATCTGGGCAGGCGAGATTTACAGACCACAGAGAGGGCTGAAACAAGAGAAACAGAAGTTCCGGAGTTAAGTCGGGCGGAGTATTTGCGCTTGCTGAGTACGGCTAAAAATTTGGATAGAGAGAAGGCTTACTTACTGACCAAGATATTTGCTTCTATGGCTTTGCCAGTGCAGGAATTAAAGCTACTGACGGTTGAGTCTGTGAAAAAGGGTTTTGTGGAATTGCCAGCATTTGGCGGTAAAGTTGAGGAATTGCAGTTGCCAGTTGGCTTGCAAAAAGAGTTGTTATCTTATGCCAGACGAAAAGATATAACTTCGGGTTCAATTTTTCTGACAAAAGCTGGTAAGCCAATGTGGCGAACGAATGTGACGTTTTTAATTGGCAATCTTTGTGAGGAAGCACGAGTGCCGATTGAAAAGGGCAATCCGAGGTGTTTGCGTCAGTTATATCAGTCGACAATGGCTGGGATTGAGGAGAATGTGGCCAGGCTAGTTAGGCAGGAGTATAGTAGGTTGTTGGATTGTGAGCAGGCTTATATTGGCTGGGAGAGTTAAATTAATATTAGAAAGAAAAGATGTAATGGACAAGCGTAGGGTGTGTTGTTTTTGTGAGAAGTGGGAATCGGGCGGTATTGAGTCATTTTTGCATAATGTGATTATGGAAATGGATTTAAGCCAACTAGAGATAGATATTGTAGCGGCACAGATTTGTGAAAGTGTGTTTACGGCAGAACTTAAGGAAAAAGGTGTTAGGTTTTATGAGTTGTCTGGTAGTCAGAGAAAGCTATGGCAAAACCATAAGATGTTCAGACAGCTGTTAAAAGAGCGGCAATATGATGTGGTTCATTTAAATATCTTTCAGGGATTGTCATTGTATTA
>CANSKT010000116.1 GCA_947647555.1 uncultured Peptococcaceae bacterium | reverse complement strand
ACTTGTGGGTCATACCTTTCCTTGTTGGCTGAACTTTCATGGCGGCAAGGGCGTGGCCTGCGGCGCCAGTGCTTTGCTGGCGCTGTCGCCGTTGGTTTTCGGCGTTGCGCTGGCCGGTTTTGTGCTTTTGGTTGTAATTACCGGTTATGTTTCTGCTGGTTCAATCTGCGCCTGCGCTTTGGTTATCATTTCTGCGCTGGTATTGCCGGAACCGTTGCTTTTCCGCGTGCTTTATCTGCTGATGGCCGGTACGGTGCTTTTTATGCACCGCGCCAATATTAAACGTCTGCTGAATGGCACGGAAAGCAAAACTTTTCATATAAAAAAATAATTTGAGATTAGCGAGGTATAGCATATGGCAAAAGTTGGCGTTATCGGCGCCGGCAGTTGGGGCACGGCCCTGGCGCTGGTTTTGCATGAAAATAAGCATCAGGTGATTTTGTGGTCTAATGAGCCGGAACATGTGGCGGAGTTGCAAAAAACAAAGGCTAATCCGCGCTTTTTGCCGGGAGTTGAGTTGCCGGAAAGTCTGCTTTATACCAACTCTCTGGCGGAATGTGCGGCTGGGGCGGATTTTCTGGTGATGGCAGTACCAAGCCATGCGGTTTATCCGGTGGCGCGGCAGTTGCAGGAAACCGGTGCGGTTGCGGCTGAAACGGTGCTGATTTCAGTGGCTAAAGGTTTTGATACCCAAACCTATCAGCGTATGAGCGAGGTTTTGGCGGCCGCTTTTCCGGGAAATCCTGTGGCGGTGTTTTCCGGCCCCAGCCATGCCGAGGAGGTTAGCCGCCGCATACCGACGGCTATTGTGGCCGCGGCTGCTGATGAGAAAGTTATGCGTGTGGTGCAGGAACTTTTTAGCACGCAGTGCCTGCGTGTTTATACCAACAGTGATGTAATTGGCGTGGAGTTAGGCGGCTCGCTGAAGAATATTCTGGCGTTAGCCAGCGGTATTTGTTATGGCATGGGCTGTGGTGATAATACGGAAGCGGCGTTGATTACGCGCGGCCTGAAAGAGATTGTGCGTTTGGGTTGCGCTATGGGCGCCCGGGCGGAAACTTTTTATGGACTGTCCGGTTTGGGCGATTTGGTAGTAACTTGCGGCAGCCAGCATAGTCGTAACCGTCAGGCCGGTGTTCTTTTGGGGCAGGGGCAGAAGCTGGACGAGGTTTTGCCGCAGGTTGGCATGGTGGTGGAGGGTGTGAACGCCACCAAAATCGCGCATCAACTGGCGGCGCGTTATAATGTGGATATGCCGCTGACTGAATGTATTTATCAGGTTCTTTATGGCGGATTGCCGATTAAGGAGGTTAGCGCCCGTTTAATGTTGCGTAACCAGAAACCTGAATAAAAAACCTGGATAAAATTAGGTCTATTCTCGCTTGTGCAAGCATAAAAAAGTATGGAGAGAAACAGCCATATTTTAATTTTATATAAAGCACAAGGGGAGGGAACAGTGGTGGAAAAGTTTGATATACTTGAAGACATTGCCACAAGAACCAATGGAGATATTTATCTGGGGGTTGTTGGGCCGGTCCGTACTGGCAAATCTACTTTTATAAAGAAGTTTATGGAGCTGTTGGTGCTGCCAGGCATAACTGACCAGGAGGCGAGGGCGCGCGCAGTTGATGAACTGCCGCAGAGCGGCGCTGGCAAAACCGTGATGACCACCGAGCCTAAATTTATTCCAGCAGAGGCTGTGCCAATTCAGATTAAGGAGGGCATGGCGGCGCAGGTGCGGCTGGTGGACTGCGTGGGTTATGGCGTGCCGGGAGCGCTGGGTTTTCAGGAGGAAGATGTGCCGCGCATGGTGAATACGCCCTGGTTTGAGGAGGCTATCCCGTTTCAGGAGGCGGCGGAAATCGGCACGCAAAAGGTGATTAACGACCATAGCACCATCGGTGTGGTGGTGACGGCGGATAAGAGTATCACCGGCATTGAGCGCGATGATTATGCTGAGGCCGAGGGGCGCGTGGTGGCGGAGTTGCAGGAGTTAGGCAAGCCGTTTCTGATTATTTATAACACTGACGCGCCGCATAGCGAAGCCGCGCAGCAGGAATGTGAGCGTTTGCAGCAGCTTTATGCCACTTGTGTTTTGCCGCTTGATGTGGCGCATATGCAGCAGGAAAATGTTCTGCAAATTTTGCAGGAGTTGCTGTTTGAATTTCCGGTCAGCGAGATTAATATTAATCTGCCGCGCTGGTTTGAGGAGTTGCCGCCCAGTCACTGGCTGCAAAAATCTTTGGAGGAAACTTTGGGCCAGACCATGGGGCAGGTGCACCGGGTGCGTGATATTGACTGGCTGGCGGAAACTCTTTCCGCTGCGGATAATATTGCGACGGCAGAGTTGGAAGAAATGGATCTGGGCAGCGGTGTGGCGCGGCTGTTAGTCACCACGGAGCCAGAGTTGTTTTATAATGTGCTGGCGGAGTTTGCCGGCGAGGAAATTGAGGGCGAACATACGCTGCTGCGTGTAATTCGTGATTTCAGCCATGGCAGTCATGAATGGAACAAGGTTTCTGAAGCCATGGAGGAGGCCAAAGCCCAGGGGTATGGCGTGGTGACGCCAAGCCTTAGCGAGATGTATCTTGAGGAGCCTGAATTGATTAAACAGGGCGGTCGCTTTGGGGTGCGTCTGAAAGCCTCTGCACCCAGTTTCCATGTTTTGCGTGCTAATATTTCCACGGAAATTACGCCGCTTATCGGTACCGAAAAGCAGTGCGAGGAGTTGGTGCGCTATATTTTGAGCGAGTTTGAAGAAGACCCACAAAAGATTTGGCAGACCAATATTTTCGGCAAGTCGTTGAATGAGTTGGTACAGGAGGGTATTCAGGGCAAGCTTTATAAAATGCCAGAGGACGCTCAGGTTAAATTACAGGAAACTTTACAGCGCATTGTCAACGAGGGCGGCGGCGGCCTGATTTGCATTATTTTATAATTTATATGTCAAAAATTCTTATTTGCCTGCTTGACAAAAGCCAAATAATGTCTTATACTAAATATGTCATTGCCAAGCTTAAAAATACTGTGAGGGATAACGGTTTTGGGCATGGTAAGATCTCCTTTCAAGAAAAAGGCAGCGCTGCCTGAAGGTGGCGCCGCTTTTTCTTATTTTAAATATAAAAAATTATATGCCGTTGTTCGCCTGATAAGCGATGATGTATGGATTTTTGAGAGAGTTCGTTTTATTATGAGCCAGGAGGCTTGATTTAGACAAAAAATTTATTTGAAAATAAAGGAAAAACGCGCACCGGGGAGAATAAATAATAGTTAAACAAAATTATATTGGAGTTGAATTTATGTTTGATTTTTTAGCCAATATTAACTGGCTGGAGCTTCTTTTTTCAGTGCCGGCACTGATTATTGCCCTGAGTTTTCATGAACTTTGCCATGGTTTGGTGGCCACGGCGCTGGGTGATGATACACCGCGTTTGCAGGGGCGGCTTACGCTGAACCCCTTGCGTCATCTGGATCCTGTTGGTACATTGATGATGTTTTTGTTTCGTTTTGGCTGGGCCAAACCGGTGGAGGTTAATTACCTTAACTTTCGCATAAATCGTAAGCTGGGCATGGCGCTGGTGGCGGTGGCCGGGCCGCTTTCCAATCTGCTGCTGGCTCTGTTTTCTGCTTATTGCATTAATTTTATCAACAGCGGTTTAATCCCTTCCAACCCGTATTTTACAGCTTTCTTTTCAATGTTGCTGGCCTATAATATTTGTTTCGCAGCTTTTAATATTCTGCCTTTCCCTCCTCTGGACGGTTCAAAGGTGGTTGCTGCTATTGTGCCCGACAGCTTTGCCGAGTTTTTATACAGCAACACTCAGCTTTTCATGCTGCTGTTGGTTTTATTCACAACCACCGGCTATGTAGGCAAGTTTATGGAACCGCTGGTGGGCTGGCTTTATTACTTTGTTAATTTAATGGTTTTTTAAATTAATTTGGTGCAGTCTAACATATATAATATAATAAAAGATTAGAGTTGAAGAAAAATGTCTAATGAAAACCAAGCAAATAAAGCCGTTTTAAGCGGCATGCGTCCCACTGGCCGTCTGCATTTGGGGCATTATAGCGTTTTGGAGAACTGGGCGGTTTTGCAAAAGGATTATGACGCTTATTTTTTCATCGCCGATTATCATGCGCTGACCACGGCTTTTGATAACCCGTCCGTTATCCGCCAGAATATTTATGATATGGCGCTGGATTGGCTGGCGGCCGGTCTGGACCCGGAGCAGTCCTCCATTTTTGTGCAGTCGCAGGTTAAAGAACTGCCGGATTTGCATATTTTGTTTTCCATGATTACACCGCTTTCCTGGCTGGAGCGTGTGCCGACTTTTAAAGACCAGGTTAATCAGTTTGCCAAAGGCGGTAAGGATATCATGACCTATGGCTTTTTGGGTTATCCCCAGCTGATGGCGGCCGATATTTTGCTGTATCGTGCTTTTGGCGTGCCGGTGGGTGAGGACCAAATTCCGCATGTGGAATTTTGCCGGGAATTGGCGCGGCGTTTTAATCATTTGTATCAGAAGCAGGTCTTTCCGGAGCCGCAGGCGTTGATGTCCAAAATCAAGCAGCTGCCCGGTCTGGACGGTCGCAAAATGAGCAAAAGCTATGATAATTATATCACTCTGGGCGCGGATAAAACGGAAATTGAGCAGCGCGTGCGCCAAATGGTAACTGACCCGGCGCGTATTCGCAAGGACGATTTGGGTCACCCGGAGGTTTGCACGGTTTACACCTACCATAAATTTTATAACAACGACGAGCATGAGCAGATTAAATGCGATTGTGAAAAGGGTTGTATTGGCTGCGTGGCCTGTAAAAAGCGCCTGGCGGCCAGACTTGATGAGTATATGGCGCCCATTCGGGAGCGCCGGGCTTATTTTGCAGAAAAACCGCAGCTGGTGCAGGATATTCTGCATGACGGCCAGCAGCGCGCCAGCCAAAAGGCGGCCGAAACCATGGCTATGGTGCATGACGCTATGGGTGTTTAGGGCATGGCCTATGAAATTCATCTGGCCGCATTTGACGGCCCGTTTGATTTGTTGCTGCACCTAATTCAAAAGAATGAAATTGACATTTATGATATACCGATTGCGGAAATAACGGCGCAATATCTGGAATATCTGGCGCAAATGGAGGCGCTGGATTTGGAAATTGCCAGCGAGTTTCTGGTGATGGCGGCTACGCTGTTGGCTATTAAAGCGCGTTTGCTTCTGCCGAAACCGCCGCCGGAACTTCTGGACGATGCTGATGAGGATTATGACCCCAGACAGGAATTGGTGCGCGATTTGTTGGAATACAAGCGCATTAAGGAGGCGGCCGGTCTGCTGGCTGATTATTATGAGCGGCAGCAGTTAAAAATGGCTCGGCCAAATGATATCAGCTTATATAATGATATGTTTGGTGAGGTTAATCCCCTGGCCGGTAAAACGCCTGCCGATTTGCTGGCCGCTTTGCAGCCGGTTTGGTTGAGGGCCAAAAACGCCGAACAGGTGCATACTATCCGGCGTGAGGCCGTCAGTATCGGCGTGATGACGGACAAGCTTTTGCGGCGTTTGCGCCGGGCGCCGGGTGGTATTCGCTTTAATGAAATTTTTGCCGGAAAAACCAGCCGTATGCAGGTGATTGTGGCTTTTCTGGCTTTATTGGAATTAACGAAAATATCTGCGGTGCAGGTGCAGCAGGATACGCCGGACGCCGCTATCTATATTGTGCCGCTGGATTTATCGGCTTATGCGCCGGCGGTGGCCTGGGAAGATTGAGAAAGGGGCGAGTGTGTGGCAGAAGCCTGGGAAATGGAGCGAGAGCGCTGGAAACATTTGCTGGAGGCTTTATTGTTTGTGGCCTGGGAGCCATTGCCGGTAAAGCGGTTGGCGGAGGTGGCCGGTCTGGAGCCTAAGCTGGTGCAGGATTTGCTGCTGGAATTGCAGCAGTTTTATGCCGGCGGCGGTTTTCAGTTGCAGGAAATTGCCGGCGGCTGGCAGTTTTTAACCCGGGCGGAGTTAGCGCCTTATATTGAGAAGCTTTATAAACCGCGCGCTCAACAGCTTTCTAAAGCGGCGTTGGAAACGCTGGCTATTGTGGCTTATCATCAGCCGGTAACGCGTTTGGAGATAGACAATATTCGTCAGGTAAAATCAGATACGATGCTGACCAAGTTGTTGGAAAAATCGCTGATTAAAGAGG
>CANSKT010000115.1 GCA_947647555.1 uncultured Peptococcaceae bacterium | reverse complement strand
CATCTCCGCCAACACCGCCGGAAGCGGACGACTGCTCACCGGACCGCGCACATAAGGCACAATGCAGTAGCTGCAAAACTGATTACAGCCGTCCTCAATTTTAACAAACGCCCTGGTGCGGCTGGTCAGGCTGTTGGCATTACCCAACTCCTGATAAACACAAGCCGTTTCCGCTGGTGATACCTCCACTTGTGGGGAACCGGCCGAATGCGCGTTTGCCTTGGCTCGCGCCCCGGCCGCCGCCAACGCAAACAGACGATGTTTTTCATTAGCGCCCAGCAGTAAATCCAGCCCGATAATTCCGGCCGCTTCCTCCGGCTTTATCTGCACATAACAGCCGGTTCCAACCACAAAAGCTGCCGGATTGGCCGCCACCGCCCGGCGCAGCATGTTACGGCTTTTCTTCTCTGCAATCTGCGTCACAGTGCAAGTGTTAATTATGCAAACATCGGCCGCCTCGCCAAAAGGCAACTGCCGCCAGCCATGTTCCATAAAAACATTAGCCAGCGCCGCGCTTTCCTCCTGATTTACTTTGCAGCCCAGGGTATATATCGCAAAGGTTTTATCCATGTGTTACTCCCTTATTTCTCCATTTAAATCGCCCCAAACATACATGATAACAGACATAACCGCAATAGCGGCGGTTTCCGTGCGCAATATACGGCGGCCCAGTGTAACCAGACTGGCTCCCCGGGCGCCGGCCAGTTCCGCCTCCTGTTTGGTCAAACCACCCTCCGGCCCGATAATTAAGGCCGCTGTTCGAGGAGCGTCCGCCGTCAGAACCTGACGCAAAGAACAACCAACAGTCTGTCCGTCCGCTTCTTCCCAGGGCATGATAATGCGGCAATCCGTCGGCAATTCAGCCAAAGCCCGTTCCAGAGTTTGCACCGGCGCCACTTCCACCAACCGGGTGCGCCCACACTGTTTGGCCGCCGCATCAGCAATCTTCTGCCAGCGCTCCACCTTGGCCTGCGCCTTAGCGCCGGCCAAACGAACCACACTGCGCGCGCAGGCCACTGGCACAATACGCGACGCACCCAACTCCACTGCTTTCTGCAATACTATTTCCATGCGCTCGCCCTTAGCCAGACCCTGCAACAAAATCAAATCCAACGGCGCTTCACTATAAGCAGCCAACTCCGCCAACAAGCGCACGCTCACCAAATCATCAACGCTTAAAATTTCAGCGCTAAAAACCCGGTTGGCGCTAACCAGTTCAATCTGCGCCCCTGGTTTGCATCGCAGCACCCGGCTCAAATGATGGCTGTCGGTGGCGTTCAAAGTCACAACGTCGCCAACCTGCGCAGCGTTTTCTAAAAAAAATCGCATTATCATACCCCTTTATCCCAACCAGCGCCTGCGGCATGGCTTAATTAAATGTTTATTGACGCAACAAGAGCTACCCTTGCGGATAGCTCTTGTTGCTGTGATAGTGTATAGTTGTGTGAGCTTTTCGAATTTAATATCCTCAGGGAACCACATAATAGCATTTTTTTAACCCAAGGACGAGTTAAGACGAACATTACTATACTATTATAGCCTAACCTTTCCAATTAGGCAAGTGTTTTTTAGGAAAAATGAACCGATTTTTCACAAACCGTGAATTTGGAGGTTTTTACTATCTATGGCCAGATTTTTTAAGCTTCAACCATTATGACGGGCTATTTTTTTAAGCTTGCTCAGTTTGGTCTTCCGTTATTTCCGTCACAATCGGTTCTTCAGTCGGCAGCGCTGTGGCTGCCTGATTTTGGGCTTTTTGTTTTTTCTGCCCTTTATAGCTTATGTGCTGATAAGCCGGCTTGTTACTCTTTTTCGGCGTTTCCGGGTTATTATTTTGCTTATTTTTATTTTTGCCCTTGGCCTTGTTTTTATTAGGAGCCGTTTTAATCTTATCTTTCGGCTGGTCCTTGAGATACTTAAAGTTGCGCACAACCAAAATCAAGCCCTGCGCCATCAGATAAAGCGAAAGAATAATTGTAGATTTCTCCCACCAACCCTGCAAAAAATTCAGATAGCCAAACAGACCAGTCAGCCAGACAACCGTACCAACCGCCATCGTTGCCAGACCAATTTTAATCCGCTTCAGCGCCTGTTCTCTTGGTTTCCAGTAACTCTCACCAGTAGTAATACGCAAATATGAAGCCTTGATAAAAAAGCCCAGAATAAACCACATACAAACCAGCAGCAACAGCAAACAGACTTTCCAAAGGCTATGATTAGCCACGTCGTCCGGCGACATGCTGGGATACAGTCCGGGTACCAGCAGCGTCAGCGGCACAAAAATAAAATAGCCTATATAGCCAAAAGCCAGCGGCCAGCAACTTTTATCATAACGAAACATGCCAATCAGGCTTTGTATGCCTACCATGGCACCATAAAAAAACACTGCTAAAAGACCAAAAATAATTGCTTTCAAAAAATAATCACTCCCATCGCCTTAATATATTCTCTCTGCGGCGGCTTTTTCCTCCAAAATTTCCAAAACCGCGTCGAATTTTTTTTATTTATCAGAAAATTACTTGGCATTTATAATAAAAGTGTGATATACTTAATATATCTCGTAAAAAATATCTCATAAAATAATTATAGCTTCATTATTTTAAGTCTATGTTAATAAAACGTATTGGAGGACGCAATTATGCTGAAAATCGTCACAGACAGCTGTGCAGATATGGAAGAAAATTTTGACCAGGAGCATAATATTACCGTTGCTCATCTGCATTTGCAGGTAGATGGTCAGGATTTTACGCCCGGATTGGATATTGATACTGACCAGGCATTAACCAGAATTGCCGCTGCGCAGGAAATGCCCAAAACATCACAACCCACGCCACACGCCTATCAACAGGCATTTCAGCAGAACAATCAACCCAACGATGAGGCTTTATGCCTGACGCTCTCCTCCGACCTCTCCGGCAGTTTTAATTCTGCCAATCTGGCCGCCCAGTCCAGCGATATCACCGTGCATACGCATGATACGCACATGGGCTCCTTTGCCGAGGGTTTTCAGGTTATGCTGGCCACTCTGCTCAGTGAGCGCGGCAAAAGCGTGGCGGAAATTAAAGCAGCCTTGCAGGATTATTATCAAAAATCCAGTATTATTGTAATTTTAGAAAAATATGATAACGCCATCAAAAGTGGCCGCGTTAACAAATATGCCGGCAAGATTATTGAAAAATTAAATATCCGCGGTATCATTGAAGTTTTAGAGGGCAAAGTGGTAATGGTGGATAAAGCGCGCGGCGCCGACAAAACTTTCCAGAAAATGCTGGAGCGTATTGCCGGCAAGGCCGAGGATTTTTCCCAAATGGTAATCGGCATCGCCCATTTTCAAAATCCGGAAATGGCCGAAAAATACCGCAGCGCTTTAGACGAAATGCTGCACCCGGCCAAAATCTATATGGGTCTGATTAGTCCGGCCATCGGCGTTTATTGCGATAAGGGCGGTCTGGTTATCAGCGTGGCGCCCAATCCATATACTTTCGCCTGATAATTACCTATCCGACGCCATACCAACAAATCAGGCTTCTTCCCGGTTGAAAGTGTAAACACTGTCTGTGCGCATGTTTATAATCTCCAGACGCCCCTCCTCCTGAAAAATAAAACCATAATAGGCAGTCAGCCACTCGCCGTTCAGCTGTTCCTGACCATCCAGCATATAGGATTTATTATCGCAGGAATAACAGATAAAATTATCTATATTATAATTTTCATTAATCACCGCACTCTGTTTGATAAAAAATTCCACCCATTCACGGGTATGCGCATATTCCAACAGCTGCTCATTCTGTGATAACTCATCAACAAGATAATCAACAGCAGCCTCGCCGCAATGCACAGTATAATCACCGGCGTAATAATAATCGTCGGTAACCTCTTTATCACGATACCAGCTGAAGCTGCCGTCGTCCCGGAAAACCCACTGGGAGCCGTCGTTACTGGCCAGCCAGGAGGTGCCGGCCAGAGGGTTGCTGTCCGCCTCAGATGTGCAGGCAGTTAAAGCGCCAAGCAGAGCAAACAGTATCCATAACAAACCTATTTTCTTCTTCATTGCAATCTCCCCTTTTCATTCAAAGTTCAGTTGATATTTTAATTTTATTCGCCCCAATTCGGCAAAATCCTTTTCTGAAATACGAGGTTAACTATTATGAGTAGAAAAATCGCGGTAATGACCGCCATGACCGAAGAAATGGAGCCGCTGCGTGCGGCTTTGCAGCCAGAAGAAATCTATCATAACAAGGTTGTGCATATCCAGCAGGCCGGCAATTTGCTGCTTTTACAGGCCGGTATCGGCAAGGCCAACGCCGCCGCCGCCACGGCGCTGCTTTTGCAGCTTTTCAAGCCGGACGCTCTGATAAATATTGGTTCGGCCGGCGGTTTTGCTTATGATTTACATTTTGGCGATGTGGTTGTGGCCACGGAGATGCTTTACAGCGATGTTGACGCAACCTGTTTCAATTACCGCCCCGGGCAGGTGCCGCAAATGCCGCCCAGTTATCCGGCCGACCCGGAAATGCTGAAGCTGGCGCAGACAACCGCCAACGAGCCGGAATTTGCCGGCATTATCCGCTTTGGTCAGGTTCTTACCTCTGATAGTTTTATGAGCGACCCCAAACTGGCAGACCGCCTGCGTCAGACCTTTCCGCAGGCGCTGGCCTCTGATATGGAAGCCGCCGCCGCCGCCCAAATTGCCTATACCTTTGATACGCCATTTTTGAACCTGCGCTCAATATCCGATATCGCCGGGCAAAAGGCTGCGCAAAGTTTCGATGACAACCTTGACCTGGCCTCTAACCGCGCCGTACAATTTTGTCAGGCGCTGCTGCAAAAACTTATTTAATCAAAAACTAAACTCAAACATACCGAAAGCCCTTGGAGTCAAATCCAAGGGCTTTTTGCTTACCTGCCGCGCCTGGCTCACACTATACACTAATCTTATCCCAAAAATTTAACAAACTATTTATATGCTTGATATTTGCGGCAAATAATATTTATAGTATATAACAATCGTCAATAAATATCAAGAGTATATTTAATCTTATCATTAATATTTGTAGTATAGATACAGAAGTTTTTTCTTTATTAAAATTTAATAACATATCAAAAAAATATCAGAAAAGTATAAATTGAGGGATAGCAATGTCAGAATTAAGCAAACAAATTGGCGAACGTCTGCGCAGTCTGCGTCTTACGGCCGGACTAACCCAGGAGCATCTGGCCGAACGCGCCGACCTGCACACCACATATATTGGCCAGCTGGAACGCGGTGAAAAAAATGCAACTGTTGAAACTATCTGTAAGTTGGCCAAAGCGCTAAAAGTAGCGCCATCACAGATTTTCGCCCACCTGCCCCTGCCGGATAGCCCTCCCAGCCCGGCCGAGGAAATTTTTCAGCTGGTGCAGGAGTGTCCGCCACGTGAGCAAAAGGCATTGCTGGCAATTCTGCGCCAGCTTATCGAATATCGACAGCTGTAAAAAAGTTAGTTAATAATAACTATTTCCGTCATCAGCATGGAAACTATCATAACGCAAATTTTGAAAATATATAGTTGCAATTTCCTTTTTCTTATGCTATAATAAAAATACAAAGAGCCGACCCTCAAACCGGGTCAGCCCTCAAGAGTATGGTCTAAAAATAACCGCGTCTGTTTGGCAACTGGGCGGTTATTTTCTTTTACTATGCTTTAAAGCAAAGTCTGCGACTGCCAAAAGCAGCATTAAAAGCGCAGACACCTCTAAAAAAGACATAAGTATCACCTCCCCATAATACGACTTGAGGAGGGCCCCAATCCCTCATTCGTCCAACTTAAACACCTTTCACAGATGTATATTTGTACTCCTGAGGGCTAACCGCCAATTTGAGTTTCAACTCTTTGCAGACACATTATAACATTTTTCTTAAGAAAAAGCAATATTAAAACAAATAGCAAAAACATCTTGACTTTTTGATTATCAAAATATATAATATATTTGTGGTAATCAGAAAGAGAGGTGAAAGAATGTCGCCACGAACTGGCAGACCAAAAGCCGAAAATCCCAAAACAAAGCAACTGGGTGTTAGATTAGACAAGGAAACACTTGCAAAACTTGACACGCTAACTGAATATTATGAGGAAACCAGAGTTGCAGTGTTGCGACGAGGGATTGAAAAGCTTTTTTCGGAATTAAAAAAATAAGAGTAGCCGCCAACTCCGTAACAAAGAACAAGCGACTACCCTAACCCCAAAACAAGAGGTGTAAATATTATAG
>CANSKT010000114.1 GCA_947647555.1 uncultured Peptococcaceae bacterium | reverse complement strand
CCTTTCCATTATGTAAATAAAAATTTTGTTAATAACATCAAAATAGCGAGGTGGTTTAATGTTGTTTGGCAGCGCTAAATTTACGCCCTCAGTTTTGCGTAAGTGGCAGGCTAAACAGCCCAAGGCGGCTAAACTTTTGCAGTTTTGGCCCAACATGAATGAACAGGAGAAAGCCGATGTGGCACGGCTGGCGGACGTGGCCAAATGGCCACAGGCTTATCTGGCACAACTGCCGGACGCTGAAGCCCAGTCCGCTTTTACAGCGCTTTGGCCGCAGCTGCCGGCGCCTTTGCAGGAGGCTCTGCTGAAAAGCCTGATTAGCCTGTTATTGGACAAAACGGAGCCGATTAAGGAAGCCGCCGCCGGCCTGCTGTTACAAATGGCTGACGAACGCATGATTTCACCGCTGATTGTGGCTGCGCTGAAAGATGAAAGCTACGACGTGGCGCTGGTTAGCCGCGTCTTGGCCGAATTTACTGAAAAAGCCGGACGTATTTTGGTAATGGTTTATCCCAGCCTGACGCTTATCGAGAAGAAGCGCATTTTACAGCTTATCGGTCAGCTGCGCCCAACTACATCTACCGAGATTTTACAATATGCCATTTTAGAACCAGAAGCAGAATTGCGCATTTTAGCCGCCAAAACCTGCGCTTTGGTACCGCCGCCGGATTTACTGAATTTTCTGGCGCCGCTGGTACAGGACGAAGAAAACGGCGTGCGCGCCGCCGCCTGTGAAACGCTGGGACGTTGTGGCGGCACGGCGGCTGTACCAATTTTACAGGCAGCTTTTGATAAGGACGACGCCTGGACGGTAAAATCCATGTGCGCCTCCTTTTTAAGCAAATGGGAGGAACAGCTGGCGCAGCAGATTATGCTGGACGAAGGTGAAATGCACAGCGGTCTGGTGGAAAAAATTGAAAACGAGAGGGTTGGTTCCTGATGACTCCCCTGCCCTGGCAGCCCGGCGATATGGCTCGGCTGAAAAAGCCCCATGCCTGCGGCGCTACTGACTGGCTGGTATTGCGTATGGGTATGGACGTTTATTTGCAATGTTCAGGCTGTGGTCGGGAACTAAAACTCAAGCGTCATGATTTTGAAAAACGCCTGCAAAAGCGCTTGCCTCAACCACCGCAAAATTAACCAAAATTAACCGCAAAAAATGACTAAAATGGCAAAATTATCCTAATATTCGGATATTATAAAAAAAATTGGCCAAGCTTGCAGATATTTGCCTTAATAACTTGACTGTTTTGCTCAAATTCGTTATAATGGAGTAAGATAGAGGTGAAAGCTGATGAAGCTTGGTATTGCCGGCACTCCCCTGCCGGATTATGATAATATGACCGACGAAGCCATTGTTGAGATTGCTCGCACTGGCGACGTTGATGCACAGGAATATTTGATTAATAAATATAAAAACTATGTGCGTGCCAAAGCGCGGACTTATTTTTTACTTGGCGGCGACAAAGAGGATTTAATTCAGGAGGGCATGATTGGCATGTATAAGGCCATTCGTGATTTCCGGAGTGACAAGCTATCCTCTTTCCGCGCCTTTGCGGAACTTTGTATCACGCGCCAGATTATCACGGCCATTAAAACGGCCACGCGCCAGAAACATATACCGCTGAACTCTTATGTGAGCCTGAACAAGCCAATTTATGATGAGGACTCTGACCGGACGCTGCTGGACGTGATAACCGGCAATAAGGTGACCGACCCTGAAGAACTGATTATCAGCCGGGAGGAGTTTACGGAAATTGAAGAAAAAATGGGCGAACTTTTAAGTTCGCTGGAATGGAAAGTTTTGATGTATTACCTGGAGGGCAAGTCTTATCAGGAGATTGCCGAGGATTTGGGACGGCATGTAAAGTCGATTGACAACGCTTTGCAGCGTGTTAAGCGCAAGCTGGAAAAGTATCTGGCTGACCGCGAGGATTACAAATAAGCCTACATAAGCGTGCCAATTTCAACCCAAATATTAAGAAAATTTATTGAGCAAAATATTGGAGTATGTAATGAAGTTAATTCCAAATCGAATTGTAGTCAAAGTGGGAACCTCTACCCTGACTAATGAACTGGGCAAAAGCAATTTGCGCTCTTTTGACCGCCTGGCCTGCGTTCTGGCCGACGTTCAGAATATGGGCTATGAGGTTATTCTGGTATCCTCCGGCGCGATTGCCGTGGGCGCTAATAAACTGAATATGGCTTCTCGACCCACGGAAATGCGCTTTAAGCAGGCCGCCGCCGCAGTTGGCCAATGCAGCAATATGTATTTATACGACAAATTTTTCAGTGGCTATGACAAAACTATCGGTCAGATTTTATTGAATGCCGAAGATATTGAGCAGGAAGAAAAGCGCGAGAACCTGACAAACACTTTTAACGCCATGCTGGAAATGGGCGTTATTCCGATTGTAAATGAGAATGATTCGGTCAGCTATACGGAAATTGAGTCAGAGGAGCGGCTTTTTGGCGATAATGATAAACTTTCCGCCGTGGTGGCCGTTTTGTGTCGAGCCAGTCTGCTGGTTATTTTTTCCGATATCGACGGGCTTTATGACAGCGACCCCCGTCTGCACCCGGACGCTAAACTGATTGAACGTATCGACCATTTAGATGAAAACGTCTATAAGCTGGCCGGCGGCGCTGGTTCCCGGCGCGGCACCGGCGGCATGCGCACCAAGCTGCAGGCCGCAGAACTGGCCACCATTCAGGGCATTGACGTGGTTATTACCAACGGCCAGCGCCCCGGCGACCTCTATACCCTGCTGGAGGGCGGCAGTGTCGGCACCAGATTTATCGGCGCCGGACGTTAAAACAGCATATTAAGCATATCAAGCATATTAAGCATATTAAAACCGGGCAAGATTTTGCCCGGTTTATTTTTGTATGCAACAACAAACGCCGCCGTTTTCCAAGGGAACGGCGGCATTTGCTGTAAATTTCAGCCATATTCAATTTGATAGCTGCCGCCCCAAAAAGCCGGCCACCGTCTGCGCCAGTTTGTATTCAACCTCACTGCTTTCCGGCGCTTCCGAATCGCTTAAAAAGATGACGCCGCCCAAAACATCGCCCTCCGCAATAATTGGAGCCGCCAGCGCCAGCTTATACTTATCCTCTCCTGCCGCCACCGGCACCAGCTTGCCGCCTTTTTGATACTGATAAATCTGCCGGTCTTCCATCAAACGCTCCAGTTCATTGCTGATGCGTTTTTCACTCAATTCACGGCTGGGCGCCCCAGAAACCGCAATAATGGAATCCCTGTCTGCCACCGCAGAAATATAACCCGTGGTGCGGTTCAGCGTTTCGCACATATGCGCCGCGCAGTTGGAAAATTCCCCCATCGGCGAATATTTTTTGAAAATAACCTCGCCGTCTTTGGCGGTAAAAATTTCCAGCGGATCTCCCTCACGAATATGCATGGTGCGCCGAATTTCCTTGGGGATAACAATTCGCCCCAAATCATCTATCCGCCGTACAATTCCTGTTGCTTTCATGGTCTAGCTCTCCTTTATTTACAAATTACTCTCCAAAAGCTAGTCTTTGCAAAGGCTGGAATTTTATGCATGCGAAAAGATTGTTGTTTCTCATTTCAGCTACAAATTGACATTAAATTTTTTATTGATATTCAAAAAACACTATAACCCCATTGACAGCAACTGAATTACCTCGATTATGATTAGGATTAATATTGATATTCAGGCTTTCCAGCATGCAGCGATACGCGCTATCATTCAGCCTTTGCAAAATCTGCCGGGCCGAGGCATAATTGCCGCTGGTAAAGTTCAGGGAAATACTGCGCCGCACAATTTTTTGGCTGGCGTCTACCGTACTGAAAGATAAGGCGTAATCGTCAGCGGCCTGCAAAATTGAGTGCAACTCCAGCATAACCGCCTGAACATTATCATAATGCGCCAAACCAATCGGGTTGGGATTTTGCGCAAAAATCTGCGCAAGTTCCTGCTCCATGCGCTGCTTATTCTCCACCTGTATCTGCGCAGCCTCCAACTCCAAACGCGAAGACTCAATATCGCGCTGCAAATTATCGCGCTCCGTGCTCATAGGCAGGTAAAAAAACATTAAATATGAACTGACCAGCAGCAAAACGGCCAAAATTGCCAAAAGTAGCCACTCTCTGGGCGTCAGATTTCTCGTCATTGTGCCGGCTCCTCCTTTTGCAGCTGAATATACACGCTGGCCATAACCTGCGCCGCGCTATTTTCTTGAGTGGCCGCCGTATTAACCACTGTGCCGGCCA
Organism: uncultured Peptococcaceae bacterium; assembly: GCA_947647555.1. Classification (GTDB taxonomy): domain Bacteria; phylum Bacillota; class Dehalobacteriia; order UBA4068; family UBA4997; genus Avidehalobacter. The sequence continues at coordinate 2,019 of CANSKT010000114.1, read as the reverse complement.
CAATTTGTGAAGCCTCAAGTCTATTTACAACCTGCGCTGTTTGCGCCAGACTGCTGGCGTAAAACTGCAACTGTACCGTATCCGCATTAATCGCCACGCTGCTTAATCTGGCCTGCGAGCCAATAGCGTTATCCAAAAGCGCCAAAACCGCCATACGGTCAATCAAAATTCGCTCCTCATCGGTGGCCGCATAACGATTATACTGCTCCCAAACCCAGTCATAATCGGCCAATTCCTGCTCTGCCGCCTCAATCTGTGCTGTAACCTCGGCCAAAGTCTGCCGTGACTGCTGAACTTCCGCCCAGAGGTCATAAACCAAAACTTTAGCCAACCCCAAAAACAGCGTCAGCACAAAAAGCACGTAAAGCGCAATGGTGGCCGGTTTGGTGGTTCTGTCCGGCTTATAAAGCAGGTTCATCGTCCGCTTGCTGGGATAAACTTCCTTGGCCTTGCGCAAATCTTTCAGGTTAATATCTTTGAATTGCATGTCTTAATTCTCCCCCACGGCCGCGCCGGCTGCAAAAACACCCATGGCTGCTTCGCCAGCTTCAGCCGTTGATATAAGCTGCGGCAAAAGCTGCGCCGGATCCAACAAAGGCAGACCCAATGCATTCTCGATTGCCTGCCGCAACGGCTGCAATGCCGCGCCGCCGCCCACCAGATAGATACCCGGCAAATTGCTGGAACGGAATGTAAACTGATAAAAATTAATAACCTTCAAAATTTCCACTGCAATACGGTCAAAAAGTTCGGCCACGCCGGCCGCCGACAAAATATCCTGATAATTGCTCAATTTATAGGTGTTAGCCAGAAAAGCGTCCACGCCCAACTCATCAGCCAACAACAAATCCAGGTTGCGGCCGCCCAGCGCAATCTGCCGCGTAGCCTGCACCCTGTCGCGCCAAACCACGGTAATACGTGTAGCATAATGCCCTAAATCAACAAAGCAAAATTCCTCACTATCCAATTCCTTAGCCCTATGCTGCACCAAACTCACCAGCGCCATTTCCTGCGGCAATATGCTTTTCAGGCTAATGCCAGCCTTGGCAAACATTTGCGCATACTCCGCCAATGTTTGCTTGGCCGCCACTGCCGCCATCATCGGCACGCCGCCCTCCTCTGACATCATCTCCGTCTCTGTTGGCGTACAAACGGCATAATCGCAAAAATACTGGTCTGCCACACCTTGAATAAAATCGCTGAACTCATAAGGCAAGTTTAATAAAAGCTGTTCAGTGGTCATGCGCGGCAGGTTCACCAACCGACAAATGGCCTGGCTGGGCGGCAAAACCAAAGCTGCCGGCGCCATGGGCAAAGCCAACTCCTTTTTCAGCTGCTTCAAAAGCTGCGTAAAAGCATGCGGCAAAACGATACTACCACTGCTATCCACCATATTTTCTGGTAAACGCACCGTTTCCAGCCTGATTTCCCCACCCTTGAGCAGAGCCACAGAAACATTATTGCTACCAATATCAAAACCAATTTTGGCCTTAACCATAACCCAAAACAACCTCCCAGAAACTGACCTAACTAACCAAACTAACCCAACTAAGCAACTTAAAACAAACCCAAAAACAATCTAAAACAAACAAAGATACCAATTAATTAATGGCGCGCCATAACAAACGGTTAACAGCGTTGCCAGCGCCAAATCCACGCCAAACGGCAAAGGTTCTGCCATACTGCGCTGCCCCAGAGCCAAACCCAAAAGGGACAGCAACAACCCCAGCAAACAGGCAATCAACAACAGCAGCACCAACTGCGCCCAGCTTAAATACAGCGCCAAAACAAACAAAAGCTTAATATCACCGCCGCCCATTAATTCGCGTTCTGTAAAAATTTCTGCCAGCAACACAATAGCCAGCAAAATAGACGGCACCAACAAACTAAGCAGCGAATTACAAAGCCATTCCGTCAGTGTTTGCGTTGCGGGCAACGGTATTTCCAGCAAAGCAAACCAAATTACCCGGTTAATCAGCAAAAGCAACAAAATCTTATCTGGAATAATGCGCCCATGCC
>CANSKT010000113.1 GCA_947647555.1 uncultured Peptococcaceae bacterium | reverse complement strand
AAACAACTGGAAATTAAAACAGTGGAAGAACTTAAAGCGGCCTATCCTGCTTTGGTTGGGCAGATTGTCGCCGAAGCGACGGCAGCGGAGCGCAAGCGCATAAAGGATATTGAGGACACGGCTTTAGCCGGGTTTGAAGATATTGTGCACAGCGCCAAATTTGAAAAGCCGCTTACTGCTGCCGACGTATCAATGCAGATTGTTGCGCAAATGAAAGCGCAGGGGCAGAATTATCTTGACGGTTGTAATGCTGACGTACAAAACAGTGGTATGCTGGATATTGGCAATGAAATCTTAGACGCTTCCTGCGGTGCCGGCAGCGGCAAACCGAACCCTAACGAGGCTGCTATTGATAAACTGTACCCGGAAGTTAGATAGGAGGAATAACAATGTATGGAGTAAAAGAAGCAAATTATATTCCTGATAATTTTTATCTTGGCGGTTTTCCGGCCTTGACTGAAGCAGGAATAATTAAAGAGGGCGCAACTGTCCGAAAACACGCGCCTGTTGCGCTGGACGCTGACGGCTTGGCCGAAGCGACGGTGGAAACGCTTAATCGGCTTGTCGGTATTACTGCTGATGAACCGGACGATAACGGTAATGTTGTATATTATCAGACTGGTACGTTCAGGGGCGAAGCTGTTGCTTTGCCGGAGGGCGTAGCGCTTGACGCATTGAAAACGGCTTGCAGGCCACTTTCGATTTTTTTGAAATAGGAGGAATGACAAGTTATGAGTGTTAGTATTTTTGAACCGCGGACAATGGGCAAATTGATTGTGCGTATGCCCCCGACCCGTACTTTTTTTCGCTCAACTTTTTTTCGCAAGGTAAACACGTTTGTAACAAAGTCTATTGATGTGGACTTTATCAAAGGCGACCGCAAAATTGCTCCGTTTGTGCATAGGAAAATTGGCAGCAAGATTGTACCTAACACTGGTTATCAGACAAAAAGCTATACGCCGCCGCTGATTGCACCAACTAAACTTACAACCGTTGAAGATGTTTCCGAGCGTTCAGCTGGCGAAGCGCTTTATAGTGCAAAAACGGCAGAGGAGCGTGCAGTCGAAAAACTGGCGCGTGATTTTAGAGAACTGGAAGATATGATTGTGCGACGTGAAGAGTGGATGTGCGCACAGGCGATTTATACAGGCACAATTCCTGTTATCGGCGAGGGGTTAAACGAAATTATTGATTTTAACTTTACAAACTATGAAGAAAAAAAGTCAGCCGCCGAAAAGTGGAAAGCCAATAAAATCGGTTTTATCAGAGCGGCAAAAAAGCAGGTGCAAAAAACCGGCTTTGTAAATTGTGATATTTGCATTTTGGCAGATGATGTTGCTGAGGACTTTTTGAATGACGAGAAAGTTCAGAAAATGCTTGATGTCAAGGCCTTTGATTTGGCCGTTATTAAGCCACAGGAATTGCCTAACGGTGCAACTTATATCGGTTCTTTGCGTGGTGAGGGAATTGACCTTTACACCTATAACGAGTGGTATCTTGATGACTTTACCGACCCGGCCAAGCCTGCACCGAAGCCGCTTGTGCCTAAAGGTACGCTTGCGTTACTTTCCACGCAAGCAAACTTTTCAATGAATTATGCCGGAGTAACATTCCTTGACGGCAAAACGGAAAAGTTTGTTACGGTTGAGGGTGCGCGTGTTCCGGTCAGTTGGATTGAACGCGGTCCCGACCGACGGTTTTTGCAGCTTAACAGCAATCCGCTGCCGATTCCCCACGAGGTTGACAGCTGGTTCGTGGCACAGGTGCTTTAATATGGCGAACTTTAAGGCACAGTTTGAACGTGATTTGAAAGCTGTTTTTCACAACGGGAAAGAGTTTGCCGAAGTAAAAGAAATCGGCTATAACGGCAATTATTATAAAATCCCGGTGGTTATTGATTCGGAGGGGGCAAAAGACCGGCAAAAACCGTCCACAGATAATGCGAACGGCATTTTTGCGGTTGATATGGTAATGTATGCTGCATATAGCGATTTGGGTGTAATACCCAAGCAGGGACAGCCTATTGAGATTGACGGTGATATTTTTCGCATTGTTAGCGTGCAAAACGAAATGGGCGAATTAATATTGAGCCTGCGGAGGTTGACAGCGTGATAGAAATATCTAATGAACAGATAGAGCGTGTAAACGCGGTTATGCACGGTGTTCAAGGGGGCGCTGAAAAAGTATTTTATAATGCTATAAATAGGGCTTTAGGCACAGTGCGTACAACGGCAGGTGAACAGATTAGGGAAGTATATGCAATATCGCAAAGGGATTTGCGTGCTGAAAGCAATATAAGATTGAAAAAGGCAAATAGAAATGATTTAGTTGGTGAAATTTCTTTTGCTGGTTGTAAGATTCCTTTATACCGTTTTAATGTATCCCCTAAACAACCTACACGAGGGTTAAAAGTGAAAGCTGCTGTTTTAAAAACCCGTAGTCAAGTGGAATTTGAGCAGGCCTTTATAGCGCGTATGCAAAGTGGGCATATTGGTATGTTTGAGCGCAAAGCCTCTAAACGATTACCTATTAAGGAATTTTTGGGTCCGTCGGTGGCCGATATGGCCGGAAACAGTGTTGTTTTAGAACAAGTGGAAAATGCGGCACAGGAAACAATAAATAAGCGTATCGACCACGAAATGACGCGTATTTTGAATGGTTATGGAGGTTAAAGCCTATGACCCCAAAAATTTTGCTTGATGAATTGCAAGCCTTTATTAAAGAAAAAACCAAAGATATGCTTTTGCCGACTATTGTGAATAAGAGCAGTGGTGAGGATAGAGAGCGCTCGACGGAAATACACAAGGGACAGTTGCCGGATAAGGACGCGGAAGTGTCGCGCGTTCCCTATGTGCTTTTGCAATTTATTAAAAGCACCGACGACCAAAAGCCCGGCGAAAACCCGGAATGTGAGTGTATGGTGCGTATTGTTGCAGCCACATATTCGCTGGACGGTGCAGAGGGTTCGGCGAGCCTTGAAAATCTTTTGACGCGTATTAAGCTTGAACTGATTAAAGCCGGGGTAATTGGCGGCCAGTTTTTACTTAGGCCGCCGCTGGAAACTTTTGTTTATCCCGATTGTGAGCCGCCTATTTTTCTTGGTGAGATGATGACAAGATTTAAATTGCCGGCAATGGAAAGTGAGGTTATGAGAATATGGCATTAAAAAAGAGCGCCCAGAACGCGCAGGAGGGCGCAGGACGAACCGAAAACGGTTTGGTGGTAGATAATACCCAAAAGGAGAAAAAGCCCGTCAGAGCCGTTCAGAACGGTGCTGACAATGAATTATACAGCGACTACCAGCAATATGTTTATATTGGGCCGTCGTTGCCAAATGGGGCATTAAAAGAAAATACTGTATTGGAGGGTTCATTCTCTGAAGTGCTGAATTTCTTGAGTAAGCAGACTGATGATTACCCACAAATTAAGCAGCTTATTGTGCCTGTAAACAGGCTGGCGGAATATGCTACCAAAGTAAAGCGTGGTGGAAACATTATAAGTAGGTATTACAAAGATATTGTTTCGGCTATGCAAGGTAACAGGGAGGGTTAAAGATGAGCAATTTTTATCACGGTGCAAAAGCAAGGCAGGTTGCGACTTCTGTTTCAACACCAGTAACAGCAAATTCTGGCGTGGTTTTTGCCGTGGGAACAGCACCGGTGCATACCGTTGGCGGTCAGGTCAACACGCCAATTATGGCAAGCACCTATGAAGAAGCGGTGGCGGCTTTGGGATATAGCGACGATTGGGGAAAATATAGCCTTTGCGAGGTTATTTATTCCCAATTCCAGCTTTACAATGTTGCGCCGGTGTTTTTTGTGAATGTGCTTGACCCGGACAAGCACAAAAAAGCGGTAGCTGCTTCTGATTTTGATTTGCTAGACGGCAAGACGTTGCTGCCGCTGGAAGCCATTATTGAAAGCGTTACGGTAAAGGCGGCTGGTAATGAAAGCACGGAATATACTGCAAATGTAGATTATGGTCTTTTTTATGAAAGTGGAAATCTGGTTTTGGAAGTTTTGGAGGGCGGCGCAATCCCGGAATCAGAAACAAAGCTTAATATTGCCTATGAGCAAGTAGACCCGTCCAAAGTTGCGGACGCTGAAATTATTGGCGGCTTTAACATATCAACCAAAAAAACCAGCGGCTTTGAATTGGTTGACAGCGTTTATCCCAAATATAGTATAGCCCCGGATATTTTGATTTGCCCCGGCTGGTCCCACAAAACGGAAATTGCAGCGATTTTAAACGCCAAAGCCCAGAGTATCAACGGGCTTTTTGAAGCCAAAGCTTTAATTGACGTTGACACGGCTGCTGTAACCTATTATTCGGACGTACCAGAATGGAAGAAACAGCAGAACATCAACAGTAAAACACAAATTCTTTGTTTTCCTATGGTTAAATTGGGGGACAAAGTTTTTCATCTTTCCACGCAGGCCGCTGGGCTTATGGGCAAGGTTGATACCGATAATGGCGGCTGCCCTTGTGATTCGCCGTCTAATAAGCTGTTGCAGGCAAATGCCGCCGTGCTGGTGGACGGAAGCGAGGTTTTGCTTGACTTGCAGCAAGCCAATTACCTTAACTCAAACGGCATTGTAACGGTGCTAAACCTTATGGGCGGCTTTTCCTTGTGGGGCAATCAGACGGCTTGTTTTCCGTCCAACACAGATGTTAAGGATTACTTTATCAGTGTGTCCCGTATGTTTGGTTGGGTAGCTAGTTCGGTGATTTTAACGTACTGGTCCAAAATTGACAAGCGACTGGACCGCCGGTTGATTGATAACATTGCTGATTCGCTTAATATTTGGCTTAACGGGCTTGTGTCAGAAGAAAAATTGCTGGGCGGACGCGTGGAGTTCCGGGAAAGCGAAAACAGTCAAGTGGCGCTTATGGCAGGCAAGGCGGTATTCCATATATTTATGACCCCAGCTAGTCCGGCGCAGGAAATTGAATTTGTGCTGGAATATGATGTTGAATATACCAGCGCTTTGTTTGCTGGTTAAAGGAGGTATGGGCAATGCAGGTTGATAATGGCACAAATACCTTTGCGGTGTATGAGGACGCAGTGGAATATTACGGTATGGCGGAAGTTACTTTGCCGGAAATATCTGCAAAAAATGAAGAAATTTCTGGCGCTGGTATTGGCGGCGGCTTTAATGCTCCTTATGTGGGGCAAACGGAGCCAATGAGTATTACGCTTAATTTTCGTAGAACATCAAAAGAAGCGGTCAGATTGTCCGAACCGCGCAATCATCAGCTGGATTTAAGGGGTGCGCAGCAGCTTTGGGATAACACGGCAGGCCGCTTTAAGACGCAGGCAGTAAAACACGTTGTTATTGGTTTCCCCACCAAAACTAATCCCGGCAAACTCGCTAATGCGTCGCCGACGGACGGAAGTTGCGAATTGTCTGTAACTTATTTTGCAACATTTATTGACGGCGAAAAAGTTTTGGAAGTGGACGTTTTGAACAACATTTATTATGTCAACGGCACTGATTATGCGGAAGATGTGAGAAAGGCAATCGGCAAATAAACCAGCGGCAATTTAAGTCGCTGGTTTATTTATGCCTAAAATTCAAAAACGGAGGAAAAGAAAAATGACAGATTTTGAGAAAAAAGATAATGAAATAAACGATTCTGCTGCCCTTAAAGAACAGCAGGCTCCTCCCACAAAGGGTGTGTATGTTCATAAGTTCGCCAAACCGTTTAGCTATGCCGACAAAACGGTTGCGGAAATGGAATTTAGATTTGAGGATTTGACCGGACGCGATATGTTGGAAATCGAAAGAGAAATGCAGGATATGCAGGAATATGCCCTTGCACCGGAAATTTCTAGCAATTTTCAATGTAAGCTGGCGGCTAAAGCCGCCGGTATTGGCAGCGATATGCTGGAAAGTCTGCCGCTGAAAGATTTTAACAGAATTACCAATGCAGCGCGCAATTTTTTAATAAGTACGGGTTATTAAAAAGCCCGTGTAAATGGTGGCGCAAAGAAAGTTTTCGCCTTGCCAAGGCAACGTATACGCCTGTATCTTTTTGGGTGAATATGACGGTTGCGGAAATTTCTAGTTGGATAGATGATATAAATGCCGCCGCCGCAGAGGATAGGCGGCGGCAGAAAGGGGGATAGACAGTTGGCAGGTAGACGGGAATTTGAATTGATTTTTAGATTGCAGGCGACGCTTGGCGGAAATTTTAACCGTAGTTTTACCAGTGCGCTTAATACTACTCGCCAGTTGCAAAACACTCTTTCTGGAATTAATAGTGCGCAGCGCAATAT
>CANSKT010000112.1 GCA_947647555.1 uncultured Peptococcaceae bacterium | reverse complement strand
CGCTTCAACTGCTGCTCACCAAGCAAATCAAACTGCTTTTGGATATTTTCCAGCAAATATTGCAACTTCTGCTCCATGGCCACAGAACTTGATGGCAATTTACGCTTAAGCCAGGCCTGTATACCATTGCGTTTTGTCGAAATATCAGAAACGGGGGGGGTGAACATCTATTTATATCTACTTTATGTTTCATAATTACAACGCTGCATCATGCTTTTTCAAGACATCAACACTGAAATCCACCGTTCTGCGCAAACCTTCTTCAAAAGAGATTTGCGGTTGCCAGCCAAATTTTTCTGCCGCATGTGCATTATCACATAAGGTATATTTATTAACCTCATTATCCAATATCTGCGCTGAAATCGGATAAGCCCCCTCATATAAACCTGGGTACCTCTTCCAGTAATTAGAGGAATCAACATAAACCGGCTGCAAATGCTCTTTATCCATAATTTTGGCTATCGTCTTATATAATTCATTAATTGAATAGGTCATATTCGTGGAAACATTCACACAATCATAACCCTGATTGTCCCGCACCTTAAGCGCCAAATCAATCAAATCATCTACATAAACAAAATCTCGACGCTGCTCGCCAGTAGAATGTAAAACCGGCTGTCTGTCATAAAACAACTCACGAATTAAATAACCGGCCACCGGCGGCTGTGTACGCAAGCAATCAATATGCGGCCCATAAACATTAGCAAAACGTAAAACTGTAACATTAATGCCATAAACCTCAACAAAGCTACGGCAAAACTGCTCCGCCGCAAACTTGCCACTGGAATATACCAAACTGGGAGGAATAGCATCATCTTCTTTGGTCGGGAACTTATCACAATTTTCATAAACCGCCGAAGTACTGGCAAAAATAACATTCTTTACGCCAAAACGCCGAGCCGCCTCCAAAACATTCACTGTACCAGCGACGTTAACGGTAATTGCCCGTCCGGGACTAATCTGACAATCCGGCAGAGGCGTAATTGCCGCTATATGGTAGATGTAATCAAACCGCTCTTTCTCACATAAAGCGTTCAGCATTGGCGTATCGCAAACATCTTCACGCAGAATTTCCGCCCGAAAATCATGGTCATCAAAAATCAGATTATCCTCAAGACCATAGGAAAAATCATCCAGTAAAATAACCTGCTCCCCCTGCTGCCATAAAACATGCGCCAGCTGCGAACCTATAAACCCTGCCGCTCCGGTCACCAAAATTTTGCTCATAATACCTCACCTCGCAAATGCTCAATGCCGCACATCGTCTTATAAAACACACTCATCATCAAATGGTCAAAAATCATATGAATGTCCTCAGTAATCTGCATACTCTGTACCGGCGCATGTAGAGAAATATCGCTTAGTTCTTTAAGTTTACCGCCGTTATAACCGGTAAGACCAATAACCTTGCAGCCCTGTTCCTTGGCATATTCCACCGCATTTAATACATTCTTAGAGTTTCCGCTGCCGGATATAGCCATCACAATATCCCCCTGTTTCAGCTTTCCTTGCAGCTGAAAACGAAAAACCTCTTCAAAGCCAATATCATTGGCAATCGCCATAACGGTCGGCACATTATCATTCAGACAGATAAAGCGAAACTTCTTTTCTGTATGCTCTGAAACGCCTTTATTAAAATCATTCTGAAAATGGCTGGCCGTAGCAGAACTGCCGCCATTACCAAAAACATAAATATTGCCCTCGTTATTCATCGTTTCTTCCAACAGCTGCAAAGCCTCATCAATAGCAACCACATCAAGCGCAGCCAAAACTTTGCTCTCCTGTATTATGTAATTCTCAATATATTGCGTATATTTTCCCATTTTTAACTCCTTAATTAATAAAAACAATCTGACTGCCGGCCGCTTCAAAAGCAAAATCGACTTCTCGGTAAGCAGCTAAAGCTTGCCGTACTGCTGTCCGCTTAACCTTTGGCACATAAAGCAGCATAAAACCACCGCCACCGGCTCCCAATATTTTACCGCCTAAAGCACCTGCCGTCTTAGCTGCCGCATACATTTCATCAATCTCTGGTGTGGAAACTCCGCCAGCAAAGGTCTTCTTAATCTCCCAGGCCTTATCCAACTCCACTCCCCACTGGTCAACCTCACCCTGGCACAAATTACTATAATTCCGCTCCACGGCCTCCACCAGCTTGTCCAAACGCTGCATCTTCTGAGCAATAGTTTCACTCTGCTCATTCAAAATCTTGCGCGAATCCCGGCCATTACCCGTATAAAACAACAGTAAATTCTGCTTTAACTGCTGCAAATATTCCGGCTTACAAATCACCGGCTCCGCGCTGACTGCTCCACTGGCGAAAAATTTGTATACCCGAAAACCACCATAAGCCACGGCAAACTGGTCCTGAATACCAATTTTTTGACCAATGCAATCAATTTCAATCCGGCAGGCCTCTCTGGCCAGCACCTCCGGCGCAACCCTCTCTCCCTTATAGGCATGCAGTGCATTCATAACGCCAACCGCTAAAGCGCTGGAGGAGGATAAGCCAATACCTGCGCTACTCAATGGAATATCCGCCGAATAAATAATCTCCACACCACGCTCAATGCCAGCAATCTTTAGAGCATTGCGAATAATATCATGCTTGATTTCATCTACCGAATCCACCAACTCATTGCCATAATAAACCACACGAATTTTATCATCAAAACGTTTATTCACCGTTATGTAAACATACATATTCAACGCCGTACTGATAACGCTGCCATAACCAAACCGGCTGTTAGCAAAATAACTTTGAAAGTCTGTACCACCGCCAAAGAATGACATTCTTAGCGGCGTTTTGGAAATTATCATTTCTCTACCTCATCTAATTTCAATATAGTATGTACTGCTTCAATTAAAGGATGCTGCTCAGTGATGTACATACAGCGGCAGCCAGCATCACCACCAGCGTGCATATCCCTCTCATCATCACCCAGCATCCAGCACTTTGTCAAATCCAAAGACAACTCTTTCTGCGCCTGATAAAACATGCCCGGCTTGGGCTTGCGGCAACGACAGCCCTCGTCCCAGTCATGCGGACAATAATAAATATAATCAATGCTGGCTCCTACCTCTGCCAAATCCTGCTGCATTTTTGCATGAATTTGTGCCAAAGTTTCTTCGGTCAACCGACCTCTGGCAATCCCAGGCTGGTTGGATATCAAAACAATTTGATAGCCGTTATCTTTCAACTCTTTAATTGCCTGCCTGGCCTCCGGCAGCCAGACAAAATCTTCTGGCCTTTCAATATAGCAGGCTTGCGGTGGACGCACATTCATGGTACCGTCCCTGTCCAGAAAAATTACTTTCTTTGGCGCAAAAAATGCCTTGGTCAACTCAATGCGCTCCCATGAGCCCACCGAATAATAGCGGTGTTCTGTTACCGTTGCAAACATCTTTTGTTGTGCCACCAACTGTGGATAAACTATCTTTTCAAAATTCTCATTTTCTTCTGGCATGAGTTCCAAAACTTTTCGGTTTACAATGGCATAGCCAATATCTACGCCCTGCAAATTCGGCTCCACGCGTTTCTTATCATAAACCTCGACTAAACCGCTTTCCGCAATCCGCAGATTATTTTTGGTATAACCGTCCAAGTTATGATACGCTGTAAACTGGATTAAGGCTTCATAGGCATAATATTCCCGACACAAACGGCGATAGTCGATTGGGCAATAGTTGTCGCAATACATAAATAAAAACTCGTCAGCCAGCAACCCCTCTGTTTCAGCCTTTTTCAAACGCAGCCCTGTTTCATATTCCGCCGGTGTTACTGCATATTTAATATGTACTCCCCATTTTGAGCCATCACCAAAATAATCCATGATTTTCTCTGGCAGATAACCCAGCAGTAGCAATATGTTTTCAATGCCAAAGCTTTTAACCTGCTCGATGAGATATTCCAAAAATGGCCTGTCCTCAAAAGGATACATTGGCTTGGGATTGGTGTCCGTAAACGGCTTCAATCTGGTGCCGTAACCGCCGGCCAAGATAACCGCCTGTTCGATTTTCTCCTCTAAATTCAGCATTTAATAATCATTCCTTATCCAACTTTAATATCTCATTATAAATACGTTCGCAATTCTTACCGTCACGATAAGCAAAGAAATTATCTACCCTCTGCTTATATCTTTCCTCCATAACACAATCGTTTTCTATGGCCTTGATAATTGCCTGCACTGTGCTTTCATAGTCATAACATACCGGGCCAAAACCCATAGTTTCAAAATCAAAATAACCTCGAGTATATGCGTGATTTGCATAAAAGGATTCTTTATCAAATTGAGCATAAATAATTGGAATTTTAATATATGAATAATCAAAGGCAATGCTGGAATAATCTGTTATTAACATTGCTGTTTCTTGGATTTCTTCTATTAAGGGCTTTTTCACATGCTCAACACGAATATAATCGTTCTCAACAAAATCACAATTCTGGGACCAAAGCCTAGGATGCAGTTGAACCTCTATAATATAACCATGTTTGGATAAGGCTTCAAGAACTCTTGAATCAGTCAAAATGCCATTATAAAAAGCATAAAACTCTGTTTTTTTAAAATTTTCCTGATATTTATAGCCTTGAATAGTTTCATCCCACTCGCCAATTTGACTCTTTCGCCAAGTTGGCGCTAACAATATTTTTTTAGCTGAAATATTTTTATTTATAAAAGCAAGTTTATCATATCTTGCCAAACCAGTTAATTTAACAATATCAGATGTTAACTGATATTCTTCCGACATCAAAGAATCATATTCCAGTTTAGCAGAGGTAATAAGCATATCCAAAGCTGTTTTGTAATGAGCCAATGTGTCGGCATGATTATCCTTAATAATCCCATGCTGAAGATAAATATACTTGAAATGAAACAAATCCTTTAACACATCAGTTCGTTCATAAAAAGTATTTCTTCTACTCTAAAATGTTTGAGAAGTAATAATTTTATCACTGACTGCAAAAAGCAATCTATATAGCTTTGTATCATAAGAAATAACTTTACCATATTGTTTAATCCGATTATAATCCTCTGTATTTTTCGAAATCACAAAGTATGGTTTTATTTTATTATTGTTTTGTGCCAGTACATATTGAAATAAAGCCTCCGCATTGTCATTAGCAAGAGAAAAATAATCTATAAAAAGCCAAATTTCTTTATTAGATAATCTATGAATAAAATTAGCAAATCTTATTAATAAGCGCCATAAAACCGTTCTGAAACGCTTACTCTTAAACAATTCTTTTGTAATCTTGTTTTCAAGCTGTCTTTTTCTTTCTTTGCTAAACCTTTCCAAGAATATCGCCGTACTAGCTTTATTTTTTCTCAATAAAAATTCATTTGCAATATAATATGAGTTTTTTAGTTTATTAGTCAATCTGGAAACAAACTGAAAATTTATATAAAGTTTTACATTTTGATGTTCACATAAAAAAACAAATGAAATTTTTTCTGTTTCTGCAACAGGAACTACTACCTTAAAACCTCTTTCTTGATAATAGACTGAATTGCAATAAAACTTTTTAGCAGAAATATCCAACTCAAAATAACTCAAATCATAATCGTCATTATCATTTATTACAGCCACAACTTTATATTTCGTAGCAGACAAAGGCAACGCTACTTTTCCAGTAATACATATATTGTTATCTGCAAAATCAATATTACATATTTTTAATATTGTTTTGCTTTTTAATGAATATAACGAGATACCGTTAAAGTAAATTGTTTTATGACGCAAACGAATATCATCAGAAATATCACGACTATATTTAATATTTAATAAAAGCGTTTTTTCATCACGCGTTAAAAACTTAAAATTAGAAATCAAATCATCTTCAATATTTTGCAAGGCTTCCCTAATAATATCTTTATAAATTTGTTGTTCTTCTTCCTGCAACTGATTTTTAGCACCATCTCTAATTCGATAAATTATTATATACAATGCTAAAATCTGCACATATGGAATATATTCTGCAAAAGCGTTAAATGAATTATTAAATAGTTCTTTTAATAACTTTTGAAAATCACTGGTATAATAAGAACTCTGCATCTTACAAAAATCCAATAAAGATAGATTTCCTTTATGTTTACGATAATTATATTGAGCTCTTTTTAATAAAGCATATTTTCCCTCTTGCAAAACTACTTGTGTAAAAAATTTAGTATCTTCACCATGTTGCATACATTCATCAAACAAATTATTACCAATTGTTAAATAATCAAAAAAAACATTATTAATATGAAATTGTATATATTCATATTTATCAAAGATTTATATTATTTGTTTAGACTTTGACTTAAACCTAAAATCCATTAAATGAAAAGTTC
>CANSKT010000111.1 GCA_947647555.1 uncultured Peptococcaceae bacterium | reverse complement strand
TGCTTTTTCTGGCAGCTGGCTGCCCAAATGAACCAATAAATATAATGCAGGTCATAAATGCCAACGAATTTTCCACCAGCAGCAGCAATTCCATTATTCATCAGGCTCAGGCCAATGAACCGGATGATTGCTTGCTTTACATTATACATGAGCCAACAGATGAAGAACTCTCCGAGCTACTCTCCTATACCATGCTCAAACTGAACGAAGATGAACCACTAACGCTTTTGGCGCCGCGTGAGCAGAAGAGTCTACTGAAAATATATAATCTTAATTATAATGAAGAAACTGAAAGCTATGAGCGCGGCCTGGAGGTCTGGAGCCTGGATAGTACCAATAAGGGATTTATTGCGGCGGCACAAATTAAATATGGTCAGCCCGGCCAGCCAGTTTATGAGTTATACATTGAGAGTAATGACAGCTATGGCAGTTATTTTTTTGAATTGCCAGCCGAGGAAGATGCCATGACCCATATTGATTATCTGGTTAAACAGGGTACCGTCATTACCGTTAAAGGACTTGATTAACAAACGCCGCCGTTTTTCAATAAAACGGCAACATAAGATTAAAGGTGGTATGTGTTTATTTAACATACCACCTTTTATAATGCAATTTTAATTAATCAACTAACGGCGCAGGCCGAGTTCAGTGATGATTTTGCGGTAACGCTCAAAATCCTGGGCTTTGATATAGCCAAGGAAACGGCGGCGCTGGCCAACCAGCTGCAACAGACCGCGGCGAGAATGGAAATCCTTGGGGTGACGTTTCATATGCTCAGTTAAATCTGAGATACGCTGACTGAGCAGCGCAACCTGAACCTCCGGAGAACCGGTGTCACCTTCATGCTGCTGAAATTTAGCAATGATTTCCGCTTTTTTAGCAGTAGTCAACGGCATAAATCCTTTACCTCCTGTTTAATATTGGCCAACAGCCCAGATAGGGTCGGAGTGTCCATATCCGCGCTGTGGTATGGCGGCGGTCTTGCAGACCGCTTTTCATATTATATATCATAAATTGCTTTTTGGCAATAGTTATTGTAAAATTTTTGCAGCTTTTTTACTATCCATAGTAATTTGTTCACGCAACAGTTCCATTGAAGCGAATTTACGCTCCGAGCGAATTTCCTGCACAAAACGCACGCGCATTTCCTGACCATAAAAATCACAATCCGCACCCAAACAATGGGTTTCAATCGTCGGCACAATATTTTCAGCAATCGTCGGACGCAAACCCACATTAACAACAGACGGCCAAACTCTGCCGGCACACTCGGCCCAGGCGGCATAAACGCCATAAGCCGGCAACAACATTGCCTGCTCCGCCAGAATATTCGCCGTGGGAAAACCAAAGAATTGCTTTCCCAGCTGCCGGCCATGTACCACTTCTCCAGTCAGCGCATATTCTCGCCCCAGCAAACGATTTGCTTTGACAATCTGGCCATCGGCAATCAGCTGGCGCAGCCAACTGCTGCTGACAATCTGGCCCTCCTGTTGACACGGTGGCAGTATTTCCACCTCAAAACCCTGCTCCTTACCAAGCTGCTGTAAAGTTTGAGCCTTACCCACCCCTCTGGCGCCAAAGCTAAAGTTAAAGCCTACAATCACCAAATTGGCCGCCAAACCAGACTCCGCCAAAAACTGTGCAACAAAATCAGCCGGCGACAAATGTGATAACTCCGCCGTAAAAGGCATCTCTAAAAGATAATCCAAACCAATTTCCGCAATCGCCCGACGCTTTTCCGTCTGGCTCTGCAAAAGCTGCGGCTGCTGGTCTGACAAAACCGCCAAAGGGTGCGGCGCAAAGGTAAAAGCCAGTGAAACGCCGCCGGCCGCCTGTGCCGCCATTACAGCCCGGCATAAAAGTTGCTGATGCCCCAAATGCACACCGTCAAAATTACCTAAAGTCACAGCTAAAAATTTATTCTGCTGTTCAAATTCTTTAACTGAACGCAAAATTTTCATATTAAATATATCACCTGAATTTTTTTCTTAAAGCAATACCTTATCCATATGCAGCAACAACATTTCATTACAGGCACAGCCCTGCGCCTCATATCGGGTTTCCCCAATGCCAACAAGCTGCCCCTGATAGCAAACCTGACAGGCCGGCGCTTCGGCTTCAGATAAACCAAGCACAATTTCCCGACCATGCAGCGCAGATTGAAAATCCTGTTCCGTCTGCAATTCCACCATCGGTAAATGAGCCACCCCAACAGACAAGGGCAAAAAACGGCTATAATCGCCAGCCTTCAACATTTCTTCCGCTTCATTCAATGGCAAAGCACCCTCTCTGGTAAAATCGCCCACCGCTGCACGTTCCAACGCCGACATATGCGCCCCAACCCCCAGGGTCTGACCGATATCGTGAAACAAACTGCGTATGTAGGTACCGCTGGAACAGCAAATTTCCAAAGTCAACCGGGGTAAAGCCAAATCCAACACGCGCAGACTGTAAATCCGCACCTCGCGCGCCGGCCGCTCCACCTCCACACCAGCTCTGGCCAGCTGATACAGCTTTTGACCACCAATTTTGACAGCGCTCACCATTGGCGGCACCTGCTTAATAAAGCCCTGAAACTGCGGCAAAACAGCCATAATATCAGACTCCGTCACCGCCGCCAATTTAGCCGGCTCCGCCTGCCAGGTTGTTTCACCCCATTTATCATAAGTGCTGGTAACACTACCCAGCGTTAATTCACCCACATAAGTTTTGGGCAAGGCGGTAAAATATTCCGCCAAACGCGTAGCCTTATCAAAACAAACCGGTAAAACGCCGGTGGCCTGTGGGTCCAGCGTACCAGTATGCCCAACCTTGCTTTTACGCGGCAAATGACGACGCAAAACCGCCACCACATCATGCGAGGTATAACCAGCCGGCTTATAGATATTCAAAAACCCATTTACGGTCTGCCCAAAATTTTCGGTCATGAAAGTTTGGCCTCCGTTTCTTTTAACAAAACTTCCGCCGCCGCCAAAACCTTAGGCATAACCTCGGCCAGACAGCCAAAAATAGTGCAGCCGCTGGCCGCGTAATGACCGCCGCCGCCAAATTCCGCCGCCAATTTACCAACATTATAACCGTCGCGCCCACGCATGGAAACTTTAACCGTACCCTGCTCCACACGCTCGTCAAAAAACAGGCCGATTTTTACGCCCTCCAACTGCATAGTTTCGCCGGCAATACCGTCTATATCCTCCGGCAAAGCATGATATTTCTCCTTGGTAGCAGCGTCCATACTGCACCAAACCAGTTTATTATCATCGGTTTTCTGCATATTCAACAAAGCCAAACCTAACATTTTAAGGTGTCCAAGACTGCGCGACTCAAAAAGATTAATGCGCATTTCTTCCATATTAATACCCTGCGCCAGCAATTCGGCGGCAATCTGCAAGGTATGCACTTTGGTGTTAGTAAAACGAAAACCGCCGGTATCTGTGCAAATACCCGTATATAGGCAGCGCGCCAAATCCAAATCCAGCGATACATTAAGCGCCTGCAAAAACCAGTAAATCAACTCCGACGTCGCAGCCAAATGTGGGTCTACCAGTGAAACTGCCGGTATATCATCACGCAAGGCATGGTGGTCAAAAATCAGCAAAGGAATTTGCGGCAGATAATCATTAATCCAGCCATTGCCAGTACGCTCCAAGGTAGCACAATCCACCAGTACCACTAAATCCGGCGGCATATGGCCGGCTTCTGACAGCTGGTTGGGGCGCAAAATTTCCGCGGCGCCGGGTAAAAAACTTAAATGCCGCGGCACAGCGTCCTGAAAAACCACATTAACCTTCTTGCCCAGCTTGCGCAAACCGCGCGCCAGACCCAAAGCAGAACCAAGCGTATCACCATCAGGCGAAATATGCCCCACAATCATCACCTTTTGCTTATCAGCAAGCAAATCGCAGGCTGGTTGAAAATCATATTTCATCAATTTTATTCCTCCGATTTTATTACACTGCCAGTGCGCTCGCGCTCATAATCAGCCAGCATTTCCGTTATCTTAAAGCCAGCTTCAATGCTGTGGTCGTCCACGAATACCAATTCCGGTACGGTACGCGTATGCAGACGGCGCGCCAACTCACTGCGAATATATCCACCAGCCTTATGCAAAGCAGCCAGCGTTTCATCTTTAGCACTGCCCTGCGCAAAATGGCTGACAAAAACCTTGGCTTGAGTCAACTCTCTATCAACCTGCACTGCCAGAATGGATACCAGCTGCAAGCGTGGGTCTTTCATCTGTCGCACAATATCGGCAATTTCTTTTTTCAATTCCTCGGACAAACGCCGATTTCTATATTGAGCCATTTTTATTAAATTTTCTCCCTTTTTTAGTATTCAATAGTTTATTATATTGCTTTTCTATTAAATTATTGGGGCTTCACGCCAGAAATATTCCGCCCAAAGCCCCAAATAAACTTATCTATTACAGTTCTGAATTAAAGCTCTCTGGCAGTTTCCTCCATAATAAACGCTTCAATGATATCGCCGTCTTTAATATCGTTATAATTTTCAATACCAAGACCACATTCAAAGCCCTGCATAACCTCTTTAACATCGTCCTTGAAGCGTTTCAAAGACGCCAGCTTGCCCTGGAAGATAACCACGCCGTCACGAATAATGCGCACCTCTGAATTACGCGTAACCTTACCCTCCTGCACATAACCGCCGGCCACCAGACCAATCTTGGGCACCTTGAAAGTATTGCGAACCTCAACCTGTCCCTGCCAGGTTTCTTTCAAGACTGGAGCCAACAAGCCCTGCATGGCCTGTTTAACATCTTCAATAGCGTCATAAATAACGCTATACAGGCGCATATCAACCATGGCGTTTTCTGCCGCCTTGCGCGTCTGTGCATCAGGCCGCACATTAAAGCCGATAATAATGGCGTTACTGGCGTCAGCTAACATAACATCAGATTCATTAATGGCGCCCACGCCAATATGAATAATTTTAACCTTAACTTCATCGGTACTCAATTTCTCCAGCGACTGGCTCAAGGCTTCAACCGAACCGCGCACGTCGGCCTTAATAATAATATTCAAATCCTTAACTTCGCCCTCGGCAATCTTAGAGAACAAATCGTCAAGCGATACTCTGGCCGATTTGCGCATTTCCTCTTCACGCTTTTTATCAGCCTGAATTTGCGCCGCATATCTGGCGTTGCGTTCTTCCTTAATAGCGATAAATGTTTCGCCGGCCTCCGGCACTTCCGAGAAGCCCAAAATCTCCACCGGCATAGACGGCCCAGCACTGCGTACCGTCCGGCCACTGTCATCTGTCATGGCGCGTACTTTACCAAAAACAGAACCGGCAATAATTGTTTCGCCAACCTTTAAGGTACCTTTCTGCACCAGCAATGTTGCCAGTGGGCCTCTGGCTCTGTCAAGCTTGGCTTCAATAACCGTACCACGTGCCAGACGCTTGGGATTGGCCTTAAGTTCAGAAACTTCAGCCACCAGCAAAATCATTTCCAGCAATGTTTCAATATTAATACCCTGCTTGGCAGAAACCGGCACCATAATTACATCGCCGCCCCAATCTTCTGACACCAATTCATATTCTGTCAATTCCTGCTTAACTTTCTCCACATTAGCGCCTGGCTTATCAATTTTATTGATAGCCACAATAATCGGCACATCGGCCGCCTTGGCATGGTTAATAGCTTCAACCGTCTGCGGCATAATACCATCGTCAGCCGCCACAACCAATACAGCAATATCCGTAACCTGAGCGCCGCGCGCACGCATGGAAGTAAAGGCTTCATGACCCGGCGTATCAAGGAATGTGATTTTGCGTCCCTGAATACCAACTTGATAAGCACCAATATGCTGGGTAATACCGCCTGCCTCAGTTGATGTTACGCGCGTATTGCGGATTGCGTCCAAAAGTGAGGTTTTACCATGGTCAACGTGACCCATAACCGTTACTACCGGCGGACGTTCTTTCATATCGCGCGGATTATCCAAATCATCTTCCAGAATTTCAACAATTCTTTCCTGACGAACTTCAACCTCCACGCCAAATTCATCAGCCAGCAGAATGGCTGTATCAGACTCCAGATTTTGGTTAATCGTAGCCATAATACCCATTTCAAACAATTTTTTAATCAACTCGCTGGCCGTTTTATGCATGCTCTTAGCCAATTCAGAGAGAATAATTGTTTCACCAATAACCACTTTTTTAGGTGTAGCCGGAGCAATCTCTACCTTCTGGCGCTTCTGCTCCTTATACTTATTACGTGGCCGATTTTTGCCAGCTTTTTCAAAGCGATTTATACGCTCCTGATTAAATTCCTGTTCTTTCTGGGCCTTGCCAGTGCGTTTTTTCTCTGAACGGCGACTGTCTGGTTTGGCCGCAGCCGCCGGCGGAGCATAAACAACCTCGGCTCTGGCTGCCGGCGCCTTACTGCGTTCATTACGCTCGCCCCGGTCGCGTCCGGCATTATCCGGACGTTTATTATCAAAACGCTTATTATCCCGATTATTGTCGCGATTATTATTAGCGCCGTTATTATTGTTATTGCCACGGTTATCACGGCCGGCGTTATTAGCATTGCGCTCACGATTATCCCGTTTATCACGGCCGCCGCGATTATCACGATTTTCTCTGTTTTCTTTATTATCGCGATTATTGCGTTCCCGATTATTTTCTTTGTTACTATCCCGGCTAGTATTTTCCTTATTATCCCGGTTATCACGACGATTATTATTG
>CANSKT010000110.1 GCA_947647555.1 uncultured Peptococcaceae bacterium | reverse complement strand
ATGTTACCCGGGTCTATCGGCAGGCGCTGGACGCTTGTTGGGAGATTTGGCAGCAGCATGATTTCAAATTGGACGCGGCGGCTTTGCAAAAGCTTTGGCAGCCGCAGATTGCCGCGCAGGAATGGGGCGTTGAGTTGGATAAATTGAGCCAGCGCCAGTATTTCACCGGCTTTGCGCTGGCAGAGCCGCAGGCTGCTGGTCTGGCTATCGCTCCGGGAGCGCCGGGTGCGGACGCTTATGATTATGATAACAGTTACAGCCAGCGTGTTTATGATTTTGCCGGTTTGGTGCTGGATTATGACGCGGAGCGGCAGCGGCTGCATATTGAGCAGCGCAATCATTTGCGGCTGGGCGATGAAGTGGAGTTTATTCAGCCGCAGGGGCCGGTGCGCCGGCTGACTTTAAGCGCTATCTGGAGCGAGGACGGGGAGGAGTTGGACTGTCTGCCGCATGCCAAGCAACATGCCTGGCTGGCCTGTCCGTTTGCCCTGCCGCCGGGCAGTATTCTGCGGCGGCCGCAGCGCGCGGCCAAAATTAAGGAGGCGGCTGATGAGTGATATAACTCCGGAGATGCTGGCGCGCCATGCGCAGGAACTGGTTTATGTGCAGGTGCCGCCGGCCAAAATTGACTGGCTGAACAAGATTATTGAGGGTTATGATAATCTGGCGCTGGTCAGCACGCTGGACGCACAGCGAGCGCTGCTTTGCTGCTGGGTAACGGCGGATATGCGGCCGGTGTTGTTAAAATTATTGAGCAAGCTGAAGATAGAAGTTGTACAAGCACCGATTTGAGTCGGCGGAATAGGCTATATTATGAATACTCCATAGAGAGAAAAAGGAGGTCCATATTATGGCCAGAAGATTATGTACTTGTAGTGATGTTCCGTTTTACCACGATTGTGAGTGTTCCAATGGGACGCTTGGCGTGGAAGATATTTTTGAAGATGTGATGCTGCGCGCCAGAGAGGCAGAGTTGTTCTATTGCTGCATGGTGAACACCGCCCAATGTGAGGTGGATAAAGAGATGTTCCGCCAGTTCAGCATGGACCAGCGCCGGCACTATGCCCTGCTTCAGCAAATTCTGCGTGAGCTGACTTGTAAGTGCTATTGCATTGGCGAGGTTTGTATTGAAGAACCAAAAGGCTTCTGCAAGGGGCTTAAAGTTGCTATTTATAATGAAATGCAGTTGAGCAATGATTATGAAAACCTGGCTTATTATCTGACGGATATGCAGCAGCGAGAGGTTTTGCTCAGCATGATTAGAGATTCGCGTCGGCATGCGGAACGTCTGGCAGAACTTTATAAATTTGCTCAGGAATGTGCTTGCCGCGACGTGGCCGGCGATACAGATGATTGCTGCTGCTGCATGCCTTGTATGCCCTGTGGCTGCTGCTGTGGCGATGATGACGATAAAAAGAAAAAGGGCTGCATGATGGGCTGCGGCTGCATACCGTTCTATGTTCCCTGCTGCAACTGTTCTTCCAAGGGCGTTGAGTCTGAAGAAGACGAGGACGATGAGGATTGCATCACCTATTGCTGCATGGACGACGATACCTGCCCCTGCACCTGCGGCCATAAACCGCACAAACAGAGAAGCTGCAAGGGCAACCCGGCCAGGGTTAATAAATGTAAAAGAGGAGTGGCCGGCGATGAAGATGAGGATTGCGGCTGCCGGAAATGCAACTGCACCTCTGTGCAAAGCGGCTGCTGGGGATGTAGGTGAACACTTAGCGACTGCCAAGCCGTAGGCGCAGGCAGAGCTTAGTGTGAACCTATCCAGCCGGCGCAGCCGGTTGGAAACCGCTAGGGAACACTTAGCGACTGCCAAGCCGCAGGCGCAGGCAGCGACACAAAGTTAGTCCCGCGCAAAGCGCGTGGAAGCTTAGTGTGAACCTATCCAGCCGGCGCAGCCGGTTGGATAGTTTAGCGACTGCCAAGGGCGAGATTTTTATCTCGCCCTTTTAGTTTGTCAAAAGGTTGACAATTCCATAATATCGGTTTATAATTAATTGTAGTAAATAAACCATATTTGGGGTGATATAATTGGTTAAGCGTGATGATGTTTTCCGCTTGCTGCTGGAGGCCGGCGATTTTATCTCCGGCGAGGCTTTGAGCGATAAGCTGGGCGTATCCCGGGCGGCCGTCTGGAAACATGTTAAGGGTCTGCAAAACGAGGGCTATACGATTGAGGCGGTGCGTAACCGCGGTTATCGTCTTTTGCCCAACGGCGTGCGTCAGGAAGAAATTTTGCCTTATTTGCAGACGGAATGGTTGGGCCGGGAATATAAATATCTGGCGGAGGTGGACTCTACCAACATTGCGGCCAAAAGCTGGGCGGAGCAGGGCGCTGTTAACGGCGCGGTGGTGGTGGCGGATTTGCAGACGCAGGGACGCGGCCGTTTGGGCCGAGCCTGGAGCAGCCCTAGCGGCACCGGCCTTTGGTTGAGTCTGGTTTTGCGCCCCCGGCTGGAGCCGGAGCGCGCGCCGCAGATTTCTTTAACGACGGCCGTTGCTACCTGCGCCGCTTTGCAGGCACTGGGTTATCAGGCCGGCATTAAATGGCCGAATGATATTTATATTGACGGCCGCAAAATATGCGGCATGCTGACGGAAATGCACGGTTCCATGGAGAGCGTGGAATGGGTTGTGGTCGGCATTGGCATTAACTGCCTGAATAAGGATTTGCCGCCAGAGATTAAGGACGTGGCCACTTCATTGGCGCTGGCCGAGCCGGAAAAGCCGGTTGTGCGAGCGCAGGTGGCGGCGGAGTTGCTTAATCAGCTGGAAAAATATTACACCATATTATATGAGCAGGGTTTTGCAGAAATTCGCCGGATTTGGTTGGCTAACAATATTACGCTGGGCAGGCGCGTCAAGATTTCTACCCTAAATGAAACATTTTTTGGCGAGGCACTGGATATGAAAGAGGACGGCTCACTGCTGGTTAAGCGTGAGGACGGCGGTGAGTTTACTTTGGTTACCGGCGATGTTTTCTTCGCCTGATAAAAACCCAATAGCGGCACACCTGCTTTGTCAGGAAGCTGCCTGATTTGTCGGCGTATTACAATACGCCTGTCGCATCAGACCGCTTCATTCCTCGCATCTGTACAACGCTTGAGGGTTTGGAGATTAGTCATTAATAGTTAGGAAGTAAAAATTATGAGTGATAAAGTTAGAAAATTAGCCACCATGGCGGTGTTGGTTGCCGTTTTGGCGGTTTGTTCCCAGCTGGCGGTGCCGGTGGGCAATGTGCCGATTACGGCGCAGACGGCGGCGGTGATGCTGATTGCTCTGCTGCTTTCTCCCAAATATGCGGCGCTGACCGTGGCGGTTTACATTCTGGCCGGCGGCATTGGTCTGCCGTTTTTCGCCAACTTCAAAGGCGGCTTTGGCACGCTTTTGGGGCCGACAGGCGGCTACCTGTATGGTTTTGTGGTTTCGGCGGCGCTTATTTCCCTGATTGCCGGGCATAGCCAGCCGGGGCAGCCGTTTCCCTGGCTGCGCAATATTCTGGCCTGCGTGGTGGGGCTGGCCTTTGTTTATCTGTTCGGCGCGGTGCAGCTGAAGATGCTGCTGGCGCTGGATAGCTACGGCGCGGCTTTTGCGCTGGGCGGTATTCCCTACATCTTTTTTGAGCCGATAAAAATTGCCGCGGCGGTGTTGGCGGCCAAAATGCTGCAAAGCCGGGGTCTGAATAAATTTTAAGCTATACAGATTTTTAAGCTATATAGTTAGGAGTGTTTTTTATGCTGTTAGTTGTAGATATTGGCAACACACACACCGTTTTGGGTATTTATGCCAGGGACGGTCAGGAGTGTTTGTATCATTGGCGGCTGGCCAGTGACCGCAAAAAAACGGAGGACGAATATGCGGTGTTGTTGCTGGCGATGCTGCAAGCAGATGGTTTGCAGCTGGACAAGCTGACGGCGGCGGCTATTTCCAGCACCGTGCCGCCGTTGGTTGACGTTTGGCAGAAGCTTTGCCGCAAATATCTGCACGTTGCGCCGCTGATTGTTTCGCTGGATATCCGCACCGATTTGCCGATTTGTCTGGATAATCCCCGGGAAATAGGCCCGGATCGCATTGTAAACAGCGTGGCCGGCCGGGCAAAGTATGGCAATTCACTGATTATTATTGACCTGGGTACGGCCACCACCTTTGATTGTGTTTCCGCGGCCGGCGAGTTTTTGGGCGGCGTGATTGCGCCGGGGCTTTCGGTTTCTGCTGACGCGCTTTGCAATTCCACGGCGCGCCTGCCCCGGGTGGAGTTTGACGTACCCAGCCGGGCGCTGGCTACCAACACCGTGCAGGCGCTGCAATCCGGTTTGGTTTACGGTTTTGCCGGCCTGCTGGACGGCATTGTGCGCCGGCTGAAAATGGAAATGGGCGGTACGGTTAAGGTTATTTTCACCGGCGGCCTTTCCGCCACCATTGCCAAAGTGGCAGAAACTGTGGACATCGTGGACAGCATGCTGACGCTGGACGGTTTGAAGATACTCTATGATATGAACCGGGGCGCGGTTGATGAATAAGGCGGCGGCGGTACGCGCGCTGCTGGCGCAAAATCCGGTGGTAACGGCGCCCATGGCCGGACTGACCGACCAGGCTTTTCGGGAAATCCTGCGCGAGCAGGGCGCTGGGCTTATCTATACGGAAATGATTAGTGATATGGCGCTTTGCTATAATAATCAGAAAACGCTGGCCATGTTGCCGGCGAGTATGGAGCAGGGGCCGCTGGTGGTACAGCTTTGCGGTTCTTCGCCGGAATGTATGGCGCGCGCGGCGCAGATTATTGAGCAGAAAATGCGGCCGACGGGTCAGCTGTTTATGCTGGATATCAACATGGGCTGTCCGGCGCCGAAGATTGTTAAAAATGGCGAGGGCAGTCGTTTGATGCAGCAGCCGGGATTGGCGGTGCAGCTGGTGCAGGCGGTGGTGGGCGCAGTTGGCGATAGATTGCCGGTCAGCGTTAAAATGCGGCTGGGCTGGGACGATAGCAGCAAAAATGTGCTGGAACTGGCGCAAAGGCTGGTGCAGGCCGGAGCGTCGGCGCTGGCTATTCATGGCCGCACGCGTGAGCAGTTTTATGCCGGCCGGGCGGATTGGCAGCTGATTGCTGAAGCTGCGGATATTTTGCCGGTGCCGGTGATTGGCAACGGCGATATTGACACGTTGGAAGTGGGTGTTGAGCGCATGCAGAATACGCATTGCGCCGGCCTGATGATTGGGCGCGGTTTGCTGGGCAATCCCTGGCTGGTGCGAGATTTGGCGCGGCATTTTGCCGGTCTGCCAGCTTTGCCGTCGCCTGACCGGGCGGAAATTTTTCAGCTGGTGCGGTGGCATTTGCGCCGACAGGTGGAATTACAGGGCGAATACATGGGGGTTCGGGTAATGCGCAGCCATCTGCCGTTTTATATTAAAGGTCTGCCTGGTGCGGCGGCGGTGCGCGGCCGGCTGAATACGCTGAACACGGCGGACGAGGTGGAGGCGGCGTTGGCGGAGTTTCTGCGGCCGAGCGGAGAATAAAAGGCATATGAATGAACTTTTTGTGCAGGGATTTACTGTTGAATGGTCTGAAATTGAAGCGAATAGCTATTTGTGGGATATTCCGACAATCGGTGGTTTGTCGGAGCTGCAATTTCGGCGGCCGGTGACATTTATGGTGGGCGAAAATGGCAGTGGCAAATCTACTTTATTGGAGGCAATGGCGATTGCGGCCGGTTTTAACCCGGAGGGCGGCACTAAAAACTATGCTTTTAGCACCTATGCTTCACATTCTGAACTTTACAGGGCTATGCGTCTGGTACGCGGCTGTCGGCTGCCGGAATGGGGTTATTTTCTGCGTGCAGAAAGCTTTTATAATGTGGCGACGCAGGAAGAAGCTTATACGGGGCCGGGGCGCCAATCGGAAAAATATCATGAAAAATCGCATGGAGAAAGTTTTCTGGCGGTGGCACAAAAGCATTTCCGAGAACGTAGTTTGTATTTTATGGACGAGCCGGAGGCGGCTCTTTCCGCGCAGCGGCAGCTGACTTTGTTGGTTGATATTTATAACTGTGCGGCGGCCGGTTCGCAGTTTTTTATCGCAACTCATTCACCGATACTATTGGGTCTGCCGGGTGCGGAAATTTTGGCATTTAATGAGGACGGTTTGCAGCTCTGCGCTTATGAAGAAACGGAAGCTTATCAGGTCACGGAAATGTTTATCAATAATCGCCGTCAGCTGCTGAAGTATTTGGAACTGCCGGACGAGAACATGGGGAGCGATTAAAATGAACGAGCGAAAAAAAATACTTTTTATCTGCCATGGCAATATTTGCCGCAGTCCCATGGCGGAGTTTGTAATGCAGCATTTGGTGCGGCAGTCGCAGCTGGCGGAGCATTACCAGATAGCATCGGCGGCCACCAGCTGGGAGGAGATTGGCAACCCGATTTATCCGCCGGCGGCGGCCAAGCTGAAAGAGCAGGGCATTACTTTTTCCCGAACCAGACAGGCACAGCCGCTGAAATCGTCGGATTATGCTGAATATGACCTGTTGGTTTGCATGGACGGAGAAAATGTTTTCAATGCCAACCGATTTTTCAGCGGCGACCCGGACGCGAAAATTCATCTGCTGTTGGATTATACCAATACTCCCGGGCGAGAGGTGGCCGACCCCTGGTATAGCGGCGATTTTGAAGCGGCCTACCGGGATATCATGGCTGGCTGTCAGGGGTTGCTGTGTTTTCTGGAGGGCTGGGAAACGCTGCCTGAACCAGAGCCGGCGGAGCCTTTGCCCAAGCCGCAGGCGCGGTCTTTGCCG
>CANSKT010000109.1 GCA_947647555.1 uncultured Peptococcaceae bacterium | reverse complement strand
GGTCTACGTGACCAATGGTGCCGATATTTACATGCGGCTTTGTACGTTCAAACTTTTGTTTTGCCATTTTTCTGTTCCTCCAAATTCTCTTTAAGATTTTCTATGTTCTTTGTTTAACAAATTTTAACATTACTGCAAACAGCTTCTCGCTATATTTTAATGCAAATTGCCGGAATTGTCAATCAGGCAAAGCAATTTTCTCAAAATATTACGGCAATGCTGCGCCAATTAATTCATTAATATCCGCAACGCCCTCTTTTTCCAGCCATGCGTCCATTTCCTCGATAATCCGCAGCGGCGCCAGCGGATTAACCATTGTAGCCGCTGCCACGGCCACCGCGCTGGCTCCGGCCATGATAAACTGCAAAGCGTCCTCGCCGGTTTCAATACCGCCCATACCAATAACCGGAATTTTCACACTCTGCGCCACCTGCCAGACCATGCGCACAGCAATCGGCCGGATAGCCGGACCAGACAGCCCACCCATCACATTGCCCAAAAGCGGCCGCCGACGCTTCACATCAATCACCATAGCCAGGAAAGTGTTAACCAGCGAAACCGCATCAGCGCCAGCCGCCTCCACCGCCCGGGCAATCTCGCCCACGTCGGTAACATTAGGCGTCAGCTTAACCACCACCGGCAGTTTCGTACTCTCGCGAACAGCGCTCACCACCGCCGCCGCCAGCTTGGGGTCTGAACCATGCGCCATACCGCCGGCCTTAACATTGGGGCAGGAAATGTTAACCTCCAACCCGGCCAGCCCAGGCACCTTATCCAGTGCCGCCGCCATTTCCGCATATTCCGCCGGCTCACTGCCAGCAATGTTTTGCAAAATTGCCAAATCATGCTGCAACACCCAGGGCAACTGCTCAGTTAACACATTCTGCAAACCGGGATTTTGCAAGCCCACACAGTTAATCACGCCGGAAGGCGCCTCAGCCACACGGGGCGTCGGATTGCCCAGCCGCGGCTGCAATGTGGTACCTTTCAACATCATGCCGCCCAGCTTTTCAATCGGAAAAATCTCATTTAACTCCCGGCCAAAGCCGCAAGTGCCAGATGCCGTAAAAACCGGATTTTTGGCCTTAATACCAGCAAATTCCACCGCCAAATTAGGCATGCCAAACCACCTCCTGGCTGTCAAATACCGGGCCGTCATAGCAAACGCGTTTTTTGCTGATATTGCCCTCCGCGTCCTGACAATCCACCACACAGCAGACGCAAATGCCAAAACCACAGCCCATACGCTCCTCAAGCGATACCTGGCAGGGTGTGCGATATTCCGCGCAGATATTAGCCACTGCGCGCATCATCGGCATCGGCCCACAACAGAACACCTGCTCAAAGCGGCCATAACGCAAAACCTCCGGCAAATCCTCGGTTAAATAACCGCGTTTGCCCATTGTGCCGTCATCAGTATAAAGACGGGTGGGAATACCCAGACGCACCAGCCGCTCCAAAGCCAGCATGCGCTCGCCGCACTGCGCGCCCAGCATAATCTCTGTTTCTACACCCTGACTTTTCAGCTGACACAACAGCGGATACAGCGGCGCCACGCCAATACCGCCGCCAATCACCAAAGCCCGGCGCAAATCCGCGGCTGGTGTAAATCCATTGCCCAGGGGAGCCAGCAACTCCAGCTTGTCCCCCTCATGCAACTCCGCCATGGCTCTGGTACCAGCGCCATGCACCTCAAACAAAATGCTGATGCTGCCGCGCTTCAAATCCCGGTCATAAATGCCCATGGGCCGCCCAAGATAAGGTTTGCCGCCAGCCCCGGGCCGCAACATGGCAAACTGTCCCGGTTTGGCCTGTTCAGCCGCTTTAGGCGCCGCCAATTCCAGTTCATAAATACCATCGGCCACCGGAAAAATCGACAAAACCTCTGCGGCAATCGGTTCAATAGCATTGTTCAATTCATATTCACCACCCTACTTTTGATAATTTAATTATAACAAATTTTGGAGCTTGTGTATAGTATTTTTTTTATTTTTAAAATATAAATTACAAATTGCGCCTGTTTTATAACCCAAACACCACCATTTTTCATCTTAGGAAAATATTAATATTTTTTTAATGCAAAAACCATACAAATTCCACCTTAAATATGCTAAAATAATATATAATTATATAATTAAGGAAGAAACGCTTATGCCTGATAAAATTTTAGTTGTCGATGATGAAGCAGAAATTGCCGATTTAGTGGAACTTTATCTGACGAATGAAAATTTTCTGGTTTATAAATTCTATTCTGCCAACGATGCGCTGGAATGTATTAAAAATGAGCAACTGGATTTGGCAATTTTAGACGTTATGCTGCCCGATGTCAGCGGCCTGGAAATCTGCCAGAAGATACGTGAAAATTACAGCTACCCGGTAATTATGCTGACCGCCAAAGGTGAAGAAATTGATAAAATCACCGGTTTAACGCTGGGCGCTGACGATTATATCACCAAGCCCTTTCTGCCGCTGGAACTGCTGGCGCGCGTCAAAGCGCAGTTAAGACGCTACAAACGCTATAATCAATCCGGACAAGGCAATGATGATATCATCACTATTTCCGGTCTGGTTCTTAATAACAAAACGCATGAATGTACGCTTAATGAAAAGCCGTTGGCACTAACACCCACAGAGTTTGCTATTTTGCGCATATTATGCAGCCAACGCGGCAATGTGGTCAGTTCTGAAGAATTGTTACACCAAATTTGGGGCGATGACTACTATTCCAAAAATAACAACACCATAACTGTGCATATCCGCCACCTGCGCGAGAAAATGGGCGACTCTTTTGAAAAGCCCAAATATATCAAAACTGTCTGGGGCGTCGGCTACAAAATTTTTTAAAATATTGACATTTTTTAAAATATTGACAACCTAATTCGAAAAAAGTGCAAGTACTTTATGCAGATTTTAAGTGCCAAAAACTCCCTTAAGATATTGACAACCTAATTCAAAAAAAGTACAAGTACTTTATGAAAATTTTACTTTAAAAAAACTCTTTTTAGATATTAACAGCCTAATTCAAAAAAAGTGCAAATATTATAAATTAAAATACGAAAAAAACGGAAAAACAAAATGAAATTTAAATATTTTTTAATTAAATGGCAGAATAAGCTTTACAAAATCAAACCAGACGCTTATCTTCAGCTAAAAACCAAAATATACCTGCGGTTTATATTGATTGCGATTGTTTCAATCGTCATCACCATGTTGTTATATGATTTTTTATGGTATAACCATGCCGGCAATCTGATAACTGACTTTCTCGTCAACATTTTAGGTTGGAGCGCCGACTCCGCCTATTGGTTCTATCATGATATTTTCCGCGCCAACAGTAATTTATTCTGGATTGCCACCATCGGTCTGGTCAGTTTGGTCTGCTTTCTGTTTTTCTTTCGTTGGTTCATGCACTTTTTCAATGCCATTGACAAAGGTATCGACGCGCTTTTACAGGACAATGCCGAAATCAGTCTGCCGCCGGAAATGCTGCCGATTGAGCGCAAGCTAAACCTGGTTAAGCAAACCCTGCTTCAACGAACCCTGGCCACCTATGAAGCGGAACAGCGCAAAAATGATTTGGTAATGTATCTGGCTCATGATTTAAAAACGCCGCTGACTTCAATAATTGGTTATCTCAGCCTGTTAAGTGAAGCGCCCGATATGCCAACCGAGCAACGCGCCAAATATATGAATATTACAATGGCCAAGGCGCAGCGATTGGAACAGCTGATTGACGAATTTTTTGAAATTACCCGTTATAATCTGCAAGAACAGGAACTTAGCCGGGAAACTATCAATCTGCATTATCTGCTGGTACAGCTGACCGATGAATTTTATCCGCTGCTGCAAGCCCACGGCAACACTATCACTCTAACAACGCCAGAGGATTTGAACATCTATGTTGACCCGGACAAAATGGCGCGCGTATTTAACAACATTTTGAAAAACGCCATTGCTTACAGCTACCCCAACACCCCCATTCAAATTATTGCCAAACCGATGGCGGAGGGCCTGGAAATTAACTTCTTAAACAAGGGTCAGACAATTAGCCCACAAAAGCTGCAAAGCATTTTTGAAAAATTTTTCCGCTTGGACAGTGCCCGCGCCAGCAACACCGGCGGCGCTGGTCTGGGTTTGGCTATCGCCAGAGAAATTATCCACCTGCATGGCGGCGAGATTTGCGCCAGCAGCACCGACGAGGTGACTTGCTTTTGCGTTCAGCTGCCGCCCAGCTGCCTTGCAAACAATTAAAATCTCCTTATAAACCCAAAGCAAAGCCACCGAAAAGCAAATTTTTCGGTGGCTTTCAGTTTTATTTTGAATTTTCCTGCGTTTCTGGATTTTCAATATGTTTCAGCCAGGCCCAAAACCGCGCCAAACCCTGCCATAACAGCAGCATAGCCCAGATAAGCACTAAATTTTGCATTAAAGACAAAGTATAAAAGAACCAATCACTCTGCTTGGAAAACATATCAATAATATAATTAATCAGTAAAGAAAACGCCAGATTAAAAACATTACCAATCAACCAGGCCTTGGTGGTGATTTTAGGATACAATTTATAAGTAATTACGCCATAAAGCAACAGAAAAACAACAATATAGCCTGCAAACATGTAATTAAATGACTGCCAGCTGATATCATTATCAAAATTGGTAAAATAATATATCGGCAATGCGAAAATAATATTAGCCGGAATTAAAGTGAATATTATATGCCGGCTTATCGAAGAACTGGCCTCCTGGTTTGCGTTTTCATCGGCTGTCAGGTCAACACCAGGTTGTGAACCTGTATCATTTGTGGGATTGACATTATTTGTAGAATTAGCATCAGCTGCTGAATTGTTATTGTTTAATGAAGTAATATCATTCAATAAACTTGTTTCATTTGGCACCGCCCACTACCCCCAATAACTGCTTTTTCTCAATTATACCACCTTCGGCCTTTTATTACAATAACATAAAGCAAAAAAAGTGCGGTCATAAACTGCACGACCACACTTTTCCAGGCTTATTTAATTTTTTTGAGCACATTTTTCAATTTTTAACCGACACAAAAGTAATATAACATACAAGGGCAGTAACATAAAATATAACAATGCATCTGTATCTTGGAAAATTGCATAGAGATATGTAAACCAAAAATATTTAAAAGCTGTTATATCAAGGGCAGAGCCCAAATTAAAAGTATAAAATAGTATGTTATAATATTTATCAGATAAAAATTCCAAAAGGTGAAAGTAACCAATATAAAACAGCACAAAAGCTACTATTGCCAGTTCTGCATAATCCAAGGAAAAGTTTTTTATGGAACCGCTAAAACAGACTTTGAAAAAGCTGAAAACCGTATGCAGCACAACTAAAACAAACGGCGAAAAAACCAAAACTGTTTCCAATATTATGGCGGCTTTATTATCCATGCCTATGGTTTCCCAAATAACAAACAGAAATTTTATAAGTAACAGCCAAAGCAAGTAAAAAATTAGATACCTTTTTAAGGTTGAATTAAAAACAGCCGACATAATTCTCGCCCCCTTTAAGCGTTTCTTTTCATCTTCCCACGCTATTAATTTTATCCTTACCTGTAAATACTATTGGCGTTTGAGATAGAAAATTCCGGCGCTGCACAACACACAAACTGTTTCCCTAAATATACTTTATATTATATATTATAATACAGCTTTACACAATTTTACAAGATAAGCCGGTGTTTCAAATACATAATTTATATAAAACACAAAAAATACAGCAATTTATGATATAAATAATATTTTTTTTACTTTTTTCGCAAACAGGAACTATACTTCCTGTTCTTCCTGGTCATTTTCCTTTATGATAACAACAAAAGGATTTGATTATCATGGAAACAGAAGAAAATAAAGCCCTGTTAAATCACAGAAAGTTTGCGGAGATTATAAAAGCATCTGGATTAACCCAGGAGGAGTTTGCAGAGGAAGTTGGCATCTCCGACAGATATGTACGCTGTCTTAAAAACCAAAATAAAGATATTTCTGTATCGCTGGCTTACAATATCAGCAGAAAATCAGGCTGTTCCATTGAAAGTATGCTGACAATACAAAATAATGAAAATAAACATCATGATGAAGTGTTTATCCGCTGCCGCCAACAGATTGTGCAGGCCATGGAACTGCTTCATTCGGTAAAAAACAGTCTGCAAAATATCAGCGGCCTGTTATCAATTCTCTCTTTAAGATGTGAACAGCATGGTATCACCATAAAAACTATGGCGCCAATTCGCCAGGAATTAAACGAAATTATTGCCCGTTTGAGCGAATACCTGCAAAAAACACCGCACCAGATAAATATTTGCTGCTGCTCACTAAACCAGCTTATTCAGGAAGTGGTTCAATATAAAGAGGCTCAGTTTATGGCCAGCCAAATTCAACTGCATACCAGACTGGCCGATGATTTACCACTCATTTATCTGGACAGGCACTATATCCGCCAGGTTTTGCTTGATTGCCTGAACAACAGCCACACAGCAATTTTAACCAAAGGTCAGCCGAGCGGTCAAATTATTATCAGCACGCAGCTAATTGAAAGTGCAAACATGGTACAGATTTTGCTTCAGGATAATGGCATTGGCTTAACGCCGGAGCAGAGAGCAAACTTCTTTACACCCTATTATACCACCAAAATCCATGGCAATGGCATTGGCACTGCTATCTGTCAGGCTATCGTCAAACTGCATGGCGGTACCATGTCTGTAAACGGCCGGCGTGATGTTGGCTGTTGCGTCAGAATAGAACTGCCTGTACGACGTGTACAACCATTTAATCATGATGATTTGTATACTGAAATTGCAGATATGCT
>CANSKT010000108.1 GCA_947647555.1 uncultured Peptococcaceae bacterium | reverse complement strand
AAACAGAATTACCGTTCCCACAAACAGGCCAACCACCGGCGTTTTATCAGCCAAAAACAGTGAAACCAGCACAAAAGGTAGCAGAAAAATCACACCGCCCATAGTTGGCGTGCCGGATTTCATCAAATGCCGTTTGGGGCCGTCCTCACGAATGGTTTGTCCAAATTTCAGCACTCGAAGCCCGGCAATCATAATCGGGCCAATCAACACCGCAACCGCAAAAGCCGCAGCCAAAGCAATCATCGCTTTTTCCATAAACCAAGCCTCCGCACAAACTGAATAGCATAAACCAACTTAAAACATCTCAAATTAACGACAATTAGCCGGGGCTTAACGCCCCAGCTTTATTATTTATTGGCCTGCAAAAACTCTCTGGCCACTTTACGGTCGTCAAAGTCCAGAACACGGCCATTAACCAGCTGATAATCTTCATGCCCCTTGCCGGCAATCAATACCAAATCCTGCGGCTCTGCCAGCGCCAGCGCTTTGCCAATCGCCAGACGGCGGTCCGCCTCAATTTCATAATCACTGCTAACCGGTTTAATACCAGCTTCAATATCGGCAATAATCGCCAACGGGTTTTCGGTACGCGGATTATCAGAAGTAATAATCGCATAATCACTTAACCGGCCGGCCAACTCACCCATTTGAGGACGCTTACCATGGTCGCGGTCGCCACCGCAGCCAAAAACGGTAATCAAACGGCCAGCAACCAACTCTCTTGCCGTCTTTAAGACATTTTCCAAACCGTCTGGAGTATGCGCATAGTCCACAACAACGCCAAACTCCTGCCCCTCCTCGATTTTCTCAAAGCGGCCAGGAACCTGCGGCACATTCTGTAAATCAGCCAACAACTCCGGCAAAGCATAGCCCTCTGCCAGCAATACCCCCAAGGCTGCCATAGCGTTATAAACATTGAACTTGCCGGAAAGCGGTAGTTTGGCAACAAAACGCTCACCCTGATAAAGCAAATCAAACTCAGCGCCATGTCTGGTCAGACGATAATTTTCGGCCTTCAGCGTCGCCGGCTGCTCCATGCTGTACGTCCAGCACTCTGCCTGACTTTCCTCCGCTGCACGGCAAAAATGCTCCGCGCGTGGATCATCAATATTAACCACAGCAAAAGTTTTTTCCTGATTACGCCCCAACATTCTAAACAGTTGCAGTTTAGCGTCCAAATAATCTTCAAATGTACGATGATAATCCAAATGGTCCTGCGTTAAGTTAGTAAACACCGCTCCCCGGAACTGCAAAGCGTCAACGCGCTTTTGCTTAAGCGCATGCGAGGAAACCTCCATCACCAGATGAGTACATTCCTCCTCCACCATTTGAGCCAACAACTCCGCTAAATGCAACGGCTCCGGCGTGGTGTTAACTGCCGGCAGGCGGCGCTCATCACAATAATTGCAGATAGTGCCAATCAAACCGGCTTTAATCTGCCGCTGCTGCCAGAGATAGCGCACCAAATTGGTGGTAGTAGTTTTGCCATTTGTTCCCGTCACGCCGACAATATCCAGCTTGCGGTCTGGAAAATCATGCACCAACTCGGCCAGTAAAGAGATGACCTCTCTGGTATCCTTAACCACCAGAACCGGCGTATGCATAACCACGCTCTGGGGCGCATACTCAGCAATCACCGCCACGGCGCCATTAGCAACAGCATGTTCAATATAATTATGTCCGTCAGTATTGGTGCCAACCAGCGCAATAAAAACATCTTCCGGCTGCACTGTACGAGAATCATAGTGCAGATTTTTCACGTTGATATCTGGCACGCTATCGGGGTCTAAATTTAGATAAAACGCAATATCTCTTAATCTCATTTTCTGCCTCCTTAAACAATAATTACGGCAAGCCTTTTTTCTAAAAAACCATAACTATAATTAATTCCCCTTTTGTTATTAATTTCCTCTTTATTTTTTCTTATTTTGTTAAATTTACGTTATATATACTATTTTACCGAAAAAATATTAATGATTTAGTATGGTTCCTCCAAATTATCCTCTGGCAGAACCGAATTATTATTATGGAAATAAACCGTTATTGCATCGCCGCGGTTCACACGCACTCCCGGCACCGGGCTTTGTTCATACGCCTGACCACTACCCTCGGTTTTAACCTTAAGCCCCATGGCGTTCAGAATTTCAGCCACTTCGCGTACATATCGACCAGTTAAATCCGGCACTGTTACCATATCCGTATCTGTGCTGCCGATAGTATCCAACAGAATTGTTGTACCAACCGCCACCTGACTGAAAGAAGCCGGGGTTTGACTGCCAATATAAGTACCGCTACCATTGATTTGATAATTCAGACCAGCCACCGAAATAACCTTTTGCGCTTCCTCCACAGTAAGCCCACGCACATCGGGCACTGATGTTAACTGCTCTGCCTTAAAATCAATCTTTTCAGTTTTAATATCCTGCAACTGAGAAACTACACCCAGATAACGCAGGGTATCCGCCATAATCAGCTGTAAAACCGGCGCAGCCACCTGACCGCCCTGATACAGCTCACTACTTGGTTCGTCTAAAATTACCAGCATTACTACTCTGGGGTCATCAACCGGCGCAATGGCACAGAAAGAAGCTATATATTTGCCCTCAACATAACCGCCCTCGCCCGGCTTTTGCGCCGTGCCACTCTTACCGCCCACACGATAACCTGGCACATACGCCCGAGAACCAGTACCTTTAGTCACAACATTTTCCAACATCAAGCAAACAGTATCCGCAACATCTTCAGAAACCACCCTGCGTACTTCTTTTTTCTCAAATTCCTGTATCATGTTGCCATCTTTATCCGTAATATGGTCGATAATCTGCGGCTGCAACAGAATACCGCCATTGGCCACAGCCGAAACTGCCGTTACCAGCTGCAAAGGAGTTACCGCAATACTCTGCCCAATAGACATCGTCGACATATCCAGCGTCGTCACCCTGTCTGGATTGATAACCAAACCCTTGGACTCACCCTGCAAACCAAGACCGGTAATCTGTCCAAAGCCAAAAGCGTCGATATATTTATAGAAAGTGCCCTTTTGTTTTTCCTCCATGCGCTGTACCAGATTAACAAAGCAGGGATTGCAGGAATTTTGAATAATTTCGGCAAAGCTTTGACTGCCATGCGGCCGATAATCACGCCAGCAGCTGATTTTGGCCGAGCCAACCTGCACATAACCAGGGTCGTAAAAACGGTCGTTTACTGTAACAGCACCACTGTCAAGCGCCGCAGAGGCCGTAATAATCTTAAAAGTGGAACCCGGCTCATAAACGTCGGTAATCAGCATATTACGCCGATAACTGCTATCATACTGTTGATAATTATTGGGGTCATAAGTCGGCCGGTTAGCCCAGGCCAGAATAGCCCCGGTTTTAGGGTCCATTGCCAAAACAGCAGCTGCCTTGGGCGGAGTTTCACTGTTCATTAAATTGTCAAGTTCACGCTCAGCAAAATACTGGATATTTTCATCAATCGTCAGATATATATTATAACCATCTTGCGGCTGATTATATTCCTGAATAGCCTGCTGAATAATATTATTTTTACTGTCAAATTCCGTGACGATACTTCCGTCTACGCCTTTCAGAATTTCATCATAGGA
Source organism: uncultured Peptococcaceae bacterium (assembly GCA_947647555.1). Taxonomy (GTDB): domain Bacteria; phylum Bacillota; class Dehalobacteriia; order UBA4068; family UBA4997; genus Avidehalobacter. The sequence goes on along the minus strand of CANSKT010000108.1, from coordinate 3,504 downwards.
ATACTCAATACCCTCCAACCCCTGGTTGTCGATACCTGCAAACCCCAGCAGATTGGCAGCCAAAGTTACCTTGGGATAATAACGCTGCGTTTCTTCAACCAACATAACGCCAGAAAGCGTTTTGGTTTTGCTCTCCTTATCACTTTGCATCTCTGCTTTAAGCTCGTCAATCATTTCAAAATCAGCCCTGCGCTTAATCCATTCAAAATAAGAATTTTTGGTAAGGCGTTCATAAACAGCGCTGTAATCAAGTTCCAAAATGGCCGAAAGCTTTTCAGCCACGCCTGGCAAATCGGCGTCTTTTATCTGGCTTGGATTTACCGCCACCGAGTCAGTGCTGACGCTGACTGCCAGCACCGAACCTGTGCGGTCATAAATCGTGCCGCGGTTAGCCGGAACTGTAACAGAACGAGTGCGCGTATTTTCAGCCTTGGATTGCAATTCTGCCCCCTGCACCAAAGTGCGGTAACCCAGGCCAACGCCAACCAAAACAAAACAGAAAGTCAGCAGCATAAACACACCGACCAGATTTTTTCTCAACATGAATTGACTTTTCTGCAAAAATAGCCCCCCTAACACACCATATATTATATTACTATTTAACTGACCTGCCAAAAATGCCCCTAAAAGCAGAGAATAAAGCCCCGATTGCAAATTAACAGGCTTTATTCTCCAGTTCTTATTAAACTAATTCCTCATGCCTACCTGAACATTGCCGCCGCCGTCATCAGCATTACCGCTATCATTACCTGTAAACGAATGCCAAAGCGAACTAATCGTATCTATAAAATTATTATCAGTATTGGACTCCAGAACCTCAACCGAACCATAACCCAGAACCGTCGGGTCCATTGCCATACCATTCGCACCCAGCTGATAATCATAGTTTGGAGTTTCTTCATAATAAACCACGGTATCTTCTGTGGCCGCAACCATGTTAAAATGCTCCATCGCATAAGCGTTAACCTTTTCCGGTGAGGTTGCCGTTTCAATCTCCAGCAACAGCTTGGCATTATCATTGGAAAGTGAATCAATAGCCGCCATTGTTTTATTAATTTCATAACCCAGCATGGTAATTTGCGTATTCAGCATCATATACCCCATGCTCATCATAAAAATCAGAAACACCGAAAACAGAACTTGTGCTCTCTGGCGGAAACGCAGTTTTTTGCGTTTTCTCTGCATAATACTTTTATCACTTTCAGAATTAGCTTCATAAACTTTAAACTGTGCCCGACGTATTTCGGCTTCAGTTGGTTGGTATTTATAGGCTGTTTGCAATTTACGTCACGTCCTTTCTGAAAGCACTTTTAACATATTTACCATGCTTTCCTTAAAATCCTAATTAACAAAAACAATATTATAAATTTTTATAACTCTTTAATACCTGAACTTTTTATGTTAAATCTTTTATTATGCTATATTTTTTCTATTGTTCGCAACTTGGCGCTACGCGCCCGAGGATTATCAGCCAACTCCTCCGCCGCAGCTGTTTGCGGCTTACGCTGAAGCAAGCGCCCTTGCGGCTTTTTACCGCACACACAAACCGGAAATTCTGGCGGACATTCGCACCCTCTGGCTAAACTGGCAAAATAGGTCTTAACAATCCGATCTTCCAGCGAATGAAAAGTTATTACAGATAACCTGCCCCCACTTTTCAAAGCTGCAAATGCAGCCGCCAAACCTTTTTCCAAAGCGCCCAATTCATCATTAACCGCAATACGCAAAGCCTGAAATGTTCGCTTGGCCGGGTGTTGCTTTTCTTGCCGGCGTTTAGCGGCCGGTATAGCTGAAGCCACCAACTCGGCCAGCTGAACGGTGCTGTTTAAGGGCTGCCGTTCTCGCTCCTCGACAATTCGTCGGGCAATCCGCCTTGAAAATTTTTCCTCACCATAACGATAAATTATGTTCGCCAATTCTGTTTCATCAATCACAGCCAGCAATTCAGCCACCGTTTGGCCGTCGCGCCTGTCCAGTCGCATATCCAAAGGGCCGTCCTGCATATATGAAAAACCTCTTGTCGGCTCATCTAACTGATATGATGAAACGCCAATGTCTAAGAGAACTCCATCAACCTCACTGATATTTTCTGTCGCCAAAACCTGCGCTATATCTGCAAAGTTGGCTTTAATCGGCTTAAAACGCTCCCCAAACTCCTGTAAACGCGCCGTAGCCGCCGCCAACGCATCATCATCACGGTCAAGCCCCAGTAAACGACCATCTGGCGCCGTGGCCTCCAATATGGCCTGACTATGACCAGCACCGCCCAAAGTGCCATCTACATAAAGCCCACCAGACTGCAAATTCAAACTGGCAATAGTTTCTTTCAATAAAACCGATTGATGCTTAAAGTTCAATTAGCCACCTCTGTACTTCCTTAAAACTTACTCCACACCTGCCACACTACATAGAAACGCCAATCATGCAAATCGGTCACAAATTACCAAGCTTAAAAATCAAAGTCAACATCAAAAGCACCCAGATTTTCAGAAATCTCTGAAATATGTTGGGAAATAACTTGCTGATGTTCTTCCCACTTGGCTTTGTCCCAAATTTCCACCTTGTTCCCTACGCCCATAACTATCACTTCTTTTTCGATACCAACTGTTTCACGCAGCATTGCCGGCAGCAAAATACGTCCCTGCTTGTCCAACTCAACTTCTGTGGCGTTACCAAAGATAAAACGTACAAAATTACGCATATCACGTTTGGTAACAGAAAGTTTTTGCAGCTTATCCGCAAATTTTTCCCACTCGTCAACAGTATAGATATCAATGCAGCTATCAAAGCCCTTGGTCACAAAAAACCGTTCACCGAGAGCATCTCTGTATTTCACAGGAATACTAACTCTTCCCTTGGGGTCCACATTATTCTGATATGTGCCCATGAACGACATTTGCTCTCACCTCCCGGAGGACGGGCTTTATTCTGCCACTACATCTACCACTTTTTAACACTTACTAACACTTTTAAACCACTTTTTAACACCTACAACATAATTTTAACCATTTTCTTTATAAAAAGCAAGCCCATTACCCCTGTTTTTAACTACAAAAACTGACCATTTACACAGCAAAAAAAGGGTGTTTAGCCTTTCAATCAATATAATTTTTGGATTTAAGCAAGGCATACCCCTATAAATTCGGCTCAAAGTCATAAAAACACTATAAAAAGATTTTTTCACAAAGGCTATTAAAGAAAAAAATTAAAGCTAAAAGCAAGAAATTGCCTAATTTTCCACAGTTTCAACAGGTAAAAGCCGAAAATCGCCCCGAACAAAAGTTCATTCAAGCAAGCGTTGAAAAATTAAAAAAAGGAATAGTGCACTATTTTTGCACTATTCCTTAATTTTCTTCACTTTTTAGCCGTTGTTTATATTTTGTGGAAAACTACTCCTCGCTAACCGCCGCCGGCTCATTAACAGCCTCATTATTGGCTTCATCATCAGTACTGCCAAAAGAAATCCGATTAGAAGTCACAGATAATTCTCGTACCTTAGTTTCC
>CANSKT010000107.1 GCA_947647555.1 uncultured Peptococcaceae bacterium | reverse complement strand
CTGTCTGCGTCCACTAAAGTGGCCTTGCCAATCGCTAAGTGTTCATACAAAAAAGAACCGTTCAAAGTTGAACGGTTCTTTTATTTTATCTTATTATTTTATCTTAACAGGGTAACTCCAGCCAGCACTGCTCCGGCTGCACCTGTTCCACAAATACGCGACTGGCGTCAGCCGCATTTTTGGCTTGATTAAACTTAAACAGCATTTGCCCGTCCGGCATTTTACCGACAATCTCAACCTTGCCGCGCGGTGTAGACATACAATAACGCAGGCACTTGCCCACACCATTCTGAGCGCTCTTGGCGGACTCCACAATCTCCAAACCCTGCAACAGGGGCACCTGGAACTGCGCCTTAACACCACGCACTGGCCGGCACTGGAAAATATAATAAGGCGATACGCCAACTGCCGTTAACTCACGCAGCAACTGCTTCAAAACCTCCGGGTCATCATTAACGCCCTTTAACAGAACTGTTTGATTGCGCAGCATAATACCAGCGCCAATAAAGAATTTAATAACCGCCTTGGCCTGCTCGGTCAGTTCTCTGTGATGATTAAACTGAGTTATCACATAAAGCTGCTTACGCTTGGCATACTCTGTAAAAATATCCTGTAACTGCTGGTCCTGCAAAATTCGGTCTGGATAAACCACCGGCACCCGGGAACCAAAACGAATAAAATCAAGCTGCGGCAACGCCGTCAACTCACGCAAATATTTTTCCAGCGTTGAATTGGATAACAACAGCGAATCACCGCCAGAAACCAGAATATTAGTAATTTCCGGGTGTGCCTTGATATAATCCAGCATGGCGTCAAAATTCTGAGCAATTTCGTCCTCATTGGAACCAACCAGACGCTTACGGAAACAATGGCGGCAATACATCGCGCAACGATTGGTAGAAAGAATTAAAGCTGTTTCCCGATATTTATGCTGCAAACCGGTTATCACTGTATTATCGGCCTCACCACTGGTATCAAAATCGCCCGACATATCCGTTTCCGTCAGTGATGGAATACACATACGTCTTATAGGGTCGTTGGGATTTTGCCAATCTATCAATGATAAGTAATATTGCGGAATTGCCATTGGGTAAACGTCCAAAATGCTTTGCAAGCTGGCTTCTTCGTCCGCAGAAAGCCCCATAAAACCGCTGATTTCAGCAGCTTGTGTGTAAACCTTATTTTTTTTCTGCTCTGTCATTTTGTCACCTCCTCTCAAAAAGTTTATTATTTTCCCCAAAAAACATCAACAGATATAAAGTTATATTATGTCTAAATAGATTATATCATACTATTATTAAATCAATATTAACTATCCGGCACAATATCAGCAAATATCGTACCGGATAATAAAAAAATTTAACAAATTTTTATAACTGCCAACGCTGCATAATACGTTCACCCAGCTGTTCCGGCAGTAGATTATAACGCGCAAAAAGCTGCTCCGGCTTACCGTGTGGTATAAACTCCGCCGGAAAAGCCGCCAATTCAACTTCCGCCGCAATTCCCCGAGCCTGCAACAGCGCCAAATATTCTCGCCAACGCCGCCGGATATCACGCCATTTTCCCAAACTACCAACCGGCCAAAGCTTTGCGCAAAATCACAAAGCAACTCTTCATCTAAAGGCTTGGCAAAACGCAAATCAGCCACAGCCGCCGCCACACTACGCTCCGCCAGCCAATCAGCCAGCGCCAGACTATTCAGCACCATATCGCCCACCGCCAAAATACCAAGTTTGGCCTGCGGCGGCCGCCGCAAAATTTCGCCCTTACCCCAAACCAACGGCTGAAGCGGATACTGCGCCAGAGTCGGCGCGGAACCGCGCGGATACCGCAGGGCCACCGGCTGACCAAGCTGCAAAGCATAATCAAGCATTTGCTGCAAAGCAACAGCGTCACGCGGCGCCAAAACCGTCATATTGGGCATAGCACAAAGCATGGATAAATCAAACAAACCCTGATGCGTTTCACCGTCCTCGCCAACCAGCCCGGCGCGGTCAATCGCCAAAACCACCGGCGAATTAGCCAAACAAATATCCTGAAACAACTGGTCATAGGCGCGCTGCAAAAAAGTTGAATAAACTGCCACCACCGGCCGCAGACCGCGCGCCGCCATAGCGCCGGCAAAAGTCAGCATATGCTGCTCCGCAATACCCACATCATAAAAACGCTCTGGGAAACGCTTCTGAAAAGCTGCCAGCCCGGTTCCGTCCGGCATGGCCGCCGTTACAGCCACCAATCGCGGCTCCGCCTCGGCCAGCTTTAAAATCTCTTCCGCAAAATAATCCGTCCAGCTAGGCGGCTTGGGCGAGGTTTGTCCCGTTGGCAAATCAAAACTGCCAATACCATGAAATTTGGTCGGGTCGGCCTCGGCCGGCGCATAGCCCCTGCCCTTTTGCGTAATGACATGAATTAACACCGGCTTTTCAATCTGCCCAGCCAAACGCAATGTTTCCAACAATTCCGCAATATTATGACCATCTACCGGCCCCAGATAAACGAAGCCCATTTCCTCGAACAAAACGCCGCGCACCAGAAAATATTTAACCGCATCACGAAATCGTTCCAGTCCATAATAAAACGACTTGCCCAAGCGCTTGCGTTTCAGCAAAAACCGGGTCAGCCTGTCCTTCAAATGCCGATAACGCTTATTGGAGCGCAGACGCATTAAATATTTGCTCATCGCACCAACATTTTCCGCAATCGACATTTCATTATCGTTCAAAATAACTGTAAACGGCAAACGCAAATCGCCGCCATGATTTAGGGCTTCATAAACCATGCCGCCGCTCATCGCTCCATCGCCAATCACAGCAAATACCTTTTTTTGCTGCCCCAGCTGTCTGGCCGCCTGACTGATACCAACCGCCACTGAAATAGATGTGCTGCTATGCCCAGAAACATAAGCATCGGCCGGGCTTTCATGCGGCTTGGGAAAACCGCTTAAGCCGTCCAGCCGGCGCAACGTATCAAACTGCTCCCGGCGGCCAGATAACAGCTTATGAGCATAACACTGATGCCCCACGTCCCAGACAATTTCATCAGGCCCCGGCGCCAAATCCAGATAATAATGCATAGCGATAGTCAGCTCCACAATACCCAGATTAGACGCCAAATGGCCGCCGTTCTGGCTGACGACACGCAGAATTTCCTGCCGCAGTTCCGCCGCCAAAACCTCCAGCTGAGTCTGATTTAGCTTTTTAACATCGGCCGAATTGTTAATTTGCTCCAAAACTACCATTATTTTTCTATTTTCCCTTGATTATCCTTAAGTTTTTAAATTAAAAACTTTTCTTATCCCAAAATATACCCAATTATTGCTGTTTCATGCTATTTTTCCGTTTGATGCTGCTTCAAATAATAGCGCAAAACCTCTGGCCAATCCAGCAAACGGCCAACATTAAAAATAATATGGTCGGCTTTCTCAATAGCAAAGCTTTTGCCCAAAGCCTTACCGGCTACGGTCATAGCCGCAATACAGCCGGCAATACCCACGCTAACCAACAGGCCGCGCGTACCGCCAGAAGTTGTTAAAACCGCCGCCAGCGCCGTGCCAATACCACCAGAAACCGTACCGCAAACGTCGCCAATTACGTCGTTACATATATTGGCCACCCGGCTGGCATTTCTAGTCAGCAGCAGCGCCTTTTTAGCGCCGGGAATTTTACGTGAAGCCTTGGCGTTCAAATGCGTCTGACCGCAAACGGAAACGGCCGTGCCGATAATATCAAAGAAAACGCCAATCAAAACCACCAGCATCAAAACCGTAAAGCCCAGCCAAAAAGATTCCATATTGGCCAGCACAAAGGTTGACACCAGAGAAATCAAGCAGGCACAAAAAAAAGTGCTGACGAAAACAACCAATGTGTAAACGGCCGCACTGTTCTGCTTAGTATTTGTTTTACCACCGTTTTTCGCGGCAGGTTTTTTGTCTGACTTGTCTGACAAATTTTTTCCACTCCATATTTGATTAATATTAAATAAAAATAATATGTGACAATCACCAGGTAAACTTTATGGCTTAGGTCTGGCAAGGTTTCCTATTGGCCACGCCACCGCGTCACCGCTGTGGCGGTTCCCTCTTACGGGCCAATCTGAGGCGTTGCCGCAACTCAGCGCCAAATCACCACTTAGTCCATACTATAATCCCTGATGACATCAGTCTAGGAGCTTTCCTCAACGCCACAAACCACATTTTTAGCCTCTTTTGCAACAATGGTTTCATCAAAGTCTCCGCCAGTCTGGTCAAACCGGTCAGTCTTTGTTTTGTAAGCCCCTAAAAAAGAGGCAATCCACCAGTGCCACTCAAGGCAGGCTACACTGCACCCAGCATTTAACCGAATGCAGGTTTAATCCCAAGCCATAGTTATCATGCCCGACCAAAGACATCTCCCCACGCACTTGGGTCTCCACGGAAATTGGGTCGGCTTCCACATGCCGTTGCAGAGCGCCCAAAAACCTTAACTCCCACTACCAGCCCCCGACTGGGCGTCAGAAGCCAGCACCAGAAACTTCATCGATGTGCCCTTAACGGATTTTTAGCCCCGTCTTCAAAATGCAGCGTGACGACTAGAATACTGTGTCACATATCATTTTATATTATAACATAGCCAAAAAGTTTTGTCAACTTCTTAAAAGCCTGACCAACACCAGTTTTAGGCACATAAAATTTGTTTTTTTCGACAAACCAATATGAGCACCCGACAACAAGCAAAATTTACCAATGCAAAAAATCTTCAATCAAATCTATTGTTCCCGTTGCAGAAATCGTCAAAAGCAGAAAACTACAAGCACAATCCATAGACGCATGTTTTTTCAACCATACCTGCGCAGCCTGATACAAGCGACAGCGCTTATCCGCACTCACCGCCTCCGCCGGCGCCACCCAACTATCCGCGCCGCGATATTTTACCTCAACAAAATAAATAACTCCACTCTTGCGGCAGATTATATCAATCTCTCCCCGGCCGCCCCGGAAATTACGCTGCAAAATCTCATAACCCTGCGCCTGCAAAAAAGCCGCCGCCCTGTCCTCGGCCTGCTGCCCCAGCTGCGCGCTCAATCTGCCCATACAACGCCCCTTTATTCTTCACGCCAGCCATTGATGTTTACGCTATCCGCGTCTATGCCCAGCACCGCCAATATCTGCTCAGTCGCCTTATCGCCGCCGATAATATCAAACTGCTGGAAAGGCCCACGTGCACCGTTAGAACACCAATCGCGCCTGCCCAATGTCACATAAAAAGGATAATCATCAACATACAAAGTGATTTGCAGCACCACGTCGTCCATAAAATATTTATCCTCGCCCCAAACGCGATAACACCAAAGCGATTGCAAAATATCCAGCAGTTCCCTGGATTGCTCCCAGGTCAGCACCAGATATTCACCCTGCGGCTGCGCATAAGAATAATATTCGCAGGCCACATAGTCCAGCGGCGCTCCGCTCTTAATCATCTTACGCGGAAGAAAGGGCAACAGCAGCACCGCCAAAATCAGCAGCGCCAGTGTAATTTTCAACCAACGCGGCCAAAATCTATATCCCTGTATTTTCATCTATTCCCCTTTAATTGGCCGCAAAACAAAACTGCGCCGGTGTATCGGCGAGCGGCCCAGCGCAAAAACTGCGCGCTTATGTTCCTTTGTCGGATAACCGGCATGCTGCGCCAGATTATAACCGGGATACATTTCATCATAAATCTGCATCATTCTATCCCGATGGCATTTAGCCAAAATGCTGGCCGCGGCAATGCTCATGCTTTTAGCGTCGCCCTTAATCAGCGCTGTCTGCGGCAGCTGGGCATATTCACGCAAATTCTGCCACAAAACCGCCGGCGGCAGCTGCATATCCGTCAGGCGTACAGCGTCCAGCAGCAAATGCTGTGGTTTTACTGGCAGTTTATACAAGGCGCGCAGCATGGCCAATTTGGTGGCCTGCAATATGTTATAACGGTCAATTTCCTGCACACCCACCGCCGCCACCGCCCAGGCCAGCGCCGCCTGCTTAATCAGCGGTTCCAGCGCATAGCGTTTTTTGGCGGAAAGCTTTTTGGAGTCGTCAACCCCGGCCAGCCAACAACCCGGCCGCCAAATTACAGCCGCCGCCACCACCGGCCCGGCAATCGGCCCCCGGCCAACCTCGTCCAGCCCGGCCACCAACTCCGCGCCGCTCTGCCAAAGCGTTTGCTCACAGGTCAGCATCTGCTTTAAACGCTCCATTTCCGCCGATTCTTCGCTCGCCAAAGCCGCCTTATCAATCTCGCCGCCGCCCTGTCCAGCCAACTGCCAAACCTCAGCCGGCAAATCTCCAACCTGCATATACAACCTCGCTCATATCTCGTCCAAAGTAAAACTACCAATCTTGCCATTACGAAACTCTGCCAGCAACAACCGCGCCGTTTCCTCCAAACGCACCACGCCACCGGCCGCCAGCAGCCCCCGGGCCCGGCCAATCGCTTCCAAAACCATTTCCGGCGGCTGACCGGTCAAATCTGGCGCCGCCAGCTTATAACGTGCCGCCAATTCCGCCGCACCATGCTGCATCAACCATTCCACCAGTTGCAGCGACACCTGATAATAGTCATAAACCGTTTCACTAATCGCCCCGGTTACCGCCAGACGAAAAGCCACCTCTGGCTGCTCAAATTTCGGCCAAAGCACGCCAGGCGTATCCAAAAGTTCTATCTGCTCACCCAGCCGCACCCACTGCTTGCCACGCGTAACCCCCGGTTTATTGCCGGTTTTGCTGACCGCCTTGGGCAGAAGCGAATTAATCAAAGTGCTTTTGCCGGTGTTCGGTGAACCAACCACCATAACTCGCACCGGCCGCCGCCGCCGGCCTTTAGCCGCCAACTCCGCAAACAGCGGCTCCGCTGCCTGCATAATCTGCCGCTCCAAAACCTTAACGCCCTGCGTTTGCTGCGCATTAATGGCCACCGCCCCCACGCAGCCCGGAAAACGCTGCGGCAAAGCTGTCAGCCAACGCTTAGTTGCCGCGCTATCAGCCAAATCGCGCTTGTTAAGCACCATTAAAACCGGTTTTTGGCGCAAAATCTTATCAAAATCCGGATTATAGCTGGATTTTGGTATGCGCGCATCTAAAACCACCAGCGACAAATCGACAATCCGCATATCTTCCTGCATCAAACGCTTGGCCTTGGCCATATGCCCCGGATACCAC
>CANSKT010000106.1 GCA_947647555.1 uncultured Peptococcaceae bacterium | reverse complement strand
GCATTTTTGGCGCCGCTTATCCGCACCTCTCCCTCAAGCCTTCTGCCGCCATTAATCAACAGTTTATCCATCAGGCTGCCCTCCCCTGTTTGGCATATCCCATCAGCCGTTTTTATGCCACCGGCCTATGTTTATTCGGCTTTTCTGCCCAACAGGCGCACCTCTGTTTCCAAAACATAGCCGCTTTTTTTCGCCACAATCGTCCGCACCTGTTCTATCAGCTGTAAAACATCGGCAGCTGTGGCTCCGCCTAAATTAATGATAAAATTGCCATGTTTTTCAGAAACCTGCGCACCACCGCAAGTCAGTCCTTTGCAACCGGCCTGCTCAATCAAATAACCGGCATGAGAATTTTCCGGATTGCGGAAAACACTGCCCGCCGAGGGATATTCCAAAGGCTGGTTTTGCCGACGAGAAGTTAATATCTCGCTGATACGCTTGCACGCTGCCTCCCGTTCACCAGATTGCAGACGTAAAGTAACGCTTAAAGCTACCATATCCTGAGCCAGACAACCGCTACGATAACCAAAACGCAAAGCAGAACCTTGCAGCGTTTGCAAAACCGCTTTTCTATTTTCTGAGTCATTATATGCCACAGCCTCTACTTCGGTTACAAATTCACCGATTGACGAACCATAAGCGCCGGCATTCATCATCAAAGCGCCACCCAGATTACCGGGAATACCACAAGCCCACTCCAAACCACTCAATCCGGCTTCTGCCGTCTGTCGGCTTAAAGCGGCCAGCAAAGCGCCGCATTGAGCCTTAACAAGATAATCTTCCCCCTCCTGCCAGATATCCACTTGACTCAAGGCTTCGCCAATCCGCAGCACCAGACCGGCAATGCCATCATCAGAAACCAGCAGATTTGTACCCCGACCAATTATTGTCAGAGGAACATTATTAGTCTGCGCAAAATCCAACACCATAATTACATCATCAAACGAAGCCGGTTCCAGTAGCCAGTCCGCCGCGCCACCAATTCGCCAGGAGGTATATTCAGACATTGGCGCATTTTGGCGTATTGTACCACTGAATTTTGCAGCAAAATTCTCCATTTTGGCGGCTAAATCAGCAGAGGAATTGTTAAGCAAAGTGTTTTTAACATAATCCATGCAAAATCTTCCTTATTACTAAATATTTTAATGACCGTTCTCAATCTGTGCCGCATACATTTCACCAGTATGACGGATATTGCCAGCGCCGGCAATCAGCACCAAATCGCCATTTTCCACCACTCTGTCCAGCGTTTGCAAAACATCTTTTTCGGTTTTGGCGTAATAAACCGGAAACTTTTTGCCCCGATTGCGCACCGCCTTGGCCAAAACCTGCGAATTTACCCCCTCTATGGGCTGCTCAAAAGCCGGATAGATTTCATTCAATACCAAAACGTCGGATTGGTCAAAGGCGGAGGCAAACTCCCGGAACAAAAGCTGGGTACGCGAATATCTATGCGGTTGAAAAACCACGACCAGACGCTTGGGCGCCAAATGTTTCGCGCCTTGCAGCAGCGCCTTAATCTCGCTGGGGTGATGAGCATAGTCATCAAAAACCGTAATCTGGCGGTCAACGTCCTGTCCCAACATCTCAAAACGGCGGCCAGTGCCATTAAAAGAAGCCAGTCCAGCCGCAATATCGACAAAGGCAAAGCCCAGACTATGCAGCGTAGCCACCGCAGCCAGCGCATTGGCTACATTATATTCACCAGGCACAGCCAGTTGCAAATCACCAAGCAGTTCTCCCCGATAAAAAACCTGACAAACACTGCCAAATCCCTGATATTTAATCTCGCCAACCGTATAATCGGCCGTTTCATCATTGAGCGCAAAGCTGACAAAGCGGCTGTTTGCGCGGCTGACCATTTCTTTGAGAATCGGGCAATCCAAACCCAGAACCGCAAACCCTTCGGCCGGCAACTGATTGATAAACTGCTCAAAAGCTTTAATTATATTTTCCATACTGCCATAATGGTCAAGGTGGTCATTTTCCACATTAGTCACCACCGCCACCTTGGCCGGCAACAGCAAAAACGAGCCGTCGCTTTCATCAGCCTCGGCCACCATATACTCGCCCAATCCCCAGCAGGAATTGGCTTTAATGGTGGAAAGCACACCGCCCACCACAATAGTGGGCTCTTGCCGCATATGCAACAACGCCGTACCAATCATACCGGTAGTAGTGGTTTTACCATGCGCACCGGCCACGGCAATACCACTGCGCATGCGCAGCATCTCCGCCAAAAGCTCCGCCCGACACATAATGCGCAAACCACGACGTTTGGCCTCAGCATATTCCGGATTATCCGGGTGAATTACTGAAGAATAAACCAACAAATCCACATCAGCCGCCAAATTAGCCGCATCATGCCCCTGAAAGACATTAACGCCCAAACCGGCCAGTTCTCTGGTCATAACGCTGTCCACCACGTCAGACCCGGAAACCTTAACGCCCCAGCCGTTTAATATACGCGCCAACGCACTCATACCAATGCCGCCAATGGCCACAAAATGTACATGCTTAAAATCTATCAAAACTTTTTCCTCCCCAATTAACCCCTGGCTAATTAAAGTTTAGCCAATGCCGTCGCCGTCTGAATAATATTTGCCACGGCATCGCGTTTGCCCAAAGCGGCAGAATTAGCCGCCATATTATCCCTTAATTTTATATCAAAAAGCGCTTTTTGTAAAGCAGTTCTTAATGATTGTGCTGAAAGCGCCGCATCATCAATTAACAAAGCCGCGCCGGCCTCCACCATAGACTGGGCATTATAAACCTGATGATTGCCAGCCGCATAAGGATATGGCACCAAAACCGTTGCCTTGCCCAAAGCCATAACCTCCGCCAAAAAGGAAGCCCCCGCCCGGCCTACCACCAAATCTGCCGCCGACATGGCATATTCCATATGGTGCAGATAAGGCAACAGCAAAAAACCGTTCTGCGCCTTAAAAGTTTCTGCCGAAGCAGCTTCTTCCGCCGTCATAACCGACAACCCCAGTTTTTTAGCCTGCTCTGCTGTTTCAGCAAAAAGCTTCTCGCCAGTGATATGCACAATCTGAACACCAGCCGCCAAAAGTTCCGGCCAAAGTTCCGCCAAAGCCTGATTTAGGTGCCGCGCCCCCTGGCTGCCGCCTGTTAGCAGCAAAACCGGCTTATCATCTGCCAGACCCAGCCATTTTCTGGCGGCTGCGGCTTCTGTCTGTAAAATTGCCTGACGCACCGGTAAACCGGTCAGCACAGTTTTGGCGGTTACCGCTGCCGGCAAATCGGCAATCGGAAAGGTCAGACAAATTTTGTTAACATAGCGGCTTAAAATTTTATTGGTTTTGCCCATAATAGCATTCTGCTCATGCAAAAGTGTTGGAATATGCAGCCGCGCCGCCTCCAAAAGCAGCGGCCCACAGGCATAACCGCCTGTGCCGATAACTAAATCCGGGCGAAATTTCCGCAAAAGCGCTTTAGCCTGTCGCAACCCCTGCCAGTTCTTATATAAAACCGGCAGAACATGCAACAATCCACGTTTTTTAAATCCGGCCACACTCACCGGAATAAACTGATAACCAGCTTCTTCGGCCAACGTATGCTCCATGCCATCTGCATTACCAACATAAATCAACGTGGAGTCAGGATATTGTTGCCGTAGTGCCTCGGCCACAGCCAAAGCCGGATAAATATGACCGCCGGTGCCGCCGCCACTAAGCATTACATTCATAATAATCAACCCGTTTCCATATAGGTTTTTTTATTATCGGACGTTTTGTTAAAAACTCCAGATTATTTTTCCAGCTTGGCATGTCGCGAGATATTAAGCAGCACGCCCACCGCCGCCAGAGAAATAACCAGCGAAGTACCGCCATAGCTGATAAAGGGAAGTGTAATACCGGTTACCGGCATCAGACTTAACGCAATCGCGATATTTACCAGCGCCTGCACGCCAATTATCAGCGTTAAACCGGTTGCCAGCAAACTGCCAAAGTAATCGTTGACCTTAAGCGCAATCGTAAGCCCTCGCCAGGTAAAAGCCAAAAACAACAGCAAAACCACTATACCGGCCAGAAAACCGCCCTCCTCCACCAAAGTAGAAAAGATAAAATCGGTATGACGCTCAGGCAAATAATACCATTTAGCGCCGCCATTGCCCAGTCCCACACCCATTAAACCGCCGGAACCAATGGCCAGCAGTGATTGAATAACCTGATAGCCCTTACCATAATAATCGGCCCATGGGTCTAAAAAGCTGGTTAAGCGTTGCATACGGTACGGTTTCCAGATAATTAAAACGGCAACAGCGCCAAGCGCCGCGCTCATTAAAGCCAGCAAATGCCGCTTGGGTACGCCCACAATCAGGAACAGCAGCATCAATGTAATACCCATAACAATACCGGTTCCCAAGTCCATAACTGCAACCAGACCACAGCAGAAGCCGGTATAAAAAATATAGGGCAAAAAATCATGCACAAAATTTTTGAAAGGCTTTTTACGAATGGAGAGCATATAGGCCACCTGCACCAGCATGGAGAGTTTCATCACGTCGGAGGGCTGAAAACGTACGCCGGCAATCACCAACCAGCGTTTAGAGCCTTCGCCCTCGCCGCCGGTATCGCCCATACTGGTAAACATACCAATCGTCATCAGCACCACGCCGGTCCAGAAGATGAGCGTATGCAGACGGCCATAAACGCGGTAATCAAGATTAACAGCCAGAAACATAGCCACCAGACCCAGCGCCCCGTTAATCAGCTGACGCTTCAGGTAATAATAAGCATCGCCCTTATCGTTGGCCGCCACATATTGGCTGGACGAGAGCACCATAACCAAACCAATGCAGACCAGAATAAATACAATCAAAAACAGCCAGTAATCAATTCTTCCTCTTTTTTTGGCCAAGCCTTGCCCTCCTCTCCATATGATGTGAAATTTCAAAGAATAAAAAAATGTGCCAATAATTCTTTACTAATATTGTAACAAAAAGCCCTCCCCATATTCCAGACCGAACTGTCTAAAAATTATGCTAAAGAACGCCCGTTTATACCAGAATTGGTAATATTATCTAAAGTTACGCCTTATTCGTCCGCATTTGGTTAACTAACTCCTTAAAATAGCAGCCGCGTTCTTCAAAATTATTAAACATACCCCAACTGGCGCTGGCCGGTGAAAGCAAAACCTCATCGCCCGGCTCGGCCGCCGCCGCCGCCATCTCCACGCAGCGTTTAAAATCCATGCCGGCATTCTGATAAGCCGTAAAACCGCCCTGCGTCAGGGTTTCTGCAATTCTATCCGCCGTCTGCCCCACCAAAATGATTTGCTTTACCTTTTCCTTGATTAAAGGCAACAGCGGCGTAAAATCAGAATTTTTTTCGTAACCGCCCAAAATCAGCACCGTCGGCCGCGTACAGGCACGTAACGCCATAATCGTGGAATCAGGATTAGTGCCTTTAGAATCGTTAACATAAAGTACGCCATTAATCTCGCCCAATGGTTCCTGACGATGTTCCACACCCGGAAAACTTTGCAGCGCCCGGCAAACCTGACTTGGCTCCACCCCAGCCAGCAACGTCATAGCCGCCGCAGCCAGTGCATTTTCCAAATTATGCGGCCCTTTAATCAAAACCTCGTCAACCGACATCAAATCAATTTCCTGCCCATGCCAACGCCAAAGCAGGCGACCGTTAAGCGCCAGCATACCCTGCGGCAAATCAGCCTTTCTGCTGAAGAACACCACTGTTCCACTCAAATTGTCCGCATAAGCGCGCACCTGTTCATCATCATAATTCAAAACAGCAAAATCCTGCTGACTTTGGTTAGCAAAAATTTTGGCTTTTATCGCTCCATAGTTAGACATCGTACCATGCCGATACAAGTGGTCTGGCGTCAGGTTCAAAAAAGCGCCAATATGCGCCTTAAATTCCTGCGCTGTTTCCAATTGAAAACTGGAAAGTTCCGCCACGATACAGGCATCTGCCGGCAAGGTTTCCACCGAATTAACCAATGGCGTACCAATGTTGCCGCCAATCAGACAATGCCGCCCGGCCTGCTGCAATATGTAGCCAAGCAGGGTGGTAGTGGTGGTTTTGCCATTAGTACCGGTTATGGCAAAAAAAGGATTATGACTGAACTGATAGGCCAATTCTAACTCACCCAGCAGCGGCACGCCAGCCTGCGTCAGCGACTGTACAGTTGGGATATCCAGCGGCACCCCCGGGCTGATTACTGCCAGCTGATAGCTGGCGGCTTCTGTACCAACCGGCATACCGCCCAGCTTTAAGTCCACCCCAGCTATGGCAACCAGACCGTCCAAATCAGCGACAGTTTTGTTATCAGTTAAAGTTACAACCGCTCCTTTAGCCGCTAAAAAAACCGCAGCTGCCTGGCCGGATAACCCGGCGCCAATCACCAACACCTTTTTATTACGCAAATCCTGCAAAATTTCTAACATCTGGCATTTCTCCCTACTTTATACATTCCCTAAAGCTTACTCTTTTATAAAATATTTTATGCCTAGCTTATCGCCAAAACCAACAGACCAAGCAGCACCGTCAAAGCAGATACCAGCCAAAACGTACGCACAATACGCACCTCGCTCCAGCCGCACATCTCAAAATGATGATGTAAAGGGCTCATTTTGAAGACCCGACGGCCGAAAACCTTAAAGCTGAAAACCTGAATAACCACAGACAGCGCTTCTACAATGAACACCAAACCCAACAGCAGGAAAACAACCTCAGTTTTAGTGAGTATAGCCAAAGCAAAAACCGCAGCGCCCAAAGCCAGAGAACCCGTGTCCCCCATAAAAACCTTAGCCGGATATATATTATAAACCAAAAAGCCCAGCAAGCCGCCGGCCAACGCCGCGGCCGACATCGCCAGCGCCTGATAATCCAAACCAACAACGGGCGATTGCAGAACCGCTGTTAAACAAATCAGTAAATAACCCAGCAACACAAAAAAACTGATACCGCTAGCCAGACCGTCCAAACCGTCCGTCAAGTTTACTGCATTGACAATAAAAACCATATAAGTTGCCAAAAGCGGATAATAGACCCAGCCCAACTCCAATTTATAGCCGGTTATTGGAAAAATGATATCCGTACCGCGCCCCAAAAGCATTTCCGCCAGATAAATAAAAGCGAAAGCGAAGATAAATTGCAAAACCAGCTTTTGCCTGGCCGTAAGTCCCAAGGAACGATGCAGCATTACAATAATGCCG
>CANSKT010000105.1 GCA_947647555.1 uncultured Peptococcaceae bacterium | reverse complement strand
ATACCAATATTAATAGTAATATTAATACTTTATATTTCAATGTTAAAAAAATTTTTATATATTGGTATGCCAACAAAATTAAAAAGATATATAGACTACTATGCTTTTTATTATGATTTAGAAATAAAAAATCAGTAAACATAAGAAATAAGACTCAATTTATAAATTGTATTTTACAGAATTATCTAATAAATAGATATTTATTGACATCTTAAATCAACAAACCATAATAAACGATTGAATTAAAGTAAGGAATAATGTTTATTTGCGCACTACTTAAGTTAAGAACAACAAAAAAACACGCGGAGTGGGAATGACAAGTAAGCTATTTTGTTGAAAAAAACTAGTGTATTTTAATTTGCTGAAATGTTATAAGTTAGAGAACAATAAGGAAGTAATATTAAAATGTTAACAATTGGTCAATCATTTTCTTTAGTTATTATTGCTGTTATAGTTATTGGACTTGCGTCGACAGTTTTCAATGATTTTGTTAAAGCCGTTATGTTGACTTTTGGAGTAATGTTATTTGTGTGTGCTGCTCTCAATTGTTGGTATATTGTCTTTGCCATACCCTTAATTGCAATTATCCGTAAAACTATCATTAAGATAATTGACCTATATAACCAAATAATTAATAAAAAGAATTTTTTCCTCATTGCTCTTGGTATATTAATAATAGGAACAATTTTTGTTGTTAGCATATACATTCTAATAACAAACTATGCTAATTATCGTCAGCAAAAAAATATAGAAACTTTTCAGACTGCTATTGCATATGTTGAATCAAATCAATATAATGAATCGCTTGAATTATTAGAATCTCTACCTTCGGATTTCGTTTTTGATTCTGTTGATAGCTATGATATTTACAAATTACGTACATATATTAGAGCGCGAATGGAATATCCTTCAGATAATATTGATGTTTTAAAATCACTTAAAGAAGATTTGGAAACAGTTTACCCACACAATTTTTCAAATGTATCGGACAATCTGGCTTCCGATATGGAACAATTTATAAACGAGGTTAACGAGGATTACGATATACGCAAACGAGAAAGTCTCAAAGGAGTTGCCCCCTATAAAGGAATGAGTGAAGATGATTTGTTGTATACAGAATTAGGCAAGCCATATAAAATCGAAAAGAGTTTAAACTGGGATGTCATGCCATGGTATCGCCGCCATAAAACTTATATGTATTTAATTAAATATGAAAAAAAATACTACCAGTGTATTATAACAGTATCTTATGATGATTCGGGAGATGGAACTGTACACAGTATATATACATTCCCTGTGCGAAAGTAACTAATATTCATTTTATGACGATTATGGACGATGATTGCTATAAAAATAAATATAGCAGCATTACCAATCATAGTATACAGAGCAATAAAAAGAAGAAATACCACAAGACAACCCATGTTGAAACCCTCATCATGTTTATAATATTTTAATTATAATTATTTTATCATATTTATTCGTCAATATCAACAAATGTGTAACATTGCTCGCACACATTTAAGCGCTATTGAACGCAGAGAACGAAAACCAACTCAGGAAACACTATAGCGGCTGGCCGCTGCACTAAATATGCGTCCCAGTGAAATAGTACAAAGAATTGAACAATCTTGTGAAGAATGATAATTATTTTGTCAGCTGTAATGCACGCTGATGAGCACAACAGTGCAATGTCCGAGGCGTTAGGCCAAGATGTTTACCACTATCACCTGCACGTCGTTTATATCCCAGTTGTAGAAAAGCAAATTCTCTGGACAAAACGCAGCAAAGATAAATCACTGATAGGCACAGTTAAGGAAACCATTACTCAAGTCAGTAGCAGCAAGAAATGACAGTCCCACCCTGCCCTTGACGAAAACGGTCAGCCTATTCTGCAAAAGAACGGCAAGCCAGTACTGCGTAAATCATACAGCATACTGCAAGATGATTTTTTCAATGCTATGCGTGCCGCTGGTTATGATGATGTTGAGCGAGGCGAACGTGGTTCGTCTGAAGAACATCTAACCGTTACCCAGTTCAAAGTTGCTCAAGAACAGGAACGCCTAAAGGTTTTGGACGGACGGACTGATTGAAAGAAAGACCAATGCTCTACATAAAATTGAGCAAAAAACAAAGGCGCATAAAGCTATTGCCGCCAGCTTTGCTGATATTGACAGTATGGGCAAGAAAAATCTGTTAGGCAAGATTGAATTATCCCAGCAAGAGATTGCCCAGCTAAAACAGCTTACTAAAAATAACTTGTTAGCTGAAAGCAAGGTTAAGAATTTGCAACGAGATTTACAATCTGCCAAACGTGATTCGGAAATCTGGAAGAAAAGATATAAGGATTTGCAGGAGCAAACAAAGGATTTCATAAAAGCCCAACGCCAATCGCCAGATTTGGTTCAAGAATTGCTGAATGACCTGCTTAACCATACCTCCCCTGTATACCCCAAAGAACCAAATTCACATTACAGACAGACTGAGATATAATAAAGCTCACTCCCATTTGTACGCATTTAGAGCCTCCGGAAGCCGCACTATATAAGGCTTTTAGAGGCTCATTTTTTATAAGCGTGTAGGGTAATATCTAAACTGCAAAATCAGCAGGTACTTTTTCTAAAAAATATATATATGAAAATATTGTAATGATATATAAACTGTGATATAATATCTATGATTACAATTTGTTTCATATTACTATATATAGACAGATAAAAACATATCAAATACAATATTAGCAAAAAATTGGATTGGAGTAAGTACATTGGGATACCAGATATGGAACAGAAGATACACTGGCAGTAAATATAAACTATCTGATTGGATTACAAATTTAATCACTAACAATTGTCAAGGCAGTTCATTTTGTGATATATTTGCAGGTACTGGTATAATTTCTTACTCCATATTGAATAAAGTAACTTCTTTGATTATAAATGATTTTTTATACTCAAATGAAATTATATATAAAGCTTTTTTTGATAATAAACCTTACAATATAGAAAAACTTGAAAACATTAAATCTCTATACAATAAAATAAACATACAAAGCATATCAGATAATTATTGCTCTCAATGGTATGGAAATAAATTTTTTTCTTATAATGATGCTAAGATAATTGGCTATATAAGAGAAAATATTGACTTCTTATCAACAGAAATTAACGAAAAAGAGCGAAATATTTTAATTGCCTCTCTTCTGTATTCCGCAGATAAAGTAGCTAATACCGTTGGACATTATGATGCCTATATTAAAGGAAAAGATATTATTGACAGATTTGTATTTGATTTAATAATTCCATATGATACAAAAGATAAAAATATTATTATAAGCAGATGCGATGCAAATAATCTTGCTAAAAATCTCAAATGTGATATCGTATATATAGATCCTCCTTATAATTCAAGACAGTATAGCCGCTTTTATCACGTATTAGAAAATTTAGCCTGTTGGGAAAAACCCCAATTATATGGCGAAGCATTGAAACCTACACCTATAAATATGAGCGAGTATTGCCGGAGCAATGCCGTAATAGCATTTAATGACCTAATTGAAAGTTTGAATTGCCATTATATTGTGGTTTCATACAACAATACATACAAATCCAAAAGTTCTTCCTCAAAAAATAAACTAGCACTTGAAGAAATTCAGGCTATTTTAAACTATAAAGGTTCTTTACAAATTTTCGAAAAACCTCATCAATATTTCAATACAGGCAAAACAACTTTCTCAAACCATAAGGAATTCATTTTTATTGTTAAAGTAGGTGATTAAAATGCAAGACAAGGACAAAGAAATGCTTAATCGTTCTCCTTTTTTTTATGTGGGCGATAAATTTAAGCTTTTACCACAATTAAAAAAACATTTTCCTCAAAACATAAATAGATTTATAGAGCCGTTCTGCGGTGGTGGCAGTGTTTTTTTAAATGTAAATGCTAATGAATATTTATTAAACGATATTGATACCTATATGATACAACTACACAAATTTCTGTTATCATATACTAATAAACAGGATGTTTTTTGGAACGAATTGAAAAGCATTATTGAAAAGTATCACCTTTCTGCAACATATATGGATAAAGATGTGCCTATCGAATATAGAAAAAATTTTATCAAAACATATTTTGCTAGATACAACAAAGATGCCTATCTTCGATTAAGAACTGATTTCAATAAAAATAAAACCGATATGATGCTTTTGTATATTTTATTAATATATGGCTTTAATCGTATGCTACGCTTTAATTCAAAAGGCAATTTTAATCTGCCTGTTGGCAATGTTGATTTTAATAAAAATGTGGCTAATGCTTTAAAATCCTATTTTCAATATACAAACAACAGAAAAATAACATTTTATAAATGACATTAAACCAAAATCTGATGATTTTATATATTTAGATCCCCCCTATTTGATTACCTTTAGTGAGTATAATAAGCTCTGGAACGAAGACTGCGAAATAAGGTTAATTGATTTTCTTGATGAATTAAACGAAAAAAGTATTCGCTTTGCAGTTTCCAATATATTATGGCACAGAACAAGATATAATGGTACTTTTAACAAATGGGCACAGAAATATAACATTGTACGTATACAAAGCAATTATATAAGCTATCACGATAATACAGAAAAAGACTCATACGAAGTTTTAGTAAAAAACTATTAAGGTGATAAAAATGGCAAGAGAGAGGAAAGCAGAGTTCAAACCATTATTATTTTCAACCACAATGCGCAATCCAGAAAGAATTGCCAATTTCTTAAACTATGTTTTGCCATATGAGGGGCAATTATTAGATGAAACGATAATTGAACAAATAGCCATAAATCTTATCATAAATAAAGTATACTGTCCACTCTATATTAACAGAACACCAAGATTAAAACATACTTTACAAAGCGACAATCTATTCACAATATCAGATGCAAAAGAGATAATGGCTAACAGCCCACAAAATCACAAAGAAGCTGGCTTTGCTAAAGGTTGGCCTTCGAGATTTGATACTTGGTATAAACTACCAATGGAACTGGGCTTTATTTACTATGAAATGAATAAACCAATTACAATTTCAACAACAGGACATATGCTTGTTGATGCGTTAAATGAAACGCCTAAAAATAACGAAAAAATCAGAAGTGTATTTCTTAATGCCTTAATGAAATACCAAACCAACAACCCCTTTCGTAAAAATGCGAATTCTAACGCTATTCTTCCACTTTTATTAAAAGTAATAAGCCTACTTAAAAGTGACAAAACCGAAAATAATGCAGGGCTATTTAGAAAAGAGCTTTCACTTGTAATTTGCTGGCCAGATAATAACGCAGCAGCATTATATCACAAAATAAAGGGAATACGCCAAACTTATGGCTACAATTACAGTGATGAGATTATATATGAGCATTGTTTAAATATATTAGGCGCTACCGCTGAACAACGCAACCGTTTCAAAATGAGTTACATAACAGGTGAAGTTATTGACGAATTTATAAGAAAGATGCGTATTACCGGTATCATATCTTTACGAGGCAACGGTCGTTTTTTAGATTTTAACTCTTTCGAAATTAATAAGATTAATTACATATTAGAAAATTATTATCACTATAACATTTACCAAACAAAATATGCCTATTTCCAATATATGGGAGAAATAGACAGTAACATTCTGACTACAAAAGTTATAGAAAAAGACATAACTGATGATATAAAAATTAGAACATTATCTCGTTGGGCAAAAGAATATAGCAAAGAAGATATTATAAAAGAATTAAATATTGCCTGCGGAAAAGCTGAAAGTAAAAATAATGTTCTTAAAATCATTGATAAACCAACTCGTCTGGAGTTTTTAACAAGCATTGCATTAAAACAGCATTTTAATAACTTATATGTATATCCCAATTATCATATTGATGATGAAGGTTTACCTACATTTACAGCATCAGGTGGATTAGCGGATATTGAGTGCTTTGACCAAGATAGCAACCCTTTAGTTGAAGTCACTTTAATGCAAGCTAAAAGTCAAGCTGTAAATGAAATTCCAGCAATAACAAGACATTTACAGGAGGCTATAAATAAATATGCAAATAAAATTGTTTTTTCGGTATTCGTTGCACCCTCAATTCACCCAGATACTATATATATGACAGAATTTTCTAAAAGTCGATATAATGTTGATATAGTACCATTAACAATAAAAGAATTTATAAGCAAAATAAAATCAAGCAAAAAGATGATAGACTTATTGTCGAATTAATTTATAATTAAGGAGGAAGCATAAATGCATAAACTAGTTTTCGGAAAAGATAATCAATTATCATTTAGTAGTGATAAAGAAAAATATTATTCAATAGGATTTATATGCAACAGTAAAAATGCTATAATAACAAATGAGGATAACGAAAAACGAGGTTCCTATACAGATGCAAGAAGAGTAAGAATAAAAAATACATTAAACATAAGTGCCGGATTGAAAAATGCTTTAAGAGATTCAAATAGAATAAATTGCAATGAATTTGTTGATTATTTAATTAGCGAACACAATTTTAAATGTTATGATGATGTTCATATAACCTCAAATTTTCAAGATGTTATACAAACTATTCCAGAAGAATATGTTGATTCTTTTAAAGAAGGATATGAAGCAAATAATTAATTTTATACAAAAATGCGTGGCTACAAAGTGGCTACAAAAACTTTCTGAACCATATAAAATAGCTAGATTATCTGGATTATTTGTACTAAAAACGAACTTTAAGTGCGTTTTATTATGAAAAATCAAGGTCTGGCACTTGAGTGGGAATGATGAAAAAGTGGATATGGGCAGACTGAAAGCCGCATAAACACTTGCTTTTTGAAATTCCTAAAGGTAAATTGATAGCAAAATAATAGCAGCTGTGCCAACATGCCGGCTTGCTTATTAAACACAATGCAGAAACTGACCTGGCAAAGGAGAAATATGGAAATGGCTTACACTTTTTTGCAGCTTGCCGAAGCAACATTAAAGCAAGCTGGCGTACCGCTTTCAGCAGAAGAAATATGGAAAAAAGCGGCGGAATATAACATTCAAAGTCAATGTGCATCTAGCGGTCTAACGCCTTGGCGTTCTATTAGTGCACAAATATATGTTAACATGAAAGAGCATGAAAATTCCATTTTCTATATTGCCAGCCAAAGACCAACCAGGTTTGCACTGCATAACATAACCACCACAACCAGCAACAGCATAG
>CANSKT010000104.1 GCA_947647555.1 uncultured Peptococcaceae bacterium | reverse complement strand
GCCAAAGGCTGGTGGGGCTGCGGATATAGAGATATAATATATATAGAAAATAAAAAAAACTTGCCTTTGGATATTGACAAATTCAGGGTATGGTGCTATTCTATTATTAGCACTCGATAGGTTAGAGTGCTAACAAAAAACGCGAAACCAAAATGCAAAGGAGGAAGCCTGATGGATGAACGAAAAAAGCAGATTTTGCATACTTTAATTCGGGATTACGTTGATGTGGGCGAGCCGGTGGGCTCCCGGACGATTGCCAAAAAATATGGTTTGGGCGTTTCTCCGGCGACTATTCGTAATGAAATGTCTGACCTGGAGGAGATGGGCTTTATTATGCAGCCCCACGCTTCTGCCGGCCGGGTGCCATCGGATAAGGGATATCGCTATTATGTGGATAATTTGATGGAACCGGAAGAAAAATTGCTTTCTGATGAAGAACAGCAGCAGGTTACGGATTTTTTCCGCAACTGTACGGAGGAGATGGAGCAGCTTTTTCAGCAGAGTTGCAAACTGCTTTCCTGCATGACTAATTATACGGCCATGTTGATGAAGCCCAAGCTGGAAGCCTGCGTTTTGGAGCGTTTAAAGCTGGTGCGTTTGAATGATAATCAGCTTTTGGCTATTATGATAACCGATGACGGCAAAATTCATAATAAAATTGTGCGGCTGCCGGCCGAGATTTCAGATGACAGTCTGGCGGAGGCGGAGGCTTTGTTGCAGGAGCGGCTTTTGGGTCTGTCATTTGCTCAGGTTTTGGATTGTCTTACTTCAGAAATTGCGCATCAGCTTTTGCAACAGCAATCGCGTTTGCAACAGGCGCTTGCTTTGATGCAGCAGCTGCTTTTGGATTATAGCGAGGAAGATGCCGGCGGTAAAATGTTAATTCAGGGAACGCTGAATTTGCTTAAGCAGCCGGAGTTTCATGATGTGGATACCGTGCGTGAACTTTTTACAGTTTTGGAAACGGACGCGGTTGTTAAAGAACTGCTTTTGATGGCCTCACAGCAGCGGCAGGGAACAGTGGTTTATATTGGCGATGAATTGAGTTCCCGTGGTATGTCGGCTTGCAGTATGGTGACGACTCCTTTTTATGTTAATGGTGAAAAGGTGGGCAGTATTGGCGTTTTGGGGCCAACCAGAATGCCGTATCCCAAGATTATTGCGCTGGTGGAGCAGGTGGGGAGCCTGGTTAGCCGAAAAGGCGGCGGTCATGGCGCAGATAAATAACAGAGGTGAATTTTTATGAAGAAAGAAAAACAGACGGCGGAACAGAATATGGAGGCTGGTCTGAACAGTGAAATTGCGGTTGATGAAAATAACGCAGCAGAAAACAATGTAAATGTGGCTGAAGAAGCGGAAAACGCCGCGGAGGAGCAGTTGGAAGACGAGGAAGAACCTAAGCCGGAGGAGGCTATGGCACGTCTGGCGGCTGCCTATGCGGAGTTGGAAAACGCTAACAAAAGTCTGGAGGTTGCCAAGCAGAATTTGAATAATCAGTTGGCGCGTTTGCAGGCTGATTTTGACAATTTCCGCCGCCGCACCAGAGCCGAAAAAGAGGATTGGCAGAAAAATTTCAATGCCATGTTCTGTGGTGAGCTTTTGCCGGTGATTGATAATTTTGGCCGGGCTATGCAGGCGCTTAAAGCCAGTGAGGCGGACGCCGGTCATCTGGCCGGGGTGGAGATGATTGCCCGACAGCTGGCGGAGTTGCTGGCCTCCAAGGGTGTGGAGCGGATACCTGCTTTGGGCGAGGATTTTGACCCCAACTGGCACGAGGCTGTTGGCCAGACTATGGTGGAAGACGATGCTATGGTTGGCAAGGTGACGCAGGAAATTCAGCCCGGTTATCGTATCGGTGATAAGATTTTAAGAGCGTCGATGGTTCACGTGGGCGCAAAGTAAGCAGACCGTTGCTAAACGCTTATCAGTCTGCAAATTAAAAAGTTTATATTATTATACTATTATATTAAATATCAGGAGGAAACTTAATCATGGGTAAAATTATTGGTATCGACTTAGGTACAACTAATAGCTGTGTGGCAGTAATGGAGGGCGGCGAAGCCGTCGTTATTCCAAATCCGGAGGGCGCCAGAACAACCCCCTCTGTGGTGGGCTTTAACAATGGCGAGCGTCTGATTGGTCAGGTGGCCAAGCGTCAGGCGATTACCAAGCCGGACCATACTGTAATGTCTATCAAACGTCATATGGGTAAAAAATACGAGGTTAAAATTGACGATAAAAACTATACGCCGCAGGAAATTTCCGCTTTTGTGCTGCGCAAGCTGAAAGAGGACGCGGAGGCTTATCTGGGCGAGCCGGTTAGCCAGGCGGTTATCACGGTTCCGGCTTATTTCTCTGACGCGCAACGTCAGGCTACCAAAGACGCTGGCAAAATTGCCGGTTTGGAGGTTATGCGTATTATCAACGAGCCGACTGCGGCTGCGCTGGCTTATGGCCTGGATAAGGCTGATGAGCAGAAAGTGCTGGTTTTTGACCTGGGCGGCGGCACCTTTGACGTTTCTCTGCTGGAAATTGGTGATGGCATTTTCCAGGTTCTGGCTACTTCCGGCAACAACTTCCTGGGCGGCGATGATTTTGATAAGAAGATTGTTGATTATATGCTGGCCGAGTTCAAAAAGACCGAAGGTATTGACCTGGCTAACGATAAAATGGCGATGCAGCGCCTGCGTGAGGCTGCTGAAAAGGCTAAAATTGAACTTTCTGGCGTTTTGACCAGCAATATCAACCTGCCTTTTATCACAGCTGACCAGAACGGTCCCAAACATTTGGATATCACTCTGACTCGCGCTAAATTTGACGAGTTGACGGCTGACCTGGTGGAGAAAACCATGGGGCCGACCAGACAGGCATTGAGCGACGCCGGCATTTCTGCTTCTGACGTTGATCGCGTGTTGCTGGTGGGCGGTTCCACTCGTATCCCGGCTGTGCAGGACGAAATCCGCAAGCTGATTGGCAAAGACCCACACAAGGGCATTAATCCGGACGAGTGCGTGGCTTTGGGCGCGGCTATTCAGGGCGGTATTTTGAATAAAGAAGTTAAGGATATTGTTCTGGCTGACGTAACACCTCTGTCTTTGGGTATTGAAACCCTGAACGGCGTATTCAGCAAGATTATTGACCGCAACACCACCATTCCGGTGAGCAAGTCACAGATTTATTCAACGGCAGCGGATAATCAGCCCTCGGTTGAGGTTCATGTTTTGCAGGGCGAGCGCGAAATGGCAGCGGATAATAAATCTCTGGGCCGCTTTACTTTGTCCGGCATTGCTCCGGCTCCGCGCGGTATTCCGCAGATTGAGGTCAGCTTTGATATTGATACCAACGGTATTGTGCATGTTAGCGCCAAGGATTTGGGCACCGGCAAGCAGCAGGATATCACCATTTCCGGCAGCAACGGCTTCAGCGATGCAGAAATTGACCGTATGGTAAAAGAGGCGGAACAGTATAAAGAGGAAGACGAAAAACGTCGTCAGGCTGTGGAGGTTCGTAATCAGGCTGATTCCATGATTTATCAGACTGATAAGGCGCTGAAAGATTTGGGCGATAAGGTTACCGCGGAAGAAAAAGAGGCTATTGAAAAGGCCAAGGAAGAATTGAACGAAGCCCTGAAAGGCGACGATACCGAGGATATTAAGAGCAAGCTGGAGGCGCTTTCTCAGGCGTTCTATAAGGTGAGCGAGAAACTTTATCAGCAGGCGGCGGCAGAAGCCCAGGCACAGCAGGCAGCCGGCGGCGAGGCTGGTGCTGACGGTGCGGCCACCGGCGCGGCAGACGCGGACGATAATGTGGTTGACGCTGATTATAAAGTTGTTGATGATGATAAATAAAAAAATAAAAGCTTTAAGCTGGATTGAGGAATATGGCAAATAAAGATTATTATGCGGCCTTGGGCGTGGCGAAAACCGCGTCGGAGGAGGAAATAAAAAAAGCCTATAAGCAGCAGGTTAAAAAATATCACCCTGACTTAAATCCGGACAGCAAAACCGCGGAAGCCAAGATGAAAGAGGTCAACGAAGCCTATGATGTGCTTTCTGACCCGGAAAAGCGCGCGCGCTATGACCAGTTTGGCGCGGACGGCATGAACGGCGCTTATGGCGGCGGTGCAGGCGGCTTTGGTGGTTTTGGCGGCGCGGATTTTGGGGATATTTTCGACATGTTCTTTAATGGCTCCGGTGGCGGCCGTAACAGCGCACGCCGCCAGAATATGGCCAGACAGGGCGATGATGTTCGTCTGGACGTTAAGGTCAGTTTTGAAGAAGCGGCCAGGGGCACCACGCGAGAGGTGCCGCTGACCCGTTCTGAAAACTGTTCGGATTGTGGCGGCAGTGGCGCTAAAGCCGGCACGGGACGCATTACCTGCTCCTATTGCGGCGGCAGCGGTCAGGTTAGCAGCACCCAGACCACGCCTTTTGGTCAGTTTCAAACGGTTAAGCCCTGTCCGCGCTGTGGCGGCCGCGGCAGCGTGGTGGAAACGCCCTGTCCAACCTGTTCCGGTAATGGACGGGTGCGCAAGCAGCGTAAAATTAAAATTAATATTCCGGCCGGTGTGGATAATGATTCACGTCTGCGCATGTCCGGCGAGGGCGAGGGCGGTTATAACGGCGGCCCGGCCGGTGACCTTTACATCTTTATAACGGTGGAGCCGCATAAATATTTCCGCCGCAACGGCGATGATATTTTGTGCGATTTGCCGATTAGTATGGTGCAGGCGGCTTTGGGTGATGAAGTGGAAGTGGAAACGCTGGAGGGTAAGGTTAAACTGACCATTCCGGAGGGTACGCAAAGCGGAACTTCTTTCCGGCTGCGCGGTCGGGGCTTCCCCAAGCTGCGTGGTTATGGTAAGGGTGACCAGAATGTTAAGGTCAGCGTTACTACGCCCAGCAATCTGACGGCAGAACAGAAAGATTTGTTGCTTCAGTTTGCCAAGGCCGGCAATGAAAAGAAAAATGATAACGCTGCTGGTAACAAAAACCGGGTTAAAGAGAAAAAGCCAATGGGTTTTTTCAACAAAATTAAAAAATAAAAGGTTGGTTTATAGATGATTTGGCAGGAAGTTAAACTTTGCCTGACAGCTACAAGTTCGGTGGGGGCAGAAATGCTCACCGCCGAACTTGTGCGTTTAGGCGTCAGCGGTTGGCAGGTACAATCGGCGCAGGAATTGCGCGCCTATTTGCAGGCCGAAGACGCGCCGTTTGATTATGCGGACGCTGGTTTGCGTGCGCAGGCGGCCGCGCTGGATAATTTGATAATGTTTACGCTTTATTTGGCAGATGATGAGCAGGGGCAGCAGCAGCTGTCGGCAATTCAACAACTGGCAGAGCGGACGGACGCCAACTGGGGGCAACTGGACGTTTTGGTGCGGCAACGCAGTTCTGAGGAATGGGAAGACAACTGGAAGCAGTATTATAAGCCGTTTAAGGTTGGGCAGCGGCTGGTGGTTTGTCCCAGCTGGGAGAAATATCAGCCGGCGGCCGACGAATTGCTGCTGATGATTGAGCCTGGCGGCAGTTTTGGCACTGGCCAGCACCAGACAACGCGACTTTGCCTGGAACTTTTGGAGCAGTATTTGACGGAATATCAGCAGCAGCATGGTTGTTTGCCGGAAAAGCTGCTGGATTTGGGCTGCGGCACAGGTATCTTGTCGATTGGCGGTTTGCTGCTGGGGGTAAATTCCGCAGCGGCGGTGGATATTGAGGAACATTCTGCACATGCGGCGGCTGAAAATGCGGCTTTGAATGATATTGCCCCCGAGCGTTATCAAACATTTTGGGGTAATATTTTAGACAATCATGATATTTTGATACGTTTAAAGGCTTGTGCTGACCATAGCGGATATGATATAATTGTGGTAAACATTGTGGCCGATGTGATTATAGCGATGAGTCCGCTGTTTGCCGGGCTGCTGGCCGAGCAGGGTCGGGTTTTCTGTTCCGGCATTATTGATAATCGCCGGGCGGAAGTTCTGGCCGCCATGCAGAAGCAGGGCTTTAAGCTGCAAATGGAGCTGCAGGACGGCGGCTGGTGGGCTATGCTGTTTCAGCTTGACTGAAATCATTTTGGCCAGGCGAGGGGAGGCAGAAAAATGAAATCGGTTTTATTCAGGGATATTCAATATTTAACGCCGGATTTTAAGGTGGCACAGGGTTTTGTCGGTGTGCGCGGCCGGGATATCGTTTATCTGGGACAGACTGCGCCTGATGATGCGGCGGAATATGAAAGCCAGATTATGGGGCGCGGCAAGCTGCTGCTGCCGGGGCTGGTTAACACGCATACACATTTGGCGATGACTCTGTTGCGCGGTTATGGGGAAAATTTGAGTTTGCAGGACTGGCTTTTTACCCGTATTTTCCCGTTTGAGGCCAAGCTGACCAGCGAGGCTATTTATTGGGCGACGCAGCTGGCATTGGCGGAATCTCTGCGCTTTGGAACTACCTCCTCCACGGATATGTATATGGACGTGCAGGCTGTTTGTCGGGCGGCCGATGAGGCTGGCTGCAAGATTAACGCTGATTTGATGGCTCCGGTGGGCGGTGATGAGCAGTCTGAGCGGCCGTTTGTCGGCGCGGCGGCGGCGCTTAAGCAATGGCATGGTTATGACGAGGGGCGGATTTTGATAGACAGCTATATTCACGCGGAGTATACTACCTCAGAAGAACGCTGTCGGTTTATGGCGGATATTGCCCGGCAGCATAATTTGAATATGAACCTGCATCTTTCAGAAACTCATTTGGAGCATGAGGAATGTAAGCAGCGGCATAACGGTCAGTCGCCGACGGCTTATTTTGCCGGTTTGGGTGTTTTTGACCAGCCCACCACGGTAGCGCATGCGGTTTGGGTGGAGCCGGAGGATATTAAGCTGCTGGCGACGCATGGTGTGACGGTGGCGCATAACCCGGTCAGCAATTTGAAACTGGCCAGCGGTATCGCGCCGGTGCCGGCTATGCTGCAAGCCGGAGTTAATGTGGCGCTGGGGACGGACAGCGTGGCCAGTAATAATAACCTGAACCTCTGGGAAGAAATGAAACTGATGGCTCTGCTGCACAAAACGGCGGCCAAAGATCCCACGGTAATTACGCCGGCCGAGGTTTTGGCGGCGGCTACCATAAACGGCGCGCGTGCGCAGAGGCGCGACAACACCGGCGTTATCGAGGTTGGCAAGCGCGCGGATTTGCAGATGCTGAACATTGACCAACCGCATATGCAGCCTTGTCATGATTTGCTGAATAATCTGGTTTATGCGGCGCAGGGCAGTGATGTGGAGTTAACTATGGTGGACGGCCGGATTTTGTATCAATCCGGCGAATTTAGCAGCATTGATTATGAGCGCGTTGTGCATGAGGTTGAAAAGCACCGCCAGCAGATTTTGAAACAGCTATAATAAAATTAAACGCCAGTCGGCTGCAACCGGCTGGCGTTTCTGCTATTAAAATATGTTATTTGGCTTTGGCTCTGCTGGCATGATATTCTGGTATAGCCAGCGTTTCATAT
>CANSKT010000103.1 GCA_947647555.1 uncultured Peptococcaceae bacterium | reverse complement strand
GGCCATTCAGGTTATTGTGCCGGTGCTGCCGGGCTTTTTCGGCAGTATCGTAGGTGCTGGTATGTTCAGTGTGAGCGGCAACTTCTGGTGTAACTATATCGGCATCAGCGCCGGCTCCATTGCCGCTTTCTGGCTGGCCAGGCGTTTCGGCACCGGTTTGGTGCGGCAGCTGCTGCCGCTGAAAAAATATCAACGCTGGACAAACTGGCTGAACCGCAGCCAAAGCTATACCGTTGTGCTGGCTTTAGCCATTTTGCTGCCGCTGGCGCCAGATGATTTTCTCTGTTATTTTTCCGGGCTTACAGGAATGTCCGCCAAAAAATTTGTCTGGATTATTTTGCTGGCCAAGCCCTGGTGTATTCTGGTTTACAGCTTCGCTTTTGCTTATCTGCTTTAAGGAGGTATTAAACAATGTTGTTGGGATTTTACAATTATACGGTGCTGCTTACATACCTGGGAATGTTAATTTCCTTTGCCGGTATTATTTTGACGATGCAGGGCTCGCCTTATGCGGCGCTTATCTGCCTGCTGCTTTCCGGCATATGCGATATGTTCGACGGCCGGGTGGCGGCCACCAAGGTGCGCACCAGGCAGGAAAAATGTTTTGGTATTCAAATTGACTCCCTGAGCGACTTAATCTGCTTTGGCGTGCTGCCGGCGCTTATTGTCTGCCAGCTAGCTGGCGCAAACTTTTTCAGCTGTGTTTTGGGCGGATTATATCTGCTTTGCGCTTTAATCCGCCTGGCCTGGTTCAATGTTGACGAGGCGGAGCGGCAAAGCGGCAGCTCCAACGCCAGAGAATTTTATCAGGGGTTGCCGGTAACCAGCTCGGCGCTGATTTTTCCGGCGACGCTGGGGCTGGCCAGGCTGTTTAACTGGCCGTTGCCGCTGTTTGCTTTAAGCGCAATGCTGCTGACGGCGTTGGCCTTTCTGCTGCCATTCAAGCTGCAAAAGCCCCGGCTGCCGATGCAAATTGCGATGCTGGTTTGCGGTTTGTCGGAGTTTTTAATACTGGTGGTAAAGTTATGAAAAACAGTGCAAACTCGCTGGCTGTGCGTTTTTTATATGGCAGCAGAGTGGGGCGTTTTCTGCTGCGCCGCCTGCTAAAAAACCAAGCCGACCAGCTGGCAGTACGTTTTCTTTGCTCAAAATATTCCCGGCCGTTCATTGGTTGGTATGCCAGACGCAATAAAATTCAATTAAGCGACCAGGAACGCCAGGCTTTCAAATCTTATCGAGATTTCTTTATTCGCCGCCGGCCGGCTACAAAGTTGGATATGCAGCCAGAGCATTTAATCAGCCCCTGCGACGCTTGGCTAAGCGCCTTTGCTATTCAGGCCGACAGCAGCTTTCATATCAAGGGTTCGCCTTATCGGCTGGCGGATTTGTTGCAGGACAAAAAACTGGCGGCGGACTATGTTGAGGGCGACTGCCTGATTTTTCGGCTGTGCGCTTCCGATTATCATCATTACTGCTATATTGACAATGGCTATCAGGGAGAATGCCGGTATATTGCCGGAGAGCTGCACAGTGTGCAGCCGCTGGCTTGCGCTGTTTATCCGGTTTACACACTGAACCGCCGCTGTTGGAGCCTGCTGACTACGGAAAACTTTGGCCCGGTGGTGCAGACGGAAATTGGTGCGTTGATTGTGGGCGGCATTTTTAACGCATACCAAAATAAGCGGTTTTGTAAAGGGGCGGAAAAGGGCCATTTTGAGCTGGCCGGCTCCACCATTGTACTTTTATTTCAAAAAAACCGCATTAAATTGCGGCCGGAGCTTGCGCAAAAGCTGGCGGCTGGTGAGGAGGTGCGTGTGCAGCTGGGGGAATGGATTGGCAATGCCGAAAAGTAAAATAGTGCGAACGTTGCTTTTGCCGCTGACCGCTCTGGGCTGGAATCAACTAATTTATTATGGCGCAAACCGGCTT
Source organism: uncultured Peptococcaceae bacterium (assembly GCA_947647555.1). GTDB lineage: Bacteria > Bacillota > Dehalobacteriia > UBA4068 > UBA4997 > Avidehalobacter. Next base: position 5,609 of record CANSKT010000103.1, on the reverse strand, counting down.
ACACAAAACAGGCTGCACTATGATTGGACTTCAAGCCTGGATCGACTGCTGCCTTTCCTACCCTGGACAGTCAGCATTTACTTTGGCTGTTATATTTTCTGGACGATTAACTATCTGTTAAGCGCCCGGCAGGAAAGGGAACTTGCCTACCGTTTTTTTCTCACTGATTTTCTGGCAAAAGCAATTTGTTTTGCCTGCTTTGTTTTACTGCCCACCACCAATATTCGCCCACCTGTTGCTGATAATGGCCTTTGGAACAACTTGTTAAACTTTTTATATCAGATTGATGTGCCAAGCAACCTGTTCCCATCCATTCATTGTCTGGTCAGCTGGCTGTGTTGGATTGCAGTGCGCAGGCGCAAGGATATAGCAAGATGGTATAAATGGTTTTCCTTATTGATGGCACTGTCGGTTTGTATCAGCACCTTAACGATTAGACAACACGTGATTGCTGATGTGATTGGAGGAATTGTATTGGCAGAGTTTAGTTACCGCATAGTGGCTTTCAAACAGCATATTTGCAAACGCTAATAACATAGCAAGCAATGTGTTTGGGTACCCAAACACAAAAAAAGCACCAATTTCCTATTCCTTAAATTGGTGCTTTTCTCTTGGGGAATATCCCCAAACCCCTTTGAACATTCAAGCAAAGCTTGAATGGCTACGCATTTCTATCGAAACGCTTTTACTACAAATTTACACCATAAAGAGTTGTTATCATCTTATAAAAGGGTTATAATATAATTACTTAAATGTGGAGGTGTTTCAATGCAACAAGTAGACAAAAGAATGAAAGAATTGCGCAAAAGTCTGGGCATATCACAGAATTTTGAAATGTTGGAGGGCAACAAATGAAAGCGGTAATCTATGCCAGATACTCATCAGATAATCAGCGAGAAGAAAGCATTGAAGGACAAATCAGGGAATGTAGAGAATATGCCGAGCACAACGGCATTACTATTCTAACCAGCTACATAGACAGGGCTTTATCTGCCAGAACTGCCGACCGGCCAGAGTTCCAAAGAATGATAAAAGACAGCACCAAAGAATTGTTTGATATTGTTCTGGTTTGGAAACTGGACAGATTTTCTCGTGATAGATATGACAGCGCCCATTATAAACGTATTTTGAAAAAGAATGGCGTTAAGGTGGTTTCGGCTAAAGAAAATATCTCCGATGGCCCAGAGGGTATCATTCTGGAATCAATGCTGGAGGGCTATGCTGAATATTATTCGGCGGAGTTATCCGAGAAAATTCATAGAGGACAAAGAGAAAACGCTCTCAAAGGCAAAAATAACGGCGGCGGTATTCCGCTGGGCTATGTTTTAGGCAAAGAGCAGAAATTAGATATTGACCCAATAACTGCACCAATCGTTTTAGAGATATTCACTCGCTATGCCGACGGCGAAACTATGAGAACCATTATAGATGATTTGAATAGTCGAGGTTTGACAACCAAGCGTAATAAACCATTTTCTTTGAGCAGCTTCAGCGCTATGCTGGCTAACCGAAAATATATTGGTGAATATCATTATCAGGATATTATCATTCCTGACGGTGTACCGGCTATCGTACCAGAGGAATTATTTTATCGGGTACAGGAGAGGCGAGAGAAAAATAAAAAGGCTCCGGCAAGGAGCAAAACAGAAAATGAGTTTCTGCTAACTACTAAATTGTTTTGTGGCAAATGCGAGCGAATGATGGTTGGAGAAAGCGGCACCAGCCATACTGGGCAGACTTATTATTACTATAAATGCGGTAATGCCAAGCGTAAAAAAGGCTGCAATAAAAAAGCTGTTAAAAAAGATTGGCTTGAGCGTATAGTAGTCAAATTGACTGTTGATAAAGTGCTGCAAGACAGAGAAATAGACCGTATTGCTGACGCTTTAATTATATTACAGGATAAAGAGGATTTAACAATACCGGCATTGAAACAGCAATTAGCAGCTACAGAAAAGAATATTGAAAATATGCTTAATGCAATACAGCAGGGTATTTTAACAAAATCAACTAAAAAAAGATTAGAGGAATTGGAAAACCAGAAAGAGCATTTAGAGATAAGCATTTTACAGGCTGAATTACAAAAACCACGCTATACTAAGGAATTGATTGTAAAATGGATAAATCAGTTTAAGTATGGCGATGTGAATATTCGGGAATACCAGAAGAGGATTATTGATACTTTTATCAATGCGATATATCTTTTTGATGATAAAATGGTTCTGACATATAACTTTAAGGGCGGAACTGATACGATTACTCTTTCTGATATTGAAGCTGCTTTTGGTTCGGATTTGAATGGTGGTACTCCACCAAAGAAAATTACAAAACTCCTGCTAAATCTATTGATAGCAGGAGTTTTTACAATTTAAAACAAACTTAACAAACGTGCCGCCACAAAACAAAGCACCAAACCGCAAACCGTCGGCAAAGCAAAGGCCAGTGCCGTCCAGCGCCAGCTGCCGGTTTCCTGCTTAATCGTCAGCAGGGTTGTGGAACATGGCCAATGCAGCAGCATAAATAACAGCGTACAAACCGCGGTTTGCCAGGTCCAGCCGTTCGCCACAAACAGCTGACGCAACTCCGTCAAATCAGCCATTTCGGTCAAACTGCCAGTTTGCAGATAACACATCACCATAATTGGCATAACAATTTCATTAGCCGGCAAACCGAGAATAAAAGCCAGCAAAATTACACCGTCCAGACCAAACAAGCGACCCAGCGGCTCCAGCCAACTGGCCAGTTGCATTAAAAGGCTGCTATCGCCCCAATGCAGATTAGCCAGCAGCCAAATCAGCAGACCGCAAGGCACCGCCACCACCACCGCGCGCCCCAACACAAAAAGTGTACGATCAAAAACCGAGCGAACAATGACGCTAAGCAAACGCGGCCGCCGATAAGCCGGCAACTCCAGTGCAAAACTGGAAGCCTCCCCCTGCAAAATTGTGCGTGAAAGCAGATTGGTCAGCAGAAAGGTTAAACCAATGCCCAGCAAGATAACCAAAACCAACAACAGCGCCGCCAGCCAAGAAGAAGCCATGCCGGTCTGCCAGACAAAAAACATGCTAATCAGGGCAATAAGTGTAGGAAAACGGCCGTTACAGGGCACAAAATTATTGGTAAGTATGGCCAGCAGCCGCTCCCGTGGTGAGTCAATTATGCGGCAGCCAATTACCCCGGCCGCATTACAGCCAAATCCCATACACATCGTTAACGCCTGTTTGCCGCAGGCATGACAGGCTTGAAACGGCCTATCCAGATTATAAGCCACACGCGGCAAATACCCCACATCTTCCAAAAGCGTAAACAAGGGGAAGAAAATAGCCATAGGCGGCAGCATGACAGAAACTACCCAACCCAGAGTGCGCCAAACGCCATTTACCAACAGTTCTTGCAGCCAAAGCGGCGCATGCAGACTGCTTAAACCGTCATTCAGCCGCTCACCCAGCCAGAAAAAACCTTCTGATAATAAAGCCGAGGGGTAATTGGCGCCCACCAGCGTCAGCCAGAACACCACCGCCAGCAGAAGCAGCATCAGCGCATAACCCCAAAGCCGGCTGGTTAACAGGCGGTCTATCTTCCAGTCCAAGCTGCGGCGATAATGGTCAGCCGGCCCGGTCACCACCTGAGCGGCAACCTCCTCGGCGCGCTGCATGAACAGGCTCATCAGTTCCTCACGCAGTTCCTCTGAAGTTTGCCCGGATATCACCGTACACAAATCCAAATCACAAACTGAATGTTCCGCTGGCTGGTCAACATACTGCGCAACATCGGCCTGCCGGTCAATCGCCTGCTTTAAAGCCGCCAGCGTCTGCGGCTGGCTGGCAACCGTTCCCACCACTGGCACCCCCAACAGCCGCTCCAGCGCCGGCAAATCCAGCTTTAACCCTCTGGCCTGCGCTTCGTCCAACAGGTTCACACAGACCACCACGCGCCGGGTTATCTCCAGCGTTTGCAGCACCAAATTCAGATTACGTTCCAAACTTGCGGCATTACAAACCACCACAACCACATCGGCCTGACCGGAACAGATAAATTCCCGCGCCACCTCCTCCTCGGCCGAACTGGCCAGCAACGTATAAGCGCCGGGAATATCCACCAAAACATATGAATTCTGACCATTGCTGTAATAGCCCTGTGCATTGGCCACCGTTTTGCCCGGCCAGTTGCCGGTATGCTGGTGCAAACCCGTCAGGGCGTTAAAGATAGTGCTTTTACCCACATTCGGATTACCAGCCAGCGCCACAACTCTATCCTGTGAGCGCCGTTTTTTTATAACCAAACCGGCGTCAAGCGCACCGCCGGCCACCGAGCCCTTTGTCAACCCCATCGGCCTGCCTCCTTTTCAGTATGTAATTTAAGACAATATAATTTCCTGGCAATCCTTGGCGCGCAAAGCAATCACCGCGCCACGAATTAAATAAGCTGACGGGTCGCCGGCCGGGCTGCGCCCCAGACACTGTACCTTAGTATTACGCAGCAAACCGATATTCAAAAGCCGCCGCCGCTGGCTGCCCGTCAGCAAAAGTTTTTGCACAACGCCGCTTTCACCTGGCTCTAAATCTGCCAAATTCATCAAAAATCACCCCTCAAACCGCCCACTTTTAGTTTTACAATATATGCTATTCAAGCGCCGGCCAATATGTGCCAATAAACCTTTAAAATGGAAAAGCGCATCGCCAGTCTGCCGACCAGCCATGCGCTTTCCTTTGGGAATTATATTGGGATAGATTAGTTGAAAGATTCAAATTTATAAATACTCGCGCAGCAAACGCAATGCCTGCTTTTCCAAACGGGAAACCTGCACCTGAGAAACACCCAGCGCCGTGGCAATCTGCTGTTGAGTTTGTTCCTTATAATAACGAGCCTCCATAACATAGCGCAGACGCGCCGGCAGACGGGCAAAAGCCTCCTGCAACGCCAAATTCTGCACCCATTTATCTTCATTATCCAACGCCGGCACTGTTTCCAGCAGCGATGTTTCCTTATCGTCGCGCCCATCAGCCGTAGCAATCGGCGTTTGCAGAGAAAGCGGCCGCTGATTGGCCTCCAGCGCCAAAACAATCTGCTCCTGCGGCAGCTGCAAAATATCTGCCAGCTCCGCCATGGTCGGCTCCCGACCCTGCAAAGAAATAAACTCCTGCGCGGCCTGCAAAATTCTGGCAATTTTCTCCTTATAAGAACGGCTAACATGCAGCAAGCTGTCATCACGCACCGCCCGGCGCAACTCGCCCAAAATCATCGGCACCGCATAAGTGGAAAAGCGGTTTTTATATTCCGGCTGAAAGTTATCAATAGCTTTCAGCAAGCCGATGGTGCCAATCTGACAGAGGTCGTCCCATTCAAAGCCGCGCCCCATAAACCGCCGCGCCAGCCAGAAAACCAGCTGCATATTGGCCTCCACCAGCCGCTCACGCGCGCTCATCTCGCCGGCGCGCACACGCTGCCAAATTTCAGCGTCCGTGTTGATGTCATTATTAGTTTTAAGCATATTTTCAGCCATAGTATCAGCCATATATGCACTCAAATTTTCTTAATCAGCGTCACAACCGTGACCTGACCCAGCTGCGAATTTACCCTGACCTCGTCCATGAATGAACTCATAAACG
>CANSKT010000102.1 GCA_947647555.1 uncultured Peptococcaceae bacterium | reverse complement strand
ATCTGAATAGATTTTTCACAGTGATATAGATATGCAATAAACCTCGCAACGTTTCCACCAATTATTGCAAGAAAATGACATTACGCAATCATTTTCTAATTCCGGAAGTCCACACAATAATGTCATGGCAGAAGCTTTATTTTCTTATAATGAAAAAAGAAGAATTATATCATACCCCTACCATTCTGACAGAGAATTTAATGAACGAATAAATCATTATATTGACTTCGATAATAACAAACGTACACATAGCACCCTTGACCAGAAAACCCCAAATCGTTATGAAGAGCTGTTAAAAAAAACAGCAAGAAAAACAGAATTGGACAAGAATGTTCAAAAGTTGATTTTTTAGCCTTTCTAACGCTCAATTTTATTCTGTTTTACTATTTATGTTCAACATTATTTTAATATACAAAATGCCGCCCCCCTATTTATAAGGTATTTGGCATACAAAAAGACGGTTGTTTCTAGACTTTACAAAAAGAAAGTTCAGAACACCAACCGTCGTTTAGCCATTTTTCAAATCCTTTTTCCCTGACCTTCATGTTCATGGGTAGAAAGAAATTTAACCATATCTGCTTGTAATTCTTCCGTTGGAATTTTATCAAAATATTCACGCTGCCAAGCAGTGTAATCAAATTTTTGTCTGTTAACCTCAGCAATAAAATGTTCTTCATTAACAATGACCAAAATTTCCACCAAACAAGCAAATCCCAAATCCATAATTTCACTGGCACTATACATCATCAGCAACCTCCATTCTTTGAATGGACTCTACCGGCATAACAATCTGCAAATCCGATGTTTGGTACTTCAGTAAACGATCATCAGTTGTAATAAAATAATCACAATCAGCCAACAATGCACAAGCCAAATGCCACGCATCCTTTTGCTTCACGCCGATCTGCATTATTTCTCTGGCAACAGAATCAACTCGATTATGATTTTCCTTCTCCACATAATATGCTTCATTGCTGTTCATAAATTCCTGAATAGTCTTTTTCTTAAGCACTGAGCGATTTTTTTCCGTTTTCATAATCCAGTACATATGATGTCACCAAATCCAACCGACCATTTTTGACCAGATCTTGAATATGAAGTTTAGCCTGAGTTTCAATCTTTATTCTAAATTGAAATTGCTCATCATAGGATCTGTTATAACAACAATTATCCAAATATATTCTCATTTTAAAATCCTTTGACAATTCAACATTTACAGTACTATTTTAACATTTTTCATAAATTAAATCAAGTCCAGCCAAAACTTCTTTTCTTACTAAACGCACCTTAGCCTAAGTCATATATTTTTTGAATTTTGGTATCTAATCTAAATAGATTAGATACTCATTTTGTAACAGTGTAATACTTTGTCTGTATGTTAGATTTTATTAAACCAGCGTTTGCTCAATCTCCACCTCAACATCACGAATTTTAATCTTTATTGTTTCAGCGTCCACCACCTCAACCCATTCAATCATTTTTCGGACTATCACATCATCATATTCTCTAAATCCACTTCCTGTTCGTCTAGCCAATACTTGACTTCTTTCATTCGGGATTGCTTATTGGCGTTATGCACGCCCTCATTTTCCAGCGTTTTTATCCATTCCTGAAGCTGCTCCTTTTTCTACTTTAATTTTTTTTACTCCGCCACCAACTATTCATTGTCCATATCTTCCAGCACTATATCCAGCACTATATCCAGCACTATATCCAGCACTATATCCAGCAGTTTAGCCTGCTTTCTACTGATATTTTCTAATTTATGCTTTAGGGATAAAATACTCACTACCTTATCCTCCATTTCACCTCCTTGTGCCAGCCTTATCAAATCATAAGCCGTGCTGCACAGCTCATCTCGATTAGCCGCATATTTATTGAGCGCCGCTAGTATCCCTCTATGCAGCTTTGCTTCTTAAAGGGGTGGCGAATTATGGCAGAACTTTTTGCCGTATTCCAGTCTGGATATGCAACGCCAGACTATTTTCTTTTTCCCTCTTATTGTCCAAGTCACTCTCTTATATGGCGTTCCGCATTCTCCACAAAATAATCTTTCTGAAAGCGCATATTTGGCGGAGTATTTACCCTGCTCCGTTTTAGCGCTTTTTGTCAACACTCAGCGCTTTCCCGACCTCCTGCTCATCTCCTCTTGTACCCGACAGTAAATTCCCATTAGCACAATAACCGGGTGGTTATCCTGAATATAGTACATTGGCCTCTCACCGTTATTTTTCTTCACCTTTTTGCTAATGCAATCGGTTATGTAGGTCTTTTGCAGCAAGATATCACCGCAATATTTCTCATTCTTTAATATACTGCGAACCAATTCTGCCGTCCATCTAGGCGTTCCCAAAGCTGTGAATATTCCGTCTGATTCCAATTACTCCTTTATATTTCTTAAACTAGCTCCCTTCAGATAGCAGCAGTAAATTCTTCTTATGATTTACGCTTCCTCTGGTATTATCTCCGGATGCTCGTTCGCTCCCTTTTTATAACCCAACAGCTGATGGAAGAGAAAGGTCACGTTGCCGGCCTCCATACTTTTCTGCTTACCCCAGGCCACATTTTTACTTAAGGATTCTGACTCAGCCTAAGCAAAACCGCTGAACAGAGTTATCATAAACTCGCTGGATTGGGTTAAGGTATTTATGTTTTCTTTCTCAAATATCACCCCGATTCCATTGGCTTTAAGCATACGTACTGTTTCCAGACAATCCACCATATTTCTAGCAAAACAGTAGAGTGATTTGGTCAGTATCAGGTCCATACGGCCTCTTTTACAAGCGGCTATCATACGATTAAATTCCTTACGTTTTTTCATATTGGTGCCAGAGATACCCTCGCCAGCAAAGATACCGGCCATTTCCCAATTCGGATTTTCGGCAATTTTTTGAGTGTAATAAGCTTTTTGCGCTGTATAGCTGTTCAACTGATCTTCACTGTCCGTACTTACCCGACAGTAGGCAGCGGCTCTCAAAATTCTGTCAGACCACCACAGACTGGTTTCATTGCCAACACTTTTGCTGGCCGGTATAACCTTGAATTCTTCTGCCTGCTTGACTATTAACCATTAACTGTTCCAATTTTCTCGGCTCCCCATATTTAAATTTTTAGCCATTTTAACCACAGCAGTTATATCTTGCTGTAAATCCCTGTAATATCAGGTTTATGATTTCCTCTGGCTGCTTCACATTTTCCAAAGCCCGGTTTATGGCGTTATCTATTTTCATAATCTCTGCTGATGGCGTGTATGCTATTAAACCTGTTTCTTCATTATTTATATATGACCATATTTCTTCTTTGGCCTTTCTTGAAGTATGGCCAGCAGTTTTACTTTGAATAAGCTGCTGCACGGCTTCAAAGATTTCTTTCTCTATAATGACCGAATATTCTTTCTCGCCGATATAACGCGGATTTTCCAGCAGACGTTTTACCTTATGTTTATTCCATTCGGTTGCCCCCTGGCTGTAAGGACTTTTCTCCTCATTCAACATTTCGTCTATTGTCTGGTAAGATAATCCCTCCAAATAGCTGGCAAATATCCTTTTAACCGTTATTGCTTCTTTAGTTTCCTCTATCATTTCACCATTTTGGATTACATAGCCGTAAAGTATTCTGCAGTTATACATTCTAACACCTCGTTTTCAAATTTCCTCCGGTAGCTCTATGCCGCCATAAAGTCTGAATTTCAGTCGATTATTAGCTTCGACTGTTATCTTTTTGACCAAAGTGTTAAAGATATTTTCATCAAACTCCGTCAGATTTTCTGGCCCCATTGCCAATTCCTTGTTGGTCTGTCTTAGCATTTCACTCAAATCTTCAATTTCTTCATTTTCCAGTAGCTGACGACGTTTAGCTCTCAGTTCCAGCAGTTTGACGTTTATACTTCTGGTCTTAGCAATACAAGCGTCCCCGTTTAACAATCCAACGGCCTGCAACTTATTAAATTTATATTCCTGCTCCGCCATATCCGCAATGGCCTTATTTATTTCCAGCATAGCTGGATTATCTCTAAGCATAGCCTCACTTAAATTAGCCAGCTGCTTCAATGCCGGTTTTAGCACCACCTTGGCATTTTGCCACAGCTTGTTATATATTCTCACAAAGGCTTCATATATTTCCAGTTCAGCAATTCTGTCTATGGGACAATCCGCCGCTCTTTCATCGTGACGCTGAAAAACCCAGACGACCCTGCCGGTTTTTCGATTCAAGCGCCGCTCAAACACGCTACCACATTCTCCGCAGAACATTCTACAACTTAACAGATAATTTTTATGCGATTTTTTCCCACCGGAGTCTTTAGCAAGCCGCAATTTCTGCACTTTTTCAAAGACCTTCCGACTGATTATGGCAGGATGAGTGTTTTCAACATAGTATTAATCCATTTCACCTTTATTTGGTTTTTTCCTGAACGGAAATCCCACCATATAAAACTTTTTACATAAAATTAACCCTATAGGCAGATGGACTGTTCTGCTTATCTTCCTGCCGTTCTATTTGTCCGGCTTCACGGATATTTTGACCAATCCGCTCAACGTCCTTGTCCAAGCCGCGCTGAACCAACTCTTTCGGTTTATTAAAACCCTTTGCATTAATATCTTGTTTAACCTCCTTTTTCTCTTTTACTTTTTCGATACTTCAACACCTCCTACATTTTTAAAATAAAAAACCAGACCCTCTGTTTCACAACAAAAAAATCTGGTATATAAACTCAATTAAATATCCTTTTCGTATTTATTAATTTCTAAATATAAAAAATGTCTTTTTCTCCATTGCCCATTTCAACAGACCTATCATATAAACCAACCAAAACAGTATCTTCAAGATAAAACATACTATGTATAACATATGGTTCTATTTGAAAAAAATCACCTTTTTTAAAAATAAGCTTTTCTTGCTCATCATTACGACTTAAGGTAAGTTCAACACTACCGCTTATTACATAAAATGCTTCATATGATTTTTTATGGTAATGGTTACCACGCAACACTCTCGCTTTGGAAGTTACAACATTAACCTGGTCATAACCTGAATTTACAAGCTGTACCAAACTACCTCGCTCATCTTCAAATACAAAATCTAACGCTTTCATTTGATATAACATAATATCATAACCTACTTTCTTAATAATAATTTTTAGATTTAGTACACAATTTAATATTCTATAAAATTTCTATTATCTTATTTGTCATTAATATAGTCTGCTCAACACCATCATACAGGATAAAACCAATCTTGTATTTACCTGTTTCAAGCGTTGTTGCTGGAAATTTACCAAACCACCCAACATACAAATCCTTGCTGTTGGGATTAGACTGATTTAAACAATGCAAATCTGTTCTTTTCTCTGAATATATTTTAACTTTATATAAATTGCTTTCTGATAGTAATAATAAATCAGCATTAACAGGCATATATTTATCATTATCTTTTTTTATAAGCCAGCCTGAAATATTAACCAATCTATATAAATCTTCTTCGTCAATTATGCTGTTTTCGATTTCATACAAATATTCTCCCAACGCATAATTTAAAGAAATATTTTTTAATTCATTAACATTATGTTCAAAAGCACATACATTAATATGAGCATAGATAGTTAATATCTCAACAATAAAAAAACCATATGCAATAATAGTAAGAATATATTTTCCATAACTAAATTTTTTTACCATTTACTCACCTGTTTCAATACAAATTAAATAGAGATAAGGCAAATTTTTGAAAAGCAGCAACTGATTGCGTCCCACGCGCATTTGCATAAAACATTCCATACATAAGATAAAATACACAAACAGCAACAGGAATAATATTAAATGTTTTTTTGTTATTTCTTAAACATAAATCATCATATGTTATCTGTATTTTTTCCTCATACATAAAAAATAACATTGTAATTATTATCGCATCAAACATAAACGAACTATATCGAGGAAAATCTTCAGCAATAGTCATTGCTACAAAAGAACCCAATGGAGATAATATTAAAATCCACAAGGTCATTCTACGAAATATCGAAAAAGACGAATATGTCATATTAATTTTTTTATACAACGAATACCAAATACAACCAAATAAAATAAATGCCGGTATTAGTGATAAGAAAAATAACATTATGTTCGTATAATGATTTGCCAAAATTCTTGATAAATATGTTAATTGCTCTCCAATATTCCACGTTTCGGCACCAAAGGCAACTGAACTCAATCCAAATCCAGAATGGTTTTGAATATGGTTTAGTATTTGTGACATATCATACTCCAACCAAGGGTCTGTTCTAAAAAGAAAATTACCACAAACACTAATACTAAAAACCAAAGAAAGAATTAATGCAATATAGTACTTCTTATTCTTTTGTTTAACACATTTGTACAATAACATAGCCAAAGCTGGTAATAGAAAAAACGTACAGCTAGTTTCATTAATCAGTAGCATATTAAAAATCAATACTGGAACAAGTAAAACACCAAAATCATTTGCAATTAAAAAGGATAATATAGCAAAAATTATAAAAACAAATATATCCAAACGCAAATCATCAGGTATAATAATAAAAGTACTAGGTAAAGAAATTATTAAAAGTAATAAAAACCAACGAATTTTTTCATCAACTTGAAATCTTATTATCTTACCCAATGAAACAGTCAATACAATATAAAAAACAACTAATAATAACAATTTAATTAAAGCTATATTATCCGATGATGAATATGGCATAATATTGGTAAAAAAATCGCCAAACAAGCCTCTCTTTACAAAGCCAAACTCATAGTTTTTAAACCAAAAAGATATTTGATGATTATATATTTCGGGATATCGACCATAACGTATAATCATAAACAAACTGGCCAGACAAAATACAACTTCATATTTATATTTTTCTGCCCACATTGCCAATTTCTTGATCCAAAGCAACGTAAAACCCCAAGCTAAAACAAACACTATCAGGTGAATAAATAAAAAACTAAAAATGCGTGCAACCTCATTCTTTAAGATAAGCTGATTTTCAGAATCAGGAATATTTATCACAATATCTTTAGCTTTTTCTGAATATAAATCAACTGTTTGCGAAAAATCATTTAATGAAACTTCAACCAAACCAGAAGAATTATTTCCAGAAAATACTATTTGTCGCACCTTACCTACCGGTATCCGCAATTCTATCGTGTCGCTTGAACCATACTGCGGCAACCAATTATAAGTTTCATTTTGCCAAAACCATTGCCCATTTTCAACATCTGGAAATTTTATTGACGCCCCCTGAAACTGAATTTTTTTAAGAAAAACATCTTCACCATTTGAGTTTTCATTACTATTACCAAGAGCAGTTACTTTAATATTTTCAAAACAAAATGATGGTATTGGCCAAAAAGCAAATAAAAGCATATCCAACACCAAAGCAACTACACAAGACATAATTATTTGTTTAGCAGCAACTTTTTTCCGCATAAACAAGGCAGCGCCAACAAATGACGTCATAATAATTGCTATACATATTAAAATCGTATAATACATAAAAGTGCTTCTCCATTTTTAGTTAACAAAGATATTTATTAGTTATACTTCGTATAACTAATAAATAGGGGTACCCCTATTTGAGAAAAGAGCCGCATTAATTTCTA